>JAJBTX010000023.1 GCA_020860645.1 Lachnospiraceae bacterium | reverse complement strand
GTTTGTTTGCTATACCCTTTTTGCTTTCTAACCGCCACGTTCCAGTTTCAAACTTATTCACCGCCGAGCAGTGCTTTCAGCTCTGCAAGTCCTTTCATGTCAAATTCGCTGCCCTGCAGTTCATCCAGCAGCCCGATCAACGTCTTCTCCGTGCCAGAAATTTCCTCTTCCAGATCTGAAAACGTGGTATCGTACTTGCTGCAGAGAGCCTCCAGCTTCGTCACGAAATCGCTGATGACTGTCTGCGGCAGACTCAGAATGCTCTCTACCAGAGGAATGATCCATTTCTGGCGGAGGAGATCAAGCACCTGTTCATCCGTGAGGTTTTCGATCACATTTTTGGTCTTCAGGTGCAGCTCCGCTTCGTCTGTTTTGATTTGCTTTTTGAGTTCCTTCTCTTCGGTGAAGAGAGCGTCCGCCTTCCGGAGAATGGCGAGTATCTCCGGCTCTACTTCCTTTGCCTTGATCGCCTTCTTCAGCTCCGCGGCTACAAAAGCGTCTTCCTCCACAAAGGGCTGCTCCCGATCCTCGTCATTCAGCTCATCCAGCAGGCTTTCTCTCTCGCCCGCGATTTCGGCAAGGCGATCTTCTTTATTTTTCAGGGCAGCACGGTCTTCGGGAAGCAGCGCGGCCTCCACCAGATCAAAGGGCAGCACATGGCCCACCCAGCCTTCCTGCACTTCTTCCTCTTTATTATTTTTCTTTTTCAGAACCATGTGGGGATCGACCTGTTTCGTCGCCGCAAAGCCTTCCGTTTGAATCACCTCGAGATCGATGGAGACGGACTGCCATATTTGGTCCAGAAGCTGGTAGGCGCTGTAGCGGTCAATCAGCGGGACAGCCTCCATGCGGGAAAAGATATTGTCGCTTAAGGCGGCCTCGGCCTGCGCGATATTGACTGTCTGCATTTTCCCGATCAGTTCCCTGTCCAGAAAGTCGCCGAAACTGTCAAAGGCGGCCGTGTATCTGCCGATGAAGGCGGTCATATCCGGGTGACTCTGCAGGGCTTCCTTCAAATCCTCCACCTGCAGGGCGCGGCAATGACTGTTGAGAGGGCGGAAAAGGCTGTCCTTCAAACCGGGGAACGCATCCCAGTATTCCTGCAGATCGTCGAGCTCGCTCTCCGGAATGCCGCCGAACATGGAGGAATAGATATCCCAGCTCTCGGCCTTCTCCGAGGAATCCACATAGCGGGGAATGTTCAGGTTATAGTCATTGCTCCGGATTTCGTCTATTGTAACCAGCCTGGAGAACCTGCTCACCGTCGCGCGGGCGGTGACAACGTCCACGATCTTTTTGATGTCGCAGGCGCGCAGAACATTGTTCTTACCGCGCTTTTCAAAGCCCTTGGAGGCGTCGATGATCAGCACATCAGTATCGTCGCGCCTTTTTTTGAGAACCATGATAATTGTAGGAATGCCGGTGCCAAAGAAAATATTGGTCGGCAGGCCGATGATCGTATCAATGTTGTTGTTCTCAATCAGGTTTCGGCGGATCGTTCCCTCCTCGCCGCCGCGGAAGAGAACGCCGTGGGGCAGAACGATCGTCATAATGCCGTCCGGCTTCAGATGATACAGGTCGTGGAGCAGGAACGCATAGTCGGCCTTTCCTTTCGGCGCAATCCCATAGCGGGCGTATCTGGGGTCGTTCTCCTTGTCCGCCGGATTCCAAGGCTGCGAATAGGGCGGATTGGAGACGACAGCGTCTACTGGGAGAAATTCATAGGTGTTTAATGGATCATTGTCTTCAAAATAAGGCCAGTCCTCCTCCAGGGTGTCACCGTTTCGCGTGACAATATTATCCGGCAGGATATCGCGCATGACCAGGTTCATACGGGTCAGATTATAGGTATTTTCTTTCCACTCCTGTGCGTAATATTTGATATGGTTATTACTCCCCATGTATCGGGCAGCGCTTTTGCCTATATTAATCAGGAGAGAACCGGAACCGCTCGTGGGATCATATATCTTGATTTCAGTGCGATCCTTCAGATGATTGGCGACAATCTCCGACATGAGCAGGGAAACCTCATGCGGCGTGTAAAACTCTCCGGCCTTTTTCCCTGCGTTTGAAGCAAATTTTTCGAGCAAATATTCATAAATAAAACCGAGAACATCATAATCCTGCTTCCCGTCCATCGGAATGTCTTTGATCAGATAGATTAGATCGCGGATTGTTCGCGTTCTGGCGCCGGAAGTCTCGCCCAGCCTGGAAAGCCCCGTTTCCAGAGTCCGGAAGATCCCCTCAAACACCTTTTTGTGGGTGGGGTTGATATTCCGGTTGAAGGCGGAAAGTGCGTCGGTGACATTGCTCGCGGAGAAATCACTGCCCTGCGCGAGCCAGGTGGAGAAGAGATTGTCATAGGAGATGAAATAGCCGATATTTTTCTGGACGGATTCGACGGTCTCCGCGTCCTCTTCCGTCAATTCCGGCAGGTATTCCTCTGTCCAGTCATTCTCCCGGAGGTACTTGACTTCCTTGTCGGAAAGAAATTTATAGAAAATGAAGCCGAGTATATAGTCCTTGTATTCATTGGCCTCAATCTTGGAACGCATTTTGTTTGCTGATTCCCAGATCTTTGAAGCCAGCTGCTGCTTGTTCATGTGATTTCCCCTTTGCTTTCCTGCTGTAAAATATATACTTATTATACAGGACGAAGGATTCGATTTCAACGGAATCGGGAGAGCCATTTTTCTTTTTTCTGTCTGTTAATTTGAAAAGAACTGTGATAAGATAGGAAAAGCGTTTTATGGCAGGAGGAAGTTTACGTGGCAGACTTGCGAAAAGAGATAGAGAAGCGGCGGACCTTTGCGATTATCTCGCACCCGGACGCGGGAAAGACGACGCTGACGGAGAAATTCTTATTATATGGCGGCGCGATCAATCTGGCGGGCTCCGTCAAGGGGAAGGCGACTGCGCGGCACGCGGTGTCAGACTGGATGGAGATCGAAAAGGAGAGAGGAATCTCGGTCACCTCGTCGGTGCTGCAGTTTCATTATGACGATTATTGCATCAATATTCTGGACACGCCGGGACACCAGGATTTCTCGGAGGATACCTACCGCACGCTGATGGCGGCGGACTCCGCAGTCATGGTCATCGACGGCTCGAAGGGCGTCGAGGCGCAGACGCGGAAGCTTTTCAAGGTCTGCGTCATGCGGCATATCCCGATCTTTACCTTTATCAACAAGATGGACCGTGACGCGATGGACACCTTTGACCTTCTGGACGACATCGAGAAGGAGCTCGGCATCGCGACCTGCCCGATTAACTGGCCGATCGGCTCCGGCAAGGAGTTCAAGGGCGTCTACGACCGTGCCGGACAGAAAATTCACGTCTTTTCCGATACGGAGAAGGGGACGAAGGAGGGCGAGGATCTCGTGCTTTCTCTCGACGAGGCGGGAGATGTGCTGCTCCTCGGACAGAGGGAGAAGCTGGAGGAGGAGATCGAGCTGCTCGACGGCGCGAGCGCGGAGTTTGACCAGTCGCTGGTTGACCGGGGTGAGCTTTCGCCGGTTTTCTTCGGCTCCGCCCTGACTAATTTTGGCGTCGAGATTTTCCTGAAGCATTTCCTGAAGATGACAAGCCCGCCCCTGCCACGGCAGGCAGACGTTGGCCTCATTGACCCGGTGGAGGAACCATTCTCCGGCTTTATCTTCAAGATTCAGGCGAATATGAACAAGGCGCATCGCGACCGCATCGCCTTCCTGCGCGTCTGCTCCGGCAAATTCGAGGCGGGCATGGAGGTCACGCATGTGCAGGAAAATAAAAAAATACGCCTCTCCCAGCCGCAGCAGATGATGGCGCAGGAGCGCAAGATCGTGGATGAAGCCTATGCGGGTGACATCATCGGCCTCTTTGACCCGGGCATTTTCTCCATCGGCGATACGGTCTGTATGCCGGGCCGTCGGATTGAGTATGAGGGCATCCCGACCTTCGCGCCGGAGCACTTCGCGCGCGTGCGCCAGCTGGACACGATGAAGCGCAAGCAGTTCGTCAAGGGCATTGAGCAGATTGCCCAGGAGGGCGCGATTCAGATTTTTCAGGAGTACAACACCGGCATGGAGGAGATCATCGTCGGCGTCGTGGGCGTGCTGCAGTTCGACGTCCTGAAATATCGCCTGAATAATGAGTATAATGTGGAGATTGCTCTGGAAA
>JAJBTX010000113.1 GCA_020860645.1 Lachnospiraceae bacterium | reverse complement strand
GTTTCTCTTCCTTCTGAGCGAAAGGCCTCAGGACTCTGAATCCAAGAATCTTTACCTGCAGATCCTGAAACAACCCGCCGTCTTCACCCGGGTACAGCCGCCGGTAGCGAACACACACAAAGTGCAGCAGCCAGCCGACTCTCGCCGTGACCTCCGCTCTTTCCTGCTTTTCCAGCCGCAGGCGGTAAGTCACCGGTGCAAACAGCAGCGCGCAGAGAATCAGCAGAATCAGCGCCAGTATGCTCAGTATCAGGATTCCCAATATCTTTAAAATTAACAAAAGTCATCCTCCTGAAAATACGACGCCACATCAAAGGCCCCGGTCTCCTGATAGAGCTCAAACACGATGCGCTCCGCCAGACGGTACGCCTCCTGCTGTCCGATCGCGACGCCCACGATATCGAGCCGCTGCACCTCGGCGAACAGGGGTTGCGCGAGCATGATATCGTGAAAGATATCCAGCAGATTTCCCGGCGTACTGGCCAGTGTAATGTAATACACCCCGGGCTGCCGCCTGCCCTCCTCCGCCTTCCTGCGTATCTTCCCGATATTGCAGGCCGCGTTCGGCCCCAGATAAAGCCGTTTATACCATCTCATCCTACGGCCTCCCTATAACAAAAGGGACTGCGGTTGCTCGCAGCCTCCTCCTACGCGCGGTTCTTCCAGAGGTTGTTCCGTTTCATCTCTGTATACTCGCCGTATGCTTTTTCCAGAATCTGCTTCTCATTCGGGAATTTCAATAAATGATACGCCTCATGATATTTGTAGTATCCGGAATCTAAAAAGTATTCTTCACGCTGTGGTTTGCTGTAGTAGCTGTCCGCCATCATCAGATACCAGTGAACGTCCTTCTCGATCACGTCCTCCGGCACTGTGAAGGTGTACTGGCTCTTGCCAACGTACTTGATGATCCGCGCGTCGACGCCGGTCTCCTCCCGCACCTCACGGGTCGCCGTCTGAGGATGCTCCTCCCCCGGCTCTACAGTCCCTTTGGGCAGCACCCAGCCCTCGTATTTATTCCTGTAATTTTTATACAAGAGCAGTATCTTACCCCGAAATATCACCACACCGCCACAGCTCACTGCCTCGATCACTGCAATTCCTCCTGTCGTCTGGTGTGTCTCCTGAGAATGAATACAGCATACCATTTTTTCAGATACTTGACAAGATGAAACTTGCGGCTTCAGGCATACATAAACCCAGCGTAAAATGGGCAGACTGAAACTGAATTTGTTGTGAACGGAGGTATCTCATGAATCGACATTATCAGGAACGCATGCAGAAGAAGCTGGATCAGCTGAAGGCCGCGAAGCAGCCGGAGCCCATCCGCAGCGACGGCGCGGGCGCGCTGGACTTAGGGCCGCGGGACCTCGCGCGCGATCTGGAGAACCCGGATCTCATCGTCCCGCCTGCGACCGACCACGGGCTGCTCCCCAATCTGCACTTTTCCTTCTCGGACACGCATATGAAGATCGAACCGGGCGGCTGGTCGCGGGAAATCACGAAGCGGGAACTGCCTGTCTCAGACACCTTCGCTATCGTAGATATGAATCTCTCCCCCGGCGTGCGGGAAATGCACTCGCACCAGCAGTCAGAGTTCGGCTTTGTGCTGGTGGGCGGCGCGCGCGTCACGGCCGTGGACGAGATGGGCCGAAACTTTATCGCGGACTGCAAACCCGGCGAGGGCTGGATTTTCCCCAAAAATATCCCGCACTCCATCCAGGGACTGCACGAGGGCTGCGAGTTTCTGATGCTCTTCGACAAGGGCGAGTATTCCGAGGACAACACCTTCTCCATCAGCGAGCTGTTCGCGCACATTCCGAAGGATGTGCTCTCCGCCAACTTCGGCTGCCCGGAATCCACCTTTGATGAGATTCCGCCAAAGGAGGTCTATATCACCGACGGCGGCGACCCAGGCCCCATCGAGTCACAGACCATCGAGTCTCCCTACGGCGCGGTACCCCATACCTACAAGCACGAGCTGATCCATGTGGAGCCCATTCTCGGCGAGGGCGGCTCCATCCGCATCCTGGACAGCCGCAACTTTCCCGCCTGCAGAAGCGTGGCCTGCGCACTGGTCGAGGTGGAACCCGGCGCGATGCGCGAGATCCACTGGCACACCAACAACGACGAATTCCAGTATTATATCCGCGGCGAGGCCCGCATGACCGTCTTCATGCCCGGTCCCAAGGCCCGCACCTTCAACTACCGGGCGGGCGACGTGGGCTATGTCCCCGTCGGCGGCTTCCACTACGTGCAGAACACCGGCAAGGACAAGCTGATATTTCTGGAGTTTTTCAAGAGCGACCACTTCTCCGACATGTCGCTGGCGCAGTGGATGGCGAATACGCCCTCAGAGGTCATCAAGACGGTTCTGAATCTGCCGGACGAATTCATCCGGAATCTGAAACAGGAACGCTGCCCGGTGGTGAAGTACCCCGGATATGAGTTTCCTTACGCGGAGGGAACACCGCAGAATATACGATATTTTAAGAATTTTGATTTTAAAAAGAAGAATTGAAAAGGTACCTGAAACAATAACACTGCCCGGTAGTGAAATTCACCGGGCAGCAGTACCTTACTTATAAGAAAGCTCCCAAAACCGAAACCGAAGCTTTCGCCAGACGGCGGTTTTTCACAGATCATAAGATTTTCCATTACCACGTTGATTTGCTTCGCTTCACATTAAACCTCAGTAAACAACAGATAACGCAATAAAGAAATAATTACTGACTTTAAACCTTTCACCTGTTTATAAGACCGGATTCTCTTATGACCTGCCGGAAAAGATCAGATTTCCACTTCAAACTCGAAGGTTTGGTTGTGCCTGTCCAGCGCCATCTGAATGTCCATGATCTCCCTGCTGATCTGCTCATACTGCGCTTTCACAAGGTCGAGATCATAGTTGACGTACTCGTACTCCGGAGAACGGTTCGCGCTGCGGTAGCGGGAGAACGCATGATCAACCCGCGTCTTCGGAAGCCGCTGACGCATGCTGTCGAGAATGTTCTTCCGCCAGTTGAGCTGCGTCATCTTCACCAGCACCGTGTCGATGGACATCTCCGTCCCGTTCACCGTGACCGTACTGCTCACGTTCGCGAGGTTGATCGCGTGTTTGACGCGCCGCACCTTCTCATCGATGTCCGCGATCTTCGCTGCCACCTCAGAGTAATCGTATTCCGGCACGACCGGCGTCTCGTCGACCGCCGCCGTGTAGACACTGGACTGCATCTCCAGGCCTCTCCAGTATTCTTTTTCTTCCTTCAGCTGCCTCAGAATCTTGCTTGCGTATGCGCTTGTCACCTTCATCTTCTTTTTCCTCCCTGTCTTTTTCTGGTAACCAGAATAGCACAGCGAATGCGAGTTGTCATTCTACCAGCAGTTTAATGAAAAAAATCCCCATAAACCAGAAATATCCCCGTCTATGACGAGGATATCTTCCATATTTCTGTGCAACACTCTGCTCAGGATCAACAGGTTATCAAGACTCGGCAGCGACTGGCCGGACAGCCACTTGTAGACAGCCTGCGGATTTGCAAATCCCATGGCTTCCTGAATATCACGTACCGAATAACCATTTTCCTTCAGCAGCTCCCGGATTCTCCGACCGGTCGCCTGCTGCTGGATCGACAGATAGACTGGTTCCATTACGCATCCCTCCCCTGACTTTATTCGATTGCCAGAGCATTATAGCACAGGATTCGCGGAAAGGCTAGCATATTTTTCAGAAAACCATTTCATTCTATCCCCTTTGCATAGCGAGTTCATTGCTTACCGCATTCTCCACAAAACTGTTCAGACTCATCTGGTGCGTTGCTGCAAAGACGGCTGCATCTCTGTGCAGTTCCGGCGAAATCCGAATATTAAAACTTCCTTTGTACGCCTTTTCTGGCTCTTTCCCCTCCGCTTCACATAACTCCAGATATTCATCCACTGCGCCATGGAAGTCTTCAACCAGTTCTTTCGCCGTCTCGCCTTCATAGGAAATCAAAGCACGGATACCCATAACCTTACCATAAAACACTCCATCCGTCTCGGAGAACTCTACACTCCCTATATACGTTTTATAATGCATTGTATTATTCATATAAGCCCCTCCTCCTCCAACTTTTCTATCAACTGCTTCACCTGATACTCCAATAATTCTTTTCTGGGATGTGGTTTGTGAAGCTTAAAGCTTTGAACTTCCATGCAGAATCTTCTCAATCAGCTCCAGATCCGCAGGCAGCCAGTCCACACTATACAGTTCCTCCTTCGTTAGCCACCTCGCGGCCTCATGCTCCCGCAGCGCCAGATCACCCGAGAGGACCTCCGCCCAGAAGCAGTCCATCGACAGATGAAACGCCGGATAATCATACTCTATCCGCGCAATCCGCTCTCCCACCGCAATGTCGGTATCCAATTCTTCCCTGATCTCACGCACAAGCGCCTCCT
>JAJBTX010000081.1:446-4479 GCA_020860645.1 Lachnospiraceae bacterium | reverse complement strand
CCCTTGAACTCAAAGACGACCTTCATGCCGTTCGCGAAGAACAGCATCAACTCGCAGTCTGAGATGATTTCGGCGAAGCCGGGCGTCTGGATGGCGTAATACTGGATTTTCGAGTAGGGCAGGGAGCAGTAGTCCTTTCGCATGCCGGTGACGCCCTGCACGTCGATCGTGATGATGCGCTTGTTAGTGAAGACGACCTGATCGCGGATGGTCTTGAACACGCCGATCGTCTCCTCGCCGGGGATGTAGAGGTTTTTGACATCCTTGAGGATGTTCTTCTCATCGGTGGGTCTTAAGTTAAATACGGTATCCTGTGAAAAATCAATCATAATTTTCTTCCTCCTTGTACTGCAGGCAGGCACATGACGCGTGAGCGGTATACAGCCTTCGAAGAAAGCAGCACAAGACGTCCGTGAGACATCTGTTTTGTGCGGAACGAAGCGAAGATCTATGGCATGCGGTTCTGAATGGTTGCTATATTTTTATCATGGCACGAAAATCTTTGGAACGCAACAAAAAGATGATCTTGCAACACAGAATTTTCACAATACTTTCAAAGAAAGAACATAAATTATTTTTAAACTGAAAGCATCTTATAGATAACGAGAAAGGAAGAATATTATGAAAAAGCGTATCTTTTCCATGACAGCGGCAATCATGCTGCTCTTTCTGACGGCTGTGGCGCCGCTTACGTCCATGACGGCATCTGCGGCCAGCGGTTTTGAGCTCTACACGACCTACCCGGGCATCTCCGTGGAGGCCGGTGAAACGCAGAGCATTACGATGTATGTGGAGAACAATACGGGGAGCAACGTTGATGCGTCGCTGAGCATTGCGTCCATGCCGGATGACTGGACCTGCTATTTTACAGGCGACAGCACCACGGTCAGCCAGATCCACGTGCAGGATGGCACGGAGGAAAGCTTCACCTTCTATGCGGTCGTGCCGGAGGATACGACAGAGGGTACATACACGATTGAAGTGCAGGCTGTGACCGACACGGGCGTGAGTGACACGCAGACGCTGAGTCTCACGGTGGAGGAGATCGAGTACGGGCAGAGCAGCCTGGACGTCGACTATCCGGAGCAGGAAGGCGCCTCCGGCACGAGCTTTAGCTTTGACGCGACGATCACCAACAACAGTGCGGAGGATCTGACCTACAGTCTGTCCGCGAAGACGAGCGACGGCTGGCAGGTGAGCTTCACGCCGAGCAGCGAATCCACCCAGGTGGCGAGCATCGAGGTGGCCGCGGGCAGCAGCGAGGGTATCACGATCTCTGTGACGCCGCCGGCGAATGTTGAGGCGGGAACCTTCACGATTCCGATCACGGCGGCCTCTTCTGTGGATACCCTGAGCGAGGATCTCTCGATCACGATCACCGGCACCTATTCCCTGACGCTCTCGACGTCCAGCGGACTTTTGAGCTTCGACGCGCATGTCAATAAAGAATCTGACGTGACGCTGACCGTCACGAACAACAGCAACGTGGATCTCGAGAACATCAACCTGACTTCCTCCGCGCCCAGCGACTGGACCGTGAGCTTTGAGACCTCCACGATCGAAACACTCGAGGCGGGCGCGACAGTGGAGGTCACCATGCATGTGACGCCGAGTGATTCCGCCATGACGGGCGACTACGTGACGACGATCACGGCGAGCTGCTCGGAGGCCTCCGATTCCGCGGAGTTCCGCGTGTCCGTGAAGACGCAGACGATCTGGGGCATTGTCGCGGTGCTGCTGATCATCGCCCTGCTCCTCGGCGTGAGCATGATCTTTGACAAGTATGGAAGACGTTGACGGACGGAGGCGGCCATGAAAGAAAATATGATTGAAATCCGTGGCCTGACCAAGGCCTACGGCGAGAAGATCGCGGTCGATCACCTGAATCTGTCCATACAGAAGGGCGAGGTGTTCGGGCTGCTGGGGCCGAACGGAGCCGGAAAGACGACGACGACCCTGATGCTTCTCGGTCTGACCGACCCGACGTCCGGTCAGGCGATGATCGGGGAGAAGGACTGCACCCGGGACCCGATCGGGGTGAAACGGATGGTCGGCTATCTTCCGGACAATGTTGGATTTTATACCGACATGACCGGGCGGGAAAACCTGTATTTCACAGGGCGGTTGAACGGTCTCGAAAAAGAGGAGATCGAGAGGAGAGCGCAGGAACTGCTTGAACGCGTCGGCATGACCGAGGCCGCGGATAAGAAGACGGGTACGTATTCGCGCGGCATGAAGCAGAGGCTTGGCATCGCGGATGTTCTGATGAAGGACCCCGAGGTTATCATCATGGATGAGCCAACGCTCGGCATTGATCCGCAGGGTATGCGCGATCTGCTGCGGCTGATCCGCGAGTTGGCGGAGCAGGACGGCAGGACGATCCTGATTTCTTCGCATCAGCTCTATCAGATTCAGCAGGTCTGCGACCGCGTCGGAATTTTTGTAGAAGGAAAGCTGATCGCCTGCGGGACGATTCGTGAACTCGGCCAGCGGATGGAGCGCGCGGGCAAGTATACGCTGGAGCTGGCGGCGGAGCCGGATAATGAGGCGCTGATGCAGCTCCTTAAGGGTATGGAGGGGGCAACCTCGGTGGAGCGTGAGAACGATCTGATTCTTGTGCGTTCCGGCTCCGATATCAGAAAGAAAGCGACGCTTCTGCTGGCGGCCAACGGGTATACGGTGCTTCAGCTGCGTCAGAAAGGAGGAGATCTCGATGAAATCTACAGCCGGTATTTTGAACAGGCAGAAGAAGGAGAGCACGCCGCAGCAGCCGAAAGAGAGCAAAAGCGTGCTTCCGGAATCTTTAGAAAACGCGCTTAGAAAGTTCGCGCAGAAATACGCGCCGCAGCAGTCGGTCGGATTGAAGGCTCTCTTTGAGAAGGAGATGAAGGATCACATCCGCAGCCGGAAGTTCCAGATGATCCTGGTTCTCGTGCTTGTCACGAGCTATGCGAGCCTCTACGGGGCGATATCCGGGATGTCCGATTCGACTTCGGATTATCTTTACCTGAGTCTGTTCACGACGAGTGGCAGTTCGATTCCGTCGTTTTTGTCCTTCATCGCGCTGCTGGGACCCTTTGTGGGCATCATCCTGGGCTTTGACGGGATCAGCGTCGAGAAGTCGTAACTGAAGCTTTACCGGATCTCGGTGAAGAATATCTGAACGAGATCAGCAAGCTGACCGGGCGTAAATACGGCCTGTTCAACTATTATGGTGTCCTTGATGCGGAAGAGATCATCATCGCTATGGGCAGTGCCTGTGAAACGATCCAGACTGTTGTTGAAAAGCTTAACGCCGAAGGCAAAAAAGTTGGCCTTCTCGCTGTACATCTGTATCGTCCGTTCTCGATCAAACATTTTATGGGCGCTGTTCCTAAAACAGTTAAACGTATTGCTGTTATGGACCGTACCAAAGAACCCGGTTCCTTTGGCGAACCTTTATACATGGATGTGCGTGGCGCTTTCTATGAATCAGAAATTTCTCCGCTCATCATTGGCGGCCGTTATGGTCTGGGCAGCAAAGAGCTAACTCCGTCAGAAGTTATGGCGGTTTTTGAAAATCTTGCTGCGCCCGAGCCGAAAAACAATTTCACAGTCGGTATCGTTGACGATGTTACCAACACTTCTCTGCCTGTAACAACTTTGCTCGATACTACTCTGGCCGCTCCCAAGAGCTGCAAGTTCTGGGGCCTGGGCAGTGACGGTACTGTCGGCGCCAATAAAAGCGCGATCAAGATCATTGGTGATTATACCGATATGTACGCTCAGGGATATTTTTCCTATGATTCCAAAAAATCAGGCGGTATCACCGTTTCGCATCTGCGTTTCGGGCATGAGCCGATCCGTGCTCCTTATCTGATCACCTTTGCAGATTTTGTAGCCGTACATAACCAGTCTTATGTAGATAAGTATGATGTTACCGCGGGCCTGAAAAAATGCGGCACCTTCCTGCTGAACTGTAACTGGTCGAAGGAAGAACTGGAAACGCATCTACCGGGTAATATCAAGCGCTACCTTGCTAAAAAAGCTATTT
>JAJBTX010000081.1:0-436 GCA_020860645.1 Lachnospiraceae bacterium | reverse complement strand
AAGATAGCTCCGGAAAGCGGTCTGGACGGGCGTATCAACATGATCATGCAGTCTGCTTTCTTCAAACTGGCAGACATCATTCCTCTGGCTGACGCTGTCAAGTATTTGAAAGAAGCTGTCGATCATTCCTACGGTCTGAAAGGACAGGCTGTGTTCGATATGAACTATGCGGCGATCGACCGCGGCGTCGATGCCATCGTGAAGATCGATGTACCGGCTACCTGGGCTGAAGCTGCCGGCGATGCCAATATCGCGGTTACCGGCAACGAATTTATCGATAATATCCTGACTCCGGTCAATCGTCTGGAAGGCGATAATCTGCCTGTCAGCACCTTCGATAAAAACATCGACGGTACTTTCCTCAGCGGTACCTCTGCTTATGAAAAACGCGGTATCGCGATCAATGTGCCGGAATGGCAAATGGATAAATGTATCC
>JAJBTX010000039.1 GCA_020860645.1 Lachnospiraceae bacterium | reverse complement strand
AGGAAAAAGTAATACTGATGGTGCGCGCTTCGCGTTTTGAGACGAAGGAAGCGCAGAAGAAACTGAAAGCCCAGCAATATTACCGGCATGACTACATCAGCCTGCAGCTTCTGTACGGCTGGCTTTCCGTGTCAGTTTGCTATATGCTGGGGGTGCTGCTGTGGGCAGTCTGCAGGATGGAATATCTGATGGACAATCTTCATAAAATGGATCTGCAGGATCTGGGCATCACGCTGGCCACGATTTATATTGTCGTGACGGTGGTTTACCTGTGCCTGCTGTATCTGCTGTATTACCGGCGTTATCGTATGACGGGGAGAGATGTGAGCGAATATGCCCACACGCTGAAGAAGATTTCCGAAATTTATGAAGGCGAGGAGCGCGCGGCGCAGCCGGACAGCCGGACAAAGGAGACAGGACATGGCAGCACTACTTGAGATAAAACAACGATTAAAAATTTTTTATGCAAAATATGATGTTTATCTGTTCCCGCTTTTGAAGTTTGTGACGGCGCTCGCTGTCTTTATGACGATCAACGGGCAGATTGGTTTCATGACCAGGATCACGAGCCCGGCGCTGTCTCTTCTGCTGGCGCTGGTATGCTCCTTCCTCCCGGTGAACATGATCGCGGTGATCGGGGCGCTCCTGATCTGTGTGCACGCGTTCTCGCTGTCACTGGAGGTTTTTGCCATAACGGCAGGGCTTTTTGTGGTGATGTACATTCTCTATTTCCGGGTCGCTCCGGGTTACGGATTTGTGCTGGCGCTGGCGCCGCTCCTGTTTTTCATGCGGATCCCCTACGCCATGCCGCTGGTGCTCGGCCTTGTCGGAGGACCTGCATGCGTGGTACCGGTATCCTGCGGTACACTTACGTATTATCTGATGTATTTTATGAAAAATAATGAGACGATACTGGCGGGTTCCGAGACGGAGGATGTGAGTTCGCGTCTGACCTATCTGGTAGAAAATGTTCTGATGAATAAGACTGCGATACTGACGATTGTGATCTTTGCCGTGGTACTGCTGGTTGTGTATGCGATACGCCGGATGAATGCGGACTATGCATGGAATATCGCGATTGGATCCGGGGCGGTGCTCAATATGGTACTGTTTCTGGTCGGAGGTCTGGCAATGCAGGTGCGGATCTCCGCGCCGGGGGTGATTCTGGGTACGCTTTTTTCCATGCTGATTGCCTTTGTGGCAGAGTTTTTCGTGTTCAGTGTGGACTATTCACGTACGGAGTACGCGCAGTTTGAGGATGATGAATACTACTATTACGTGAAGGCGGTGCCGAAGATGTCCATCGCTGTTTCGGATAAAAAGGTAAAGAAGATCAGTTCGGGACATAAGAGCAGCCGGAAAAAGCAGCACTAAAGCTGTCCGGACAGAGACGGAAAGGGAGTGGGAGGATGAATCTTCAGCAGCTTTATCAGTATTTTTCGCTTAACGCGCTGAATGTCACATGGTCAGATGTGGCTGAGATCATCATTTTGTCCGTCCTTATCTATAATATTCTGATGTGGATCAAGTCCACGTGCGCCTGGTCGTTGCTGAAGGGCTTCGCCGTCATTCTGTTTGTCTTCATGCTGGCGTCCATTTTCCGCATGAATACGATTCTGTGGCTGGGTCGGAATTTCCTGAATCTGGGAATCATGGCGGTTATCATCGTGTTCCAGCCGGAGCTGCGGCGTGCGCTGGAACAGCTCGGCCAGAATAATATCATCACGGCAATTATGCCCTTCGAGGGTTCAAGGAAAAGCGAGGTGCTTCTGTCGGACCGCACAGTGACAGAGCTCGTGAAGGCGAGCTTCGAGATGGGTCGTGCCCGCACCGGCGCGCTGATCGTGGTGGAGCAGAAGGTCAGTCTGAGGGAGTATGAACGGACCGGGATCGAGCTTGATTCCGTGGTGTCGAGCCAGCTCCTTCTGAATATCTTTGAGAAAAACACCCCGCTTCACGACGGGGCGGTGATTTTGTCCGGAGACAGGATTCGCTCGGCGACCTGTTATCTGCCTCTCTCAGACAATCTGAATCTCAGCAAGGAGCTGGGGACCAGGCATCGCGCGGCGGTCGGAATCAGTGAAGTCAGTGATTCTCTGACGGTGGTCGTGTCGGAGGAGACGGGGTCTGTCTCTGTTGCAAAAAACGGCAGGCTCATGCGGAATCTGAATCAGGAGCAGTTAAAGGAGCAGCTGCAGACGATTCAGGCGAAGCCGGAGGAGAGCCGGAAACGGTTCTGGAAAGGACGTGGGCGGCATGAAAAAACGAGTTCTGAATAACCTGTCCTGGAAGATACTCTCTGTGGTGGCTGCCATCATCTGCTGGATTGTTGTGGTGAATATTGACGATACGATTGAGTCCAAGACGATCCGCAATGTGTCGGTTACCCTGATCAACACGGATGCGCTGACCTCGCAGGATCAGACCTACATGATCGAGGAGGGGACAGACAAGGTTAACATTACGGTCTATGCGCGGCGGACGGAGCTGGCGAAGGTGAAGGAGTCCGATTTCACTGTGACGGCGGACGTGGAGAAGGATCTGCGTTATGACAGCATGGTGAAGATCGAAGTGACCTATACGGGGAGTGCGACGATCGACAGTGTCAGCCAGAGCCGCGAGAACGTATTGCTCAGCATCGAGGAGAAGGTGACGGAGCAGTTCAAGGTGATCGTGGAGACGACGGGAAGCCCCTCGGATGGGCTTGTAGTCGGTGCGACGACGCCGGAACAGACGCTGATTGAGGTGAGCGGACCGAAGTCGGAGGTTGAGCGCGTGAAGCGCGTGGTGGCCGAGGTGGATATCACAGGCATTACCGGGACGACGACGCGAACCTGCCGCCTGAAGCTGACAAACAGCGACGGGGAGGAAATTACGAGCTCACAGCTCGAGTATACCGGAAAGGATACGGATTTTTCCGTGACGATCACGACGCTCAGCACAAAGCTGGTGGGAATCAGTTTTGACATCAGCGAGGCCGCGCCTGAGGGATACGGTGTCGCCTCCATCAGTTACAAGCCGGAGACCGTGACGATTGCGGGAGAAGCGTCGGCTATCCGCTCGATTTATAATCTGAATATTCCCGCTTCTGCGCTGAATCCGGACGGAGAGACCGGCACGGTGCAGCAGACGGTGGATATCAGCCAGTATCTGGACGATGACATCCAGATTCCGTCGGAAGAGGAGCAGGAAATCGCGGTGACGATGGAGATTGTCGCCAATGAGACGGGCGAGTACAGCGTCGCGGCTGACTCTGTCGTGCTGGAGAATCTGGAGACGGGGCTGGCAGCGGAGCTGGTGGATGCGGACACGCTGGTAATCACCGTGACGGGGCTTCCTTCCGCGCTGGCAGCGCTGACGGAGGAGGACATCACGGCGAGCGTGGATCTTTCGGAGGTCACGCGCAGGGGGACTTATACGGAGACGCTGACTGTGACGCTTCCGGATGGGCTGAGTTGTGCGGAAGCACCGGAGGTCACCATCGAAGTGACGGAGGCTGAGGAAGAGTAAGGTCCCAAAAAGGATAATCCGGAGAACGGACAGACCTGAGGAAGATACGACTTCAGGTCTGCCTTTCTGATTTTAAGAGAAATAGAGGAGGACAGGCATGAAAGGCAGCCTTCCGGGAAAGAAAAAACGCTATCTGATTTTCTGGGCAGCACTCTGTCTGCTCCTTGTCTGCGTGGGAATCGCGATCCCGGTGTCGCAGACGTGTTCACAGGGGCTGGAGGGCGCAAATCAGGCGAATCTCGTGCATACGACGGAGGAGCTTGTCGATGGGCGGGTTCTTGCGTTTACGCTCGAATCGCCGGCTGAGACATCGACGCAGATCGGTTTTTTCTTTTCTGTGAACGAGAATACTTTTGCACCTGGGACGCTGCGGATCCTGGCCCATGCTCAGGAGACGGAGAGACTGATCGGGGGACGGGATTTCCCGCTCGGGGAGCTGACGGAGGATCAGTTCCTGTTTGTCACGCTCGACTATGTTCCGTCCGCCCTGACCGTACGTATGACCTGTGACGCTGAGACGGAGGGTCCGTCTGTCTGGCTGAATGAGACGACCGTGACGCCGGGCAGCGCCGTGATGGACGGTGTTTCCCTTGATCAGAGTCTTGTCTACAATCTCAGCTATACTGTGCTGAGACACCGCGTGCTGCAGCCGGTTCTGATCGGGATGATTCTGATGCTGGCAGGGATTGGCGTTTACAGTGTCGGTGGGATGCGGAGACCGGCAGGCGCGGAGGGCGCAGAGCGTTCCGTGCGAACAGCGGAACGGAGGAGGAAAGCGTCCGGAGACGCAGCGGCCGGCTTCACGAAGAAGTGCGTGCTGGGCCTCGGCGTCGCCCTGCTTTGCGGCGCTCTGCTGTTCTTTTATCTTTATGATACGAAGATTCGGATCGCGCAGAATTCGACGGAAAGAGTAACGCTTCTGGAATCCAATGGGGAGACGCTTGCCGTAAACGAGGAGAACTCTTCGGTCAGTCAGGTTCTGGAGCCGGAGCAGGACAGTCTGACCGGTTTCGGCGTCCGTTTTTACATTGCGGAGGGCAGCAAGCTGACGGAGGGGACGATGCACGCGGTTGTGACCGATCTGACCCTGTCGGAGACGCTGTGCGAGACCGATGTCAGCGCGGAGCAGTTCATTTCAGGAGAATATATCGGCCTTCTGTTTGAAAATTCCCAGACCGGCGTTGCCGACCACAGCTACCGGATCGATCTGAGCTTTTCAGAGGAGCTCTGGGACAGCGGCCTTTCGCTGCTGACCAGCGAGGAAGGGCTTTGCGTCAATGCACACCTGTACTTTAACCTGTTTCTGAAATACTATTTCTTCTTTTTCTTCCTGGGAGTGGAGGCGTTCCTCTGCCTGTTCTGGTATCTCGCGTTTGTGCGCCGCGCGCGGGTGGAGACGGTTTTTCTGGTGACTGTGCTGTGTCTCGGCTTGTTTTACAATGTGCTGCTGACGCCGCAGATGGTACCGGATGAGGCGAAGCATATCGACATGGCCTACCGCTACAGCAATGCGCTGCTGGGCTATGAGTCGATCGATGACACGACGATTCTGATGCGTGCGGATGACGCGGCGATGGAGTTCAGCTCCTCCCCATCCATCCGGAATTATCGGAATATCTTTTATGGCCTGTTTTCCACCGTGCAGGATGGCACAATGGTGGAGGCGGAGGTAAACAGCAACATCGAGGGGAGCATTCTCTTCTATGCGCCGGCCGTGCTCGGCATGACTTTTGCGCGGTTGCTGGGTCTCGGTACGGTTCCGATGCTGCTGCTCGCGCGTTATCTGAATCTGATCGTATTCGCGTTGCTCGCGTGGGCGGGCATGCGCCGACTGCCTTTTGGAAAGATGACGCTCTTTGTGCTGGCTGTGCTTCCGGTCAACATGCAGCAGTGCACCTCCTTCTCGCATGACGCGATGGTGCACGGCTTCGTATTTTTGTACGCCTGTCTGTGCCTGGAAGCCGTCTTCTCGGAGCGGAAGCTGACGGGATGGCGGATGCTGGCGCTGGAGATTCTGGCATTTGCGCTGATCTGGTGCAAGAGTGGAAGCTATGCGCCGCTTGCGCTGCTGTCGCTGCTGATTCCGAAGGAGCGCTATGGCGGAAAACGGGAAAAATGGATGGGGACCGCGGCGCTGCTCGGGATACCGCTGCTTGCTTTCCTTATAAAAAATGTTGGCACGGTGACCGGTATCGTCAGCACGACGGCCGCGACGAGCGTAGTCGGCACATCCGACGGAAGCGCCTATGCGGCGGGCTATACGCTCGGATATTTCCTGCATGATCCGCTCGAACTGGTATATATGATTGTCAATACGATCCTGGACAAGGGCGGCTTTTATCTGGAATCGCTCGTCGGCTACAAGCTTGGCTGGGTCGAGATCGAGACCTCCCAGATGCTGGTGATCTTTTTCCTGTTTTTGCTGTTCCTGACCACGCTGAATGCGCCGGGAGAGCAGATACGTGTCCGCGCGCAGCAGCGCTTCTGGATGCTGTTTTTATGCGCGGCCTCAGCCGGATTGATCGTGCTCGGCATGCTGCTGTCCTGGACGCCGCTGGGCTACGTGTCGGTGGAGGGCGTGCAGGGCAGATATTTCCTGCCGTTTATGCCGGTTCTGCTGGCTGCATGCCGGAATCAGCTGATTTATCTGAGGCAGAGAATCGACCGGGCGATTATGGCCGCGGCGGTGGGAGGACAGATCTTTGCGATCGCCTGTGTGATCCGCCAGGTGACGACGGTGTAGGGAAGGGAACAGCCTGATGAGATATAGCATTGTCATTCCGGTTTACAACGCGAAAGAGACGCTGCGGCGCTGTGTGGAGTCGTGGCTTTGTCAGACAGAGCAGGACTTAGAGCTGATTCTCGTCGACGACGGCAGTACGGACGGAAGCGGAGCGCTCTGCGACGAGCTGGCGGGTCGCAGCCATATCCGCGTCATCCACCAGGAAAACAGCGGCGTGTCCGCGGCCAGAAACGCCGGAATTCGCGCGGCCTGCGGGGAGTTCCTGCTGTTTACGGACAGCGATGACTATGTCTCCCCGGACTATCTCGCTCACATGGGCCGTTTTCAGGCGGAGACGGACGCAGATCTGGTGCTGTGCGGGTTTCACCATATCTATGATGGGGCGGATATCGTGAAGCTTCCGGGGGAGAGCAGGGTTCTGGCGCTTTCAGATTTCCGGGAGGATTTTCTCTTACTGTATCGTGAAAGCTTTCTCAATATGCCATGGAATAAGCTGTATCGGCGAAATCTGGCCGGTTCCTTTGACAGCTCGCTGAGCCTCGGGGAAGATCTGCTTTTCAATCTGGATTACCTTGGAAAATGCGGATGCGTCGGCATACTCGCTGAGCCGCTCTGCTACTATATACAGGAGCTGGAGGGTAGCGGCACGCTTTCTTCAAGGAAGCGGCTGGATCGCACGGAGCTTGCGCGGCGGGTCTGCGAGGAGACGGAGGCTTTATATGAGAAAATCTGGGGGGAAGCCTGCCGGGACGGCAGTATCTTCTCGCGCTATGTGAGCGAGATGCTCGATGAGTGCGAGAAGCTTCCGGCGGACAGAAGTCTTTCTTATATAGAGAAGATTCAGGCTATTCGCGCGTATGCCGCTGATCCCTGGGTAAAAACGCGGGGCGGCGAGGCCCGGCTGAGTCTGCCGGATTACAGGATGCTATGGTTTTTTCTGCGGCGGAGTATGCCGCGGACAGTGTATGCGCTCTGCGCGCTTCGCCGTCCTCTGGTGTCGGCGCTGCACCGGATAAGGAGGGGCGGGCATGGAAAGAACTGACAACAGCAGCGGGCAGACGGCGCCGCTTATCAGCGTAATTGTGCCGGTTTATCAGGTAGAGCGCTGGCTTCCACGCTGCGTAGACAGCCTGCTCGCGCAGACTTATGAGAATCTGGAGATTATCCTCGTCGACGACGGCTCACACGACGGCTGTTCGGGGATCTGTGATGACTATGCGGCCCGGGACGGACGGGTGCGCGTGATTCATCAGGAGAACCGGGGACTCTCCGGTGCGCGCAACTCCGGTATCGAAACGGCGGCGGGAGAGTACCTCGCGTTTGTGGACAGCGACGATTATATCGCTCCGGATTTTATAGAAGCTCTGTATGAGCTGATACAGAAGAGCGGCTGTGCGATCAGCCAGTGCCGCTTCGCGCGGGTGCGCGGCGAGGCGCTGAAAGACGAGGCGGGAGACGCATATCGCGTGTACCGCGGGGCGTGTCTGATGGAACAGCTCTATGGACCGGAGGAGGACGCGACATACTTTGTCGTGGCCTGGAACAAGCTGTATCGCAGGGAGCTCTTTGTGGAGACCGGTATCCGTTATCCGCTCGGCAGGATTCACGAGGACGAGGCGACAACCTATCGTCTGTTCCATGCGGCGGGAAAGCTCGCGTTTCTTGACCGAGCGCTGTATGGATATTTTACGGAAAATACGGGCAGCATTACGTCGGTATTTTCGCGCAGACGCCTGCAGTGGCTGAGCGCGCATGAGGAGCGCATTGCGTTCTTCCGGGAAAACGGTTATGAAAAGCTGCTTCCGGCGGCCTACCGGAAGCTGTGCGACGCCTGTATTACCTTCTATTTCCGCTGTACGGAGGACGTGGAGGAGGCGGAGACGCTGCGCCGGGAGTTGAAAAGCAGGCTTGTCGGATATCGGAGAGAGGGGGCGGCGTGGATTCGTGATCTGCCGCTGCGGACCCGCTTTGGCTACCGTCTGTTCAGCGTCTCGCCGAAGCTTTACAGGCAGATCTTAAGCAGAATACAGGAGATATAAATGGGAGAGAAGATCAGCGTGATTGTGCCGGTCTACCGGGTCGAGAAGGTCCTCGCCCGCTGTGTGGACAGCATTCTGGCACAGACCTATGAGAATATCGAGATTATCCTCGTCGACGATGGATCGCCGGACGGCTGTCCTGCGCTGTGCGACGATTATGCGGTGCGTTATTCGAATATACGGTCCGTTCACAAGGAGAATGGCGGCCTGACATCAGCGTGGAAGGAGGGCGTACGCCACGCTTCGGGCGTGTTGCTCGGCTTCGTGGACAGCGACGACTGGATCGAGCCGGATATGTATGAACGGCTCGCCGCGGCGATGGAAAAATATGAGGCGGATATTGCGATGGCTGGTCTCGTGTTTGACTACGAGGATAAGAGCTATCCGCCGCGGTGCGAGACGAACCGGATGGAACGGGAGTGTTACCGCGGGGAGGAGCTGAAGGAGCTCTGGCCGGTGCTGCTGAACGATGGGAGCTTTATCGGCAGATCGCTTCAGCCCTCGCGCGTGACGAAGCTGTTTCGCCGTGAGCTGGTGGAGCGCAATCTGCCGCTCTGGGACGAGCGCGTGACGGTGGGCGAGGACCTGCAGATGGTCTTCGCGGCGGCGCTTGACGCGCGCTGTATCTGCCAGATCCCGGATTATTATCCTTATCACTACTGGTATAATCAGTCGTCGATGACCGGGCAGTACGATGCGGAATATCTCGGAAAAATCAGGCTTTTGCAGGAAAGACTGGAGCATATCTCCGATGAAAAAGGCGTTTACGATTTTCGCCCGCAGATCCGAAACGATTTCCTGAGTCTCGCGATCATGGCGGTCAAGAATGAAATCTGGAGAAATCATCAGGATTCCTTCCGGCAGGTGCTGAAAAACGTCCGCGCCATGTGCCGGGACGAGCGCGTGCGGGAGGCGCTTTCCCATCACACGATGGACAGGCTTGACCTGTCGGTGAAGCTGTATATTTTTATGATGAAGCACAGCCTTGCGCTGCCCTGCTGGGCGGCGACGAAGCTCTACTTTTCTTTTTACTACGGGGTGACATCACATGCACAGTAAGAAATTGATTTTTGTCGATATTGACGGGACAATCTATATGATGGACCACGGCGTCAGTCCGGCGCTCGCGGAGGGCTTTCGACGGGCGCGCGCGAACGGACATAAGGTCTTTATCTCGACCGGCAGGACCTGGAACAGTCTGCCGGAGGAGGTGACGGCGCTGGAGTGGGACGGCATCGTCGCGAGCGCCGGCAGCGATATCCGTATTGACGGGAAGAGCGTCTATCGCTATGCGCTTGATCCGGCGCGGGTGCGGCGTATCATTGCGGTGATGGAACAAATTCCGGGCGTTATTTTCATGCTGGAAGGACTCGAACGCATCTTTGTCGCCGGGGACGGAACCACCTATCTCTGGGGGGATATGCCGATGCCGGATGTCAATCCGGAGCTGGCGCGCTGGCTGCAGTTCCTGAAGAAGCGGAAAAACACCTGGCCGCTGAGTGAGTGGAATCCGGAGCTTGATGAGATTCCGAAGGTCTCCTTCCTGGTGCGCAGCCAGGAGGCGCTCGGACAGATCCGGCGGGAGCTCGGGGAGCAGTTCTACGTTGCCACATATCATATTTACCAGAACACCGGGATGTATAACGGAGAGCTGATTTCCCATGAGTCGGATAAAGGGACCGGCATTGTGAAGACCGCGGAGCTGTTTGGAGCGGATGTGGCTGATACGATCGCGTTCGGCGACAGCCTGAACGATTATCAGATGATCGAGCGGGCGGGTATCGGTGTCGCTATGGGAAATGCAGATGAGGAGCTTAAGGCGATTGCGGACCGCGTGTGTGAGTCGGTCTGGGACGACGGCGTACTTCACGAGATGGAGCGCATGGGTCTGCTGTGATCACTCCTCCGGCCAGGCCATCTCAATACACTGGTTGATGATGCCGGGAGCTCTCAGGAGACGTGATTTGAAGTTTTCCACCTTGTCCTCCCAGTCGTCCAACGTGAGCCATTCCTCCTCCGGAACCGCTTCGCTTTCGACGGAGTAGGTCATATAGGTGCCAAAGGCGTCGGACTGGTAGTCGTAGGAGATTTCGTCCTCTATACGGGCAGTCTCCTCTGCGAAGACGGCTTCGATCGTCTCCTCGTTGAACGCGGATTCCTCCATCTCATAAATAATCTCGATGAAGCGGTCGCGCCAGTCGGGATTTTCGAGCAGCTTTGGCAGGATGTTGTAATTGGAAGTGTCCCGTATGGCCAGCCAGAAATCGTATTCGATCATCTCCGGGTAGGTGCCGATCCAGTCGAGATCGAACAGGTACACGCGCCATTTTCCGTCCTGATACGGGAGGTCGTTGTCCTGACAGCGCCATACGCGCAGGTTGTTGTCGATCCAGTCCCCGTTTCCGAGCAGAAGATTCACCGCATAATACTGTAAGAACTGTTCTACATCAAGCTGGCTTTCCACAACGGACTGTACCTCCGGATCGCTCAGATCGGAGGACAGTATGTATTCCACCAGCTCCAGGTATTCCGCTACGACCTCCGGATACGCCTGCGAGCCGGTTTTTTCCTCATCAAAAATGGAGGCGACCTCAATGTCGTCTTTTTCTTCTATATTATAAAGCTCTGCCAGTGCGTTGTCCGTCTTGGAGGGAAGAATAAAGTAAGCGCCCTGGTAGCTGCCGTTTATGTAGAGGGCGGCCGGCGTGGTGGGTGACGCGTCGATGACGCCCGCTTTTTTTGCGAGAGAATAGCCGACGCTGTTGTGGATGCCGGTGGCGTCCGCGTCAAGCCGTACGGCGTGGAGGGTAAAGGAACTGTAGCCTGTAATTTCCTGCTCGCTGCCGTTGACCGTCGTGCGCCCGCCCCACAGGTCATAGGTGAAGTCGGGAGCCTGCTTGTCATATTCCTCGCGCGCGATGATTCGATAGGATTTGCGCGCCGCCTTCCGGGCGTCCGCTCCGCTGACGCGGATGCCGACGTCCTGAACGATCAGCGTCCTGCCGTTTTCATCGTAGACAAAAAGGCGTATCTCATGCTCACCATCCATTCCGGAGGCCGGATGGCTGCCCGAGATGAGACCGTCCGTTTCATCATAAAGGATGCTTTCGTCTGCCTGAATGGAGACGATCAGATTGGAAAAGCTGCGGCTTTGCAGGATATCGTCGATATAGGGGTCCGTATAACCGTCCCGGAATAAGCCCTCTCTGTCCAGTGTCTCGGCTGCGCTGCTGCGCGCAAACAGACAAAACAGGAGCAGCAGCAGCGCGATCGCCAGAAGTATGAGCTGTTGTAAAATTTTTCTGTCGCAGACACAATTCCTCATATTGAGTAAATTACATTTAAAATGTGAAATTTATTTAAACAAAATGTGAATATTGTAAAAATATGGGAAAATATATCTTTAATTGACAAATGCCTCCTAAAATAATAAAGTGATTGGCATGGAGGACAGCGATGATGAAGAGAATGATTCATTCTTTGAAAGACTGGATTGCCGGGGCATTTTCGTGCTTTGCGCTGCTGGTGACCCTGAATACAGACCTGAGCGAGATCAGTGCGCAGGCGGCAGGAGGCGGCTTCTTCACGCTCCTGGCGGTGAATATCAAAAAGCTGGAGTATCTGCTGCCGGATTTTACTTACAGGGACGCGCTGCTTGTTTTCCTCCTGTTTTATTTTTTTGTGAAGGCAAAGCCGGTATGGGATGTGGAGGTCTCGCGGTGGAGCTATCGGGTTCCGGCCGGGCTGACGGCGTTTTTTCTGCTGTTCGGCTACAGCTTCCGCTATACGAATTCCTGGGATCTGATTTTTATGGATATCTTCCACAGGCTAGTTTCGCTTCTGATGCTGATCGGCTTTTATCTGCTGTTTGCGCGAATCTACGCGCTGCTGATCCGGAAGCTTTCCCGGACCACTGAGGAGAACGCGACGGATGGCAGCCGACTGGGAAACTGGATTTTTGAAAAGCACGCGTTCTGGGGCGCGTTCCTCGTGATTCTTCTGTTCTGGCTTCCTTATATTATCGCAAAATTTCCGGGAGCGGCGATTCCGGAGACACTGGCGGAGATGCGGCAGTGGTACTGGAACATGATCAACAATTATTACCCGCCGCTGCACACGGTTCTGATGTGTCTGATCATGGAGCTGGGAAATCTGCTTGTCTCGTATACGTTTGGCTTCTTCCTGAACCTGGTGCTGCAGCTCGGGCTTTTGCTGTCCGCCTTCTCCTACGGATTTGTCCTGATGAAACGCTGGAAGACGCCGCATCTTTTCCGCGCGGCCGCGCTCGCGATCATCTGTATCGTGCAGTATTTTCCGATGGAATCGACGATTGTGGAGAAGGACGTGCCCTACGCGGCCTGTGTGATTTTCCTCGTACTGATGCTCTTTGAGCTGATCCGGACGATGAAGGAGGAGGAGTCGATCAGCTGCCGGTGGGTGATCGCTTATATTCTGGCCGCCTTCGGGACGGCGGGGTTCCGGAACGAGGGAATTTATCTGGTATTATTTTCCGGGATCGCTGTGGCGGTCTATGCCGCGCGGCTTCTGTGGAAGGAAAACAGAAAGAAATGCACGCGGGTGCTGACAGCCATGCTGCTGCCGGTGCTGCTGGTGCTGCTTTACCAGAGAGTGCTGCTTCCGGCCTGCGGCGTGGAGGACAATGGAGTGAAAGAGGCTCTGTCAATCCCGTTTCAGCAGACGGCCCGCTATGTGCGTGATTATGGTTATGAGCTGACGGAGGAGGATGAGGAGATCATTTCCCGCGTGCTTGACGCCGAAAATCTGGCCGAGCTCTACGATCCGGTCACTTCCGACCCGGTGAAGGCGACGTATCACGCGGAATCCACGGAAGATCTGACAGCCTACTTCGGGCTGTGGTTCCGGCAGCTTCTTAAGCATCCCGGAAACGCGGTCGAGGCTACGATGAACAACGCTTACGGCTGGTTTTACCAGGAGGGTTATGCCCAGAACTACATGATGACTTCAAAAATCGAGGGGCAGGATATCCGTTGGGAGATCACGCAGCCGGCTTTCCTGGATGGATTCCGGAATGTCATGGAGCGTGTCGCGAAGCTGCTCTCGCGCGTGCCGGTCGTGAACTGGTTCGAGAACGCGGGCGTCGTATCCTGGATGACGATTCTGCTGACTGCGTTTTACATCGGCTCCGGGCGGAAGCGGTATCTGCTGCCGATGGTTCCGCTGCTGACAGCGCTGTTGGTCTGTATTGCCGCGCCGACCTTCAATTATCAGGTGCGCTATATTATGCCGGTGATGTTCTGTGTGCCGTTTTACGCGGCGATGGCGCTTGCTTCGGGTTCGGAGGCTGTGAATGTCAGAAAAGCGGGCGGCGGTGATGAGTGTGACATTGACGGCGATCGGAAAAGTTCTCCTTGACAGGTTCGCGGCGTGCGTGTTATGATACCCCGGACATGAGGGAGTAGTTGGCACTTTTTGGTGTTGCAAGTCAACATACTGACCCTGAGAGGATCTGGCTTGTATGAAATAACGAGACTCATGTATGGCACCGGCTGCCGTACATGGGACTGTGTGAGGCGGCTGAACAATGAGATCGGCCGTCTTTTTTGACGGTAATACACAAGGAGGAACGTGTATGGCAGTTTTCTTTCAGGTTTTGTTCACGATGTTTATCGCCGAGATGGGCGATAAGACACAGCTTCTGATGATCGCGATGACCTCCCGCTATAAGCTGCGGGATATCATCATCGGCACGGCCGCTTCCATCCTGGCGCTGAACGCGATTGCGGTTGGCCTGGGGGCGGTAATCAGTGAGCTTATTCCCGGCTGGCTGATCAAGATCGTCGCCGCGACAGCCTTTTTCTATTTCGCCTGGTCCAGTCTGAAGCAGGAGGATGAGGAGGAGGAAGAGGCTGCGGCGAAGGAAGGGCATCCGATTCGCGTTATCTTTGGAACCTTCTTTCTTGCTGAGCTCGGCGATAAGACACAGTTGACAGCGATCGCTTTTGCCGCGAATACCGGTCTTCAGCAGGCGGTCAGTGTGTGGCTGGCGTGTTCCATCGGCCTTTTCGCCGCGGATCTGGTCGGCATGCTGGTGGGATATCTGCTGGGAAGTAAGATGCCGAAGGGTTTCCTGAGCATGCTTGCTTTTATCATTTTTGCGGTATTCGGCTTTACCACGATGGCCGAGGGCGCGGGACTTCTCCTGGGAGAGGGGATGCTTCGCTGGTATATTGCAGTGGGCGCGGCCGCTGTCTTTGCCGTGGCATGTTTTATTACCTGGAGAAAGCACGGCGGATGTCCTAATCCATAATTACCTGATCTGCCGTTACAAACTCGAAATTTCCGGCCCGCAGGAGCGGAATGATACGCTCCACGGCCTGCACGGTACTCTCATAGCTGTCGTGCATCAGGATGATATCGTTTTCGGAGGCCTCCCGGACGACCTGTTCCACGATCTGATCGACATTTTCCGTGGTCCAGTCGAGGGTATCAATGCTCCACATGACCGGAATCAGGTCGAGCTCGCTCTCAAGATCCGGATTCCAGGTGCCGAACGGGGGACGGACATACTCTGTCCCCTGTCCGGTCAGCTCTTCGATGAGACGGCTCGTCTCCAGAATCTCTGCGCGGGCCTCCTCGGGAGAAAGCGACGTGATCTGCACGTGATGCCAGGTGTGGTTGCCGATCAGGTGGCCCTGCGCCGCGATATCCTTCACGATATCTCCATATAATTCCACATTTTCTCCCAGCAGAAAGAAGGTGGCCGGGACATTTTCCCGTTCGAGTACCTCCAGCATCTGCGGCGTATAGACCGGGTGCGGTCCATCGTCGAAGGTCAGGGCGATGCGCTTTGTCTCTGTCTCTGTATTTTCCGACCCGGCTGCCGCGGATTCCGTTTCTGCGACAGGGATCGTGCTGCGGTTTCTCTTCTGCAGTCCATTTCCGGAGAATATCATGGCGATGCCGCAAAGGATCAGCGCTCTTCGCACCGGACGCCAGCGTCTCATGGCAGGCTCCTGATTTTCCATTATCGAAGTATATGCGGGAGGCGGCTGCCTCATGCGGGGAAGGAAAGGGTCTCGTAACGCCTGAAAAGAAAGGGTGGCTTTTTTCAGGAAGAAAACGTATAATATTCGCATGCAGAGGAGGCACAGTACATGTACGGATATGAAACCAGAGTAAGAATGACAGAAGCGGATCAGTATCAGCAGATGACGCTGACCGGTGTGCTGAATCAGTTCCAGGACTGCAGTATTTTTCATTCAGAGGATCGCGGCGTCGGGATGAGCTTTCTGGAGAGCCGGAAGCGGATGTGGGTGCTGAGCTCCTGGAAGATTGTGATCAATCGTTATCCGAAGATGGCGGAGCGCATCCGGGTTGAGACCTGGCCCTATGCTTTTGGAAAGATGACGGGGAGCCGTAATTTCCGCATGCTGGATGGACAGGGAGAGGTGCTGGCCTATGCGGACTCCTTCTGGGTTTACATGAATACGGAGCGCGCGCGGCCCTGCAGGCTGGACGAGGACGTGAGCGGAGCCTATGAAATCAATCCGAAACTGGATATGGAGTACGAAGATGGGCATATTATGCTTCCGGAGGGAATGCGCGAGGAGGAGCCTTTTTCCGTGATCCGGCATCAGCTGGATGTAAACCATCATGTGAACAATGGTCAGTATGTGCTGATGGCGGCGGAGTACCTGCCGGAGGATTTTCAGATCAGCCAGATGCGGGCGGAATACCGGAAGTCAGCAAAGCTGGATGACCGGATCTGCCCGAAGGTGGCAGTGGACGGGCGAGGAGCGACAGTCGCGCTGGACGACCCGGAGGGAAAGCCCTACGCAGTCATTGAGTTTCGATAGGAGAGAGTCATGGAATTAGGAAAGATACAGTCCCTTGAGATCGTAAAAGAGGTGGAGTTCGGCGTATATCTTGCAGAGCCGGACGAGCCGGGGGAGCAGGTGCTCCTTCCGAAAAAACAGGTGCCGGAGGGTGCGCGCGTCGGCGACCGGCTGGAGGTCTTCCTGTATAAGGATTCACAGGACCGGCTGATCGCCACCACGGCGGAGCCGCTCATCACGTTGGGCGGGATTGCGAGGCTGAAGGTGAAGGAGGTCACGAAGATCGGGGCGTTTCTGGACTGGGGGCTCGCAAAGGATCTGTTCCTGCCTTTCCGGCAGCAGACACGGAAGGTACAGGCGGGGGAGGAGTGTCTGGTAGCGCTCTACAAGGATAAGAGCGACCGCCTGTGCGCAACGATGAACGTCTATGAGTACCTGGCGCTGGACAGTCCCTACCGAAAGGACGCCCACGTGAAGGGAACGATCTATCAGATCAGCGAAAATTTCGGCGCTTTCGTGGCCGTGGACGATCGCTGGTCCGGCCTGATACCGAAGCGTGAGTTCTATGGGGAGGCAAAGATCGGGGATATCGTCGAGGCGCGCGTGACCGCCGTGAAGAATGACGGGAAGCTGGATCTGAGCCTGCGCGAGAAGGCTTACCTGCAGAGCTCTGAGGATGCGGAGCGCGTGATGCAGGTGCTTGAGGAGTACGGCGGCGAGATGCCCTTCTCCGATAAAACTTCGCCGGAAATCATCAGGGAGAAGTTTTCCATGAGCAAGAACTCGTTCAAACGCGCGGTGGGTCATCTGCTGAAGGAAGAACGCATTGATATCTCGGAAGACCGTATCTGGAAAAAATAGCCTGCGTGATGTCCCGGGATACACTCGCAATGCGCGGCCGATTACAGGAAATGTTTATGAGGTGCAGAGAGAAATGAAAATCAAGTTGAATCCGGATGTGGAGACTGTGAACCTGGTAAAGACCGGGTTAAAGGAAAGCGGCGGATATTGTCCCTGCCGCCTGGACAGGACGGAGGATACAAAATGTATGTGTAAGGAGTTCAGAGAACAGATCGCCGATCCGGATTTTGAAGGATTCTGTCACTGTATGCTTTATTATAAGGAAAAGTGAGGAAAAGGGTGTGACGATATCCAATTACGAGATCACGAGAGACCGGACGGAGCTTCGCTTTCTGGAATACGATCAGCAGAAGATGATCGATCGGTTTCAGCTACAGCATGATGAGCAGTATCTGTATATAAGCTTTGTGGGAAGAGACTATCGGATTCACCGCGCGACGGGGCGGACAGAGTGGTCGGAAGACGGATTTGCGCACGCGACGCACGCGGGATTCAATGAGGTACTCTCCATCTGTGACGTCCTGTGTGATTCAAGGGAGGGCTGCCGCCTGTCGGGTCGTTTCACGAAGATCAACAATCTGAAAGGCACGGTCCGTTCCTCGGGTCTGGGAGAGGAGCTTTACGGGAATTACGCGAAATATTTCGACGGAAAGACGCCGGAGCTGCGGAAAGCCTGCGAAGAGCTGGGCGGAGAGCGGCAGACGATCGGGGATGTCTCTTACCTCCTGCACCCGTTCCCTTTTCTCCCTCTGGTGCTGCAGTTCTGGGAGTCGGACGAGGAGTTCCCTGCCAGCCTGAAGTTTATGTGGGATGAGAACACGCTGGATTTCCTGCACTATGAGACGACCTATTATGTGGTGGGGCATGTGCTGGAACGGCTGAAAGCGCTGGTGAGTTAAGAATATCCGGCGGCAAATGAGCCTGATTGCGGTCTGGACAGCGTGTTTTTTTTGTGCTATACTCTTAAAATGTCTATGAGTATGTAAATCAGGCAATACTGAGATATGATAAATTTAAGGAGGACAGGTTTTACAATGAGCGTACAGGTAGAAAAGCTTGAGAAGAACATGGCGAAGCTGACGGTGGAGGTACCGGCTGAGGAAGTGGAGAAGGCGATTCAGAATGTTTATCTGAAGTCGAGAAAGAGCATCAATATCCCGGGCTTCCGCAAGGGAAAGGCTCCGCGTCAGCTGATCGAGAAGATGTACGGCAAGGAGATTTTTTACAGTGACGCGATGGACGCGCTGCTGCCGAGAGCATATTCGGACGCGGCGTCGGAGTGCGGTGAGGAGATCGTCTCCTATCCGTCGATCGACGTGACGCAGTTTGAGAGCGGCAAGCCCTTTATCTTTACAGCGGAGGTCGCGCTGAAGCCGCCGGTGACGCTTGGCGAGTACAAGGGCATCGAGGTAGAGAAGGCTTCCCTCGAGGTGACGGATGAGGAGATCGACGCAAAGATTGAGAAGGAGCGCGATGAGAATTCCAGAACGATCACAGTGGAGGATCGCGCGGTGGAGAGCGGTGATATCGTGACGCTCGACTTCGAGGGCTTTGTGGACGGCGAGGCTTTTGAGGGCGGCAAGGGAGAGAACTACGAGCTGACGATCGGTTCGAACACCTTTATTCCCGGCTTTGAGGATCAGCTGATCGGTGCGAAGCCGGAGGAGGACCTCGATGTGAACGTCACCTTCCCGGAAGAGTACGGCGCGAAGGAGCTAGCCGGAAAGGCGGCAGTCTTCAAGTGCAAGGTGCACAGCATCAAAGTGAAGGAGCTTCCGGAGGTGGACGACGAGTTCGCGCAGGAGGTGTCGGAGTTTGACACGCTCGAGGAGTATAAGGCGGACATTAAGGCGAATATCCTGAAGGAGAAGGAGACGAAGGCCCGCAATGAGAAGGAAGACGCCGTGATTGCGAAGATCATCGAGAATGCGGAAATGGAGATCCCGGACGCGATGGTGGACTACCAGACACAGCAGATGCTGGACGACTTCGGTCGCCGGATGCAGAGCCAGGGACTGTCGCTCGAGCAGTATTTCCAGTACACGGGCATGACCGAGGAGCAGTACAGGGAGCAGGCGAAGCCCTCCGCGCTCAAGAATATCCAGAGCAGGTTGGTACTCGAGGCCGTGGCCGAGGCGGAGAAGATCGAGGTGAGCGACGAGGATGTGGACGCGGAGTTTGACCGCATGGCGGAGCAGTACGGAATGGAAGCCGCAAAGATAAAAGAGTTCTACGGCGAAGCCCAGCTGGATGAGATGAAAAAAGATCTCGCGATCCAGAAAGCCGTTACGCTTGTGACCGACGCGGCTGTGGAAGCGTAAAAGAAACCATGAGACAGAGGGCATAGCGATGGCTGTGCCCTTCTTACACGGAGAGCAATGGCATAGGAGGAGTAAAAATGGCATTAGTACCTTATGTGATAGAGCAGACCAGCAGAGGGGAGAGAAGCTACGATATCTACTCCCGCCTTTTGAAGGAGAGAATCATTTTTCTCGGAGAGGAGGTCAATGAGACGACGGCGAGTCTCACGGTGGCACAGCTTCTGTTCCTGGAGTCCGAGGATCCGGGAAAGGATATTCACCTTTATATCAACAGCCCGGGCGGCATGGTGACGGCCGGTATGGCGATCTTTGACACGATGAATTACATTAAATGCGATGTTTCCACGATCTGCATCGGTATGGCGGCCAGCATGGGAGCTTTTCTCCTGGCGGGTGGCGCGAAGGGCAAGCGCTTTGCGCTCCCGAACGCGGAGATTATGATTCATCAGCCCTCCGGCGGCGCGCAGGGGCAGGCTACGGAGATTGACATCGTGGCGAAGCACATCCTGCAGACGAGAGAAAAGCTGAACAAAATTCTGGCCGAGCGCACGGGCCAGCCGCTGGAAGTCATAGCGAGAGATACGGAACGCGACAATTATATGACCGCGGAGGAGGCGAAAGCCTACGGCCTGATTGATCAGGTGATTGCGGGACATTAGAGGAGAATGGAATGGCAAGAAATGAAATCAGGTGCTCCTTCTGCGGAAAGACGGAGAGCCAGGTCTTCAAGCTCCTGAAGGGGCCAAGCGGCGTCTACATCTGTGACGCCTGCGTCGAGCTCTGCTCGGAGATCATCGATGAGGAGATGAGCGAGGAGGAGGACGGCGGTATCACCGCGGAGGACATCAACCTTCTGAAACCGGAAGAGATCAAGGCTTTTCTGGATGATTATGTGATCGGGCAGGAGCGTGCGAAAAAGGTGCTCTCCGTGGCGGTCTACAATCATTATAAGAGGATTCTGGCGGGAAAGGATCTCGATGTAGAGCTTCAGAAGAGTAATATTCTGCTGCTCGGACCGACCGGCTCCGGCAAGACGCTGCTCGCGCAGACGCTGGCGCGCATCCTGAATGTACCCTTCGCGATCGCGGACGCGACGACGCTGACGGAGGCCGGATATGTGGGCGAGGATGTGGAAAATATTCTGCTGAAGATTATCCAGGCGGCGGACTACGACATCGCGCGCGCGCAGAAGGGCATCATCTATATCGACGAGATTGATAAGGTGACGAGAAAGTCGGAGAATCCTTCCATTACAAGGGACGTCTCCGGCGAGGGCGTGCAGCAGGCGCTGCTGAAGATTCTGGAGGGAACGGTCGCCTCCGTGCCGCCGCAGGGCGGCAGAAAGCATCCGCATCAGGAGCTTCTGCAGATCGATACGACCGACATCCTGTTCATCTGCGGCGGGGCCTTCGAGGGTCTCGATAAGATCATCGAGACGCGCATGGATCGCAAGTCCATCGGCTTCAACGCGGATATCCGTGAGAAGCGCCAGGAGAATGTGGGCGAGCTGCTGCGCAATGCGCTGCCTGAGGACTTCATTAAGTTCGGCATGATTCCGGAATTTATGGGGCGTGTGCCGATCACGGTTTCGCTCGACCCGCTCAGTCGGGACGATATGGTCCGCATTCTGCTCGAACCGAAAAACTCGATCGTGCGTCAGTATCAGAAGCTGTTCGAGCTGGACGATGTGGGACTTGATTTTGACGATGACGCGGTGGAGGCGATCGCGGACAAGACGATCTCCCGGAAAACCGGGGCCAGAGGCCTCCGGTCGATTATGGAGGAGACGATGATGGATCTGATGTTCACGATTCCGTCGGACAGCACGATACAGAGCTGCACGATCACAAAAGGAGCCGTGGACGGCAGCGAGCCCGCGAAGATCACCAGAAGGCGCGGCGCCTGATGCGCTCCCGCGTGGAATTTTGAGGATGATAAAATGATAATCAGGCAGGCGCAGCTGGAGACTGTCTGCGGCATCACAAGTAAGCTGCCGGCGAACTCACTGCCGGAGGTGGCCTTTGCCGGAAAGTCAAATGTGGGGAAATCCTCGCTGATCAACTGCCTTCTGAACCGGAAGGCGCTGGCGCGAACCTCCTCGCAGCCGGGAAAGACGCAGACAATCAATTTCTATAAGGTAAACGAAGCGGGATATCTGGTGGATCTGCCGGGATACGGCTACGCGAAGGCGAGTGCTGAGATTCGCGCGGACTGGGGAAAGATGATCGAGCGCTATCTGCACTCTTCGAAGCAGCTGCGGGCGGTCTTCCTTCTGATCGACATTCGTCATGCGCCGTCGGCCAACGACTGTGAGATGTATCGCTGGATCGTGGCGCAGGGCTATGAACCGGTCATCATCGCCACGAAGCTTGACAAGCTGAAGCGGAGCCAGGTGGCAAAGCAGATAAAGCTTGTGCGCGAGACGCTGGGATTGCCGGAGGGAACCGCGCTGATTCCCTTTTCCGCGCAGACGCGGCAGGGACGCGAGGAAATCTGGAAAGAAATAGAGTCTGCCACAGCCGGTATGGCATAATACGATATCGGTACGGTGTCCTCAAAATAACCGGCCTTTCTGCCTGCCTGTTTTCTCGATAGCACAGGCTAAAAATCCTCAGCATAGCCTGCTACGCCTGTGTTTTTCGACCTGCACTTTCAGAAAAACATCCTGCGCAAAAGTCCCGTTATTTACGAAACGCTGCACTACAGAAGTTCTTTCATGACATAGGCGTAGAGCTCCTGGCTCTTCGCCTGCCAGTGGCTGCAGATTGCCAGGGCTTCTTCCTCGGAAGGGACGGACAGTGTCAGCTCGATGAGCGTGGAACTTGGCTCCTTCACCTGACAGCGTGCCAGCCAGCTTCCGTCTCCGGCCGGGAAACAGTCGGTTACATTGGAAAAGGTTTCCCGGATCTCAATCTCTCTTTCTTCCAGAAAAACGCGGATATCCTCAAGGGCGGTGTCGGGAATCCGGTTCGCGAAGTAGCCCAGCGAGCTCTTGCCGGAATCCGTGATGCGGTACAGGGTGCTGCCCGGTTTGGTACTGTGTTCCCGGCGTTCGATCAGACCGGTCTCCTCCAGCTCCGCGAGAATCTGCTGGAGATGGAAGTAATCGGTGTATTCGTGGATCAGGATCAGGTCGGAGATCTGTGAGCCGGTCAGCGGCACGGCTGCCTGGTCGAGCATCTTCAGTATGATCAGTTTATAGGGTGTAAGACTGTCGGACATGGTGCTCCCTCCCGATTTTCAGTATGTTCAGCGAATCCGCCGGGTATCGCTTCTGTTGGTCTCTGTAATAATAAAGTGCGGACGCCGTTTGGTTTCCATATAGGTCTTTGCAAGATACTGTCCCATCACGCCGAGACAGAAAAGCTGCAGGCCTCCGATAAAAATAATAACGCAGATTAAGGAAGCCCAGCCGGCCACCGGATCCCCGAAGATCAATCTTCGCACAATGATGATGATCAGCATGAGAAATGATACAAGCGTCATCAGCATCCCGCCCCAGGAAGCAATGCTCAGCGGCGCCTGTGAGAAATTAATGATACCATCGACCGCATATTTCGCCAGCTTCCAGAAGCTCCACTTGGTCTTTCCTGCGGCTCGCTCTACATTATCATAAGAGAGCCAGCAGGTACGGAATCCGACCCAGCCAAAGATACCCTTGGAAAAACGGTTGCTTTCCGACAGAGAGACAACGGCATCTACCATCTCGCGGCGCATCAGGCGAAAGTCTCTGGCGCCTTCGACCACATCCGTATCGGAGATCCGATTAATCAGATGGTAGAACCTGCGTGCAAACCAGCTCCTGATGGGTGGCTCGCCTTTCCGGGTTTTCCTTCTGGCGGCGACACTGTCGTACTCGCCGCTCTCAAGAAGCGCAATCATCTGAGGAAGCAGCGACGGCGGATCCTGCAGATCAGCATCCATGACGGCGACGTAATCTCCGTCCGCACTGCACAGCCCGGCGTACATGGCGGCCTCCTTTCCAAAATTCCGGGAAAAGGAAAGGTAAGTGACATGCGTATCCCGCATGGCCAGCTGCCGGAGAAACGAAAGCGTCTCATCCGTGGAGCCGTCGTCTATAAAGATGAATTCGTAGTCGCAGCCTGTCTCCCGCAGAACCGCCTCTGTTTCCGTGAAAAACAGAGGCAGCGATTCCTGTTCATTATAACAGGGGACGACGATGGATACTTTCGGCATAGGTAAAAATCCTCATAAAATATCTGAGTCCTTGCAGCAGATGCAGAAGCTCTGCTCTGGTGTGTCAGTATAAAAACTTAATCTATTGTATCACATATTATAAAATTATAAAAATACAAATTTAATTCACAAAAGTTTCGCTTTTCATTTTCTTTCAAAGATAGTATACTGAAGATACTTAGGATTCAATAACAGTCTCAAAGACAATTTCCCCGGATCAGGGGAGCACTTTCCCGGAAGGATACAGAAAAGGAATCTACAGGAGGAATTTATGGCAGGCAATATGAGAGAAAAATACGAATCGCTTTCCCTTGCAATACTGCGCGATCTTGCGAAGAGCAGAGGACTGAAAGGAACGTCCACGATGCGCAAGGAAGGTGTGATCGAGGCCATGCTGGCGGAAGATGAACGTCTGGAGAAGGAGGAAAATCTGAAGGCGCAGGCCGCGGAGACCGGAAAGAGTGTGGCGGATATGGCGCAGCTCGACAGCGGACAGTCCGTTTGCGGCGTGCTGGAGGTGATGGCGGACGGTTTTGGATTTATTCGCAGTGATCATTACCTTCCGGGAGAAAACGACGTATATGTCTCCCCGGCACAGATCCGGCGTTTCAGCCTTCGGACGGGCGATATCGTGTCCGGTAATACAAAGATCAAGACCGAGAAGGAAAAATTCAGCGCACTGCTGTACCTGAAGAGTGTCAACGGACTCGCACCGGCGGTCAACGCGAAGCGCCCACGCTTCGAGGATCTGACGCCGATCTTTCCGGATGAGCGTATCCGCCTGGAGCGCAAGGGCGGCAGCATGGCGGTCCGTATCGTCGATGAGATCGCGCCGATCGGCAAGGGGCAGAGAGGTATGATTGTTTCTCCGCCCAAGGCCGGAAAGACGACGCTTCTGAAGGATATCGCGAAGTCCATCACGATCAACAATCCGGAGATGTATCTGATCATCCTGCTGATCGACGAGCGTCCCGAGGAGGTGACGGATGTCCGTGAGGCGATCGAGGGAAAAAATGTGGAGGTCGTCTGGTCTACTTTCGACGAGCTGGCCGAGCGGCATAAGAGAGTTTCGGAGATGGTGATCGAGCGCGCGAAGCGCCTCGTGGAAGCGGGGAATGACGTCGCGATTCTGCTCGACAGCATCACGCGTCTGGCACGTGCCTACAACCTTACCGTTCCGCCCAGTGGACGCACGCTCTCCGGCGGTCTCGACCCGGCGGCGCTGCATATGCCGAAGCGCTTCTTCGGCGCGGCCCGGAATATGCGCGAGGGGGGCTCTCTGACGATCCTCGCCACCGCGCTCGTGGACACGGGCAGCAAGATGGACGACGTCGTCTACGAGGAATTCAAGAGTACCGGCAATATGGAGCTGGTGCTTGACCGCAAGCTCTCCGAAAAGCGCGTCTTCCCGGCTATTGACATTCCGAAGTCCGGCACCCGCAGAGAGGATCTGCTCCTCGATCCGGAGGAGCGGCAGGCCATGGACAATATCCGCAAGACGCTGAACGGCATGAAGCCGGACGACGCGGTGGAGTCGATTCTGAATCTGTTCACGCGCACGCGGACGAACGAGGAGTTTGTACAGAATGTAAAACGGCTGAAGTGAAAAGTTTACTTCCACTTTGAAAAGAGGGCCAAATGGAGTGGCAAT
>JAJBTX010000061.1 GCA_020860645.1 Lachnospiraceae bacterium | reverse complement strand
GGTACTTTAGGAAGACATACTCATTTTTTTAATTACAGTTTGCGGAAACTCAAGTATGTATCCAGTTCCAGGCTGATTTTCAGCGCCCTGTCGATCTCCCACAGGGCCGCGCCGTCCAGGTGGCAGACCTTATCCCGGAGTCTTTTTTTGTCGATGGTGCGCAGCTGCTCCAGCAGAATGACGGAATCCTTCACCATCTGCGAGGAGGAGGCGCGCAGCTCCACATGCGTCGGCAGCTTCGCTTTGTTCATTCTCGAGGTGATGGCCGCGCATATGACCGTCGGGCTGTGACGGTTCCCCACATCGTTCTGCACAATCAGGACAGGCCTCACGCCGCCCTGCTCCGAGCCAATCACCGGCCGCAAATCCGCATAATAAATATCTCCGCGTCTGATAAGCAAATCTGTTCACTCCGATCTTTTTGTTTTAATCGAAGTATTTCCATCTTATTCCTCATTTATGCCTGTGCCGGAAAAATAATCCTGCGCAGCGACAATCTGCCCGTCCTTCCAGAAGCGCCGCGGCACGCGCTTGCCGATATCGCAGGCCAGCTCGTAGTTGAAGCGCCCGCACAGCTCGCCGAGCTGCTCCATCGTGATCTCCTGCCCGCCGTCCGAGCCGATCAGCGTGACCATGTCGCCCTCCGTGGCGTCCGGAATATCGCTCACATCCACCATGAACTGATCCATGCAGACCCTGCCCAGAATCGGCGCTCTCTTTCCGCGGATCAGCACATGCCCTTTCCCGGATAAGAGCCGCGGATAACCGTCCCCGTAGCCGACCGGAATCGTGGCGACGCGCATGGGGCGCTCCGCGACAAAGGTGCCGCCGTAGCTGACCGCCGCGCCGGGCTGAAGCTCCTTGATATAGACGATGTGGCTCTTCAGCGACATAACCGGCACGATCGGCACTGCGAATTTATCGACCTCGTCGGAGGGATACAGTCCGTAGATCGAGATGCCTGCGCGCACTAGGTCGAGATTGGCCTCCGGCAGGTCAAAGATCCCCGCGCTGTTCGAGCAATGATGATACGGAATCCCGACGCCGCGCTTTTCAAGAAGCTCCGAAAAAGCCAGATAACGCGCAAGCTGCCCTTTCGCCGAGGTCTTATCCCGCTCATCCGCCCGCGCGAAGTGTGTGAAGAGCCCCTCAATCTCCAGATTCGGAAGCTGGCTTATCTCCTTCACGATATCGGCGCTGTCTTCCGTGTCCGCGAAGCCGATTCTGGACATGCCGGTGTCGACCTTGATGTGAACGCGCACCGTCTTCCCCTGGCGGACCGCCTCCTCAGAGAGCTGCCGCGCCATCGAAAGCTTGAAGACCGCGGGACGGATATCGTACTTCACGACGTCCTCATAGGCGTCCGGAAATACAAAGCCGAGAATGAGCAGCGGCTTTTTGATACCCGCGCGGCGCAGCGTCAGCGCCTCCTCGATCGTCGCCACCGCGAAGCCCCAGATATCGTCGCTTTCCTCCATCATGCGCGCGATCGGCGTCGCCCCGTGTCCGTAGCCGTCGGTCTTGATCACCGCGATGATCCGCGTCTCCGGCTTCAGGTTCTTTTTCATACTCTTAAAATTATATGCGGCTGCGTCGAGATTGATCTCCGCGCAGACTCTCAGATAGTTATGCATCCCGCATCGCCTTTCCAGCCATGGCGCCCGGCAGATACTCGATGAGGTGCCGCGCCATCAGCCCATAATATCCCTCTTTTTCGGCAGCGAGGTCGCCCGCCCTGCCATGCAGCCACACGCCGAGCCGAGCCGCGTCCGTCGGCTCCACGCGCTGCCCGAGCAGCCCCGCGATGATACCGGTCAGCACGTCGCCGCTGCCCGCGGTCGCCATCCCGTTGTTGCCGCTTGTGTTGACAAAAACGCTTCCGTCCGGCAGACCGACCGCCGTCGGCGCATCCTTGAGCACGCAGATACAATGATGCTCCATGGCAAAACGCGCTGCGTATCCCGGCACATCCGCCGCAATCTCTTTTATGGAAGCGCCGCTCAGCCGTGAGAACTCTCCCACATGCGGCGTCACGATCAGCGGAGCGCTGCGCTGTGAAAGAAGTCCGGTCGTGCCCATAAGAGCCAGCGCGTTCAGCCCGTCCGCGTCGAGCACCAGCGGCTTCGGGAAACCGAGCAATGCCCGCTCCACGATGCGCTTTGCCCACGCCTCCCGGCCAAGTCCCGGACCGACCGCCGCCGCATCCGCCCAGTGATAAGCCTCTTCTATCCTGGCAAAATCCGGATGAGAGCTCTCAAAGGTCGTCAGGATCGCCTCGGGGAGCAGCTCCTGCAAAATCACACGATTCTCCTCCGGCGTCATGATCCGCACCAGACCGGCCCCGGCCCGGTAAGCCGCATGCGCGCACAGATACGCCGCGCCTGCCATGCCGACCGAGCCCGCCACGCAGAGCAACTTTCCATAGGTTCCCTTGTGTGAATGCGCGCTTCTGACCGGAAGGCTTTCGAGCACGCTTCGGTCAATTCTTTTATATCTCAGTTCCATCACAGTCCGGCCTTTCCTGAACACGGGAAAGGGACGCCGCAGAACCCTGCGCCATCCCTCGTCTTATTAAGAGCCTGTCGCGAAATAAGCCGCTTATCCCGCGAAATCCGGCACAATCCGATTATGCTGTATCAGTTTATGCTGTCGGATCCATCGTTGACAATCCGGTAGGAAAGCTGCATCAGGCTGTCGACCAGATGGACATTCTCCACCACCACATCGTCCGGCACGTCGAGATCCAGGTGCGCAAAGTTCCAGAGCGCCTTCACACCACAGTTCACCAGGCGTGTGGCGACCTCCTGTACTCTGCTCTTCGGAAGCGTCAGGATCGCAATCTCGACTTTTTCACGCTCAATATATTCTTCCAGATCATCCATCAGCATCACCGGAATGCCGCTGATCGTCGTCCCGACAAGCTCCGGCTTCACATCGAACACCGCTTTCATCTCAAAACCACTCTTCGCAAAATCGTAGTTGGCCAGCGCGTGTCCAAAATTACCGCCTCCGATGATAATCATGGGATGCATCCGATCCACGCCGAGAATCTTGCCGATCTCCTCGTGCAGATACTTCACATTGTAGCCGTAGCCCTGCTGGCCGAAGCCTCCGAAATTGTTCAGATCCTGCCGGATCTGGGAAGCCGTCACCTGCATCTTGCTGCTGAGCTCTCCGGAGGAAATGCGCTCCACACCATTGTTCAGCATCTCTCCCAGGTAGCGATAGTACCGCGGAAGTCTCTTTATGACTGCTTTGGAAATCCGCCGTTCTTCCATAAAATCCGTCTCCTCCATAAAAATCATACATTGGCTATTATAAATCCATGTAAAATCCTTGTCAAACTACTTTTTGGAGGAATCCGGCTCCTACTTCACCACGAAGTTCACCACACGGTTCGGCACATAAATTTCCTTCACGAAGGTCTTGCCCTCCGTCAGCGCGGCGATCCTCGCATTCGCCTTCGCGAGCTTAAAGACCTCCTCCTTTTCCGCACCGGTCGGGATTACGACGGTCGCGCGGAGCTTTCCGTTGATCTGCACGCCGATCTCCGTCTGCGCCTCCACCGTCTTTGCCTCATCATAGGACGGCCACTCGGCGAGTGCGAGGAAGCCCTCCCCACCTGTCGCCTCCCAGATCTCCTCACAAAGATGCGGTGCAAAAGGATTGAGCAGCTTTGCAAAGGTCTGCACCTGCTCCCTGCTCACCTTGCCCAGCGCGTAGATATCGTTCGTCAGCGTCATCAGCGCCGCGATCGCCGTATTGAACTTCATCTCCTCGATATCGGAGCTCACCTTTTTGATCGTCCGGTGGAGGGACGTCTCAAGCTTCTGCGTCTCCGGATCTTCGGAAATCATATCGGTGAACGCCGCCACGCGCTCGAGGAAACGCTTGCAGCCCTTCACAGAATTGTCGTTCCAGGGGGTCGCTGCGCTGTAATCGCCCATGAACAGTACATAGGTGCGCAGCGTATCCGCGCCGTAATCCTCCACAATGTCGAGCGGATCGACGACATTGCCCTTGGACTTACTCATCTTGTCGCCGTCCGGCCCGAGGATCAGGCCCTGGATCGAGCGCTTCGCGTAGGGCTCCGGGCAGGGCACAACGCCGATATCATAGAGGAACTGATGCCAGAAACGGGAGTAGAGAACGTGACGCGTCACATGCTCCATGCCGCCGTTGTACCAGTCGACCGGCATCCAGTATTTCAGCTTCTCCGGGTCGGCCAGCGCCTCCTTATTATGCGGATCCGTGTAGCGCAGGAAGTACCAGGACGAGCCCGCCCACTGCGGCATCGTATCAGTCTCGCGCCGCGCGTCGCGGCCGCACTTCGGGCACTTGCACTTCACGAAGGACTCCACCTTCGCGAGCGGGGACTCTCCGTCCTCACCCGGCTGGAAATGCTCCACGGGCGGCAGGCGCAGCGGCAGCTCCTCGTAGGGCACCGCCACCGGTCCGCAGTAGTCGCAGTGCACGATCGGAATCGGCTCGCCCCAGTATCTCTGGCGGTTGAAAGCCCAGTCCTTCATCTTGTACTG
>JAJBTX010000017.1 GCA_020860645.1 Lachnospiraceae bacterium | reverse complement strand
GGTTTCATAACCCCATTGGTGCCTTTCGCAGAAAGGCGGAATATAGGTATGAAAACGAAAAAGGTAGTGGCACTGTTGATGGCTGCATGTATGACTTTGGGGCTGGCCGCCTGCGGCTCGAGTTCGACATCCAGCGATACTTCTGCGGAGGAAACAGCGGAAGAGGGTACGACAGAAGAGATTTCCGACGAAGAAACCGCAAGCGCGGACAATGGTTATGAATTTATTTTCATATGCCCGCTGGTGGGACTGGAGTACTGGAACATGTGCGCGGATGGCATTGCGGCTGCGGATGTTGATTTTGGAACATCGACGCAGGTTGTGGGCACCACAGACTCGACTCAGATCAGTACGGAATATGTCAGCTATTTTGAAGCTGCAATTTCATCGCAGCCTGATGCAATTTTTGCCTATAGTGGATTTGAGGCCGCCTATGAGCTGATCGAGGAGGCAACAGCTGCAGGTATCCCGGTACTTTCTGTCGACAGCGATGCGCCGGGCACCTCCCGTATCGCTTATGTAGGAACGGAACCATACAGTGCAGGTTACAAGACAGGTGAGGCGATGATCGAGTATACGGGCGGCACAGCGAAAGTGGCGATTCTGACGAGTTCCCTGACCTCTGAGAAGGAGATGGAGGAGATCGAGGCATTCAAAGATGCCGTGGCGGACTATGACATCGAGATTATCGCAACGGAGGAGACAAATGCTGACCTGGCGACCGGCGTGACGAAAATGGAAGCGCTTGTAAATACTTATCCGGAGATGACGGCTGTGCTCTGTACTTCAGCTTATGATGTGCAGGCCGCTGCAAAGGTAGAGGAGGAACAGGGTCTGGATCTCGTCCTGATTGGTTATGATGATCAGGAGGAGACGCTCAATTACATTCGGGATGGCGTGATTGAAGCGATTGTCGTACAGGATCCCTATACGATGGGTTATATGTCTGTACAGCTTCTGACGGAGTATCTGAACAACGGGTCGCTCGACAGTGAATATTATGATACCGGCACGATTCTTGTCACCAGTGAAAATGTAGACAGCTACAAATAATCTGTAAAAACGGGGCTGTCGGAGAGTTAAGAGCTTCGGCAGCTCCCTTTCACATTCAGGAGGAAAGTATGAAGACTCTGAAAAAACTGACAAAACGGAATGAAACAGGAATTCTGGTGCCGTTGGTCCTGTTGTGGCTGATTACTTACGCGGCGAACCATGCATTCTTCGGGGCGAGCAATATGATTTCACTGTTCCGCTCGGTGTCCATCTCTCTTCTTGGAGCCGTTGGCGCGTCCTTCGTGTTCTCCTGCGGTATGATGGATGTTTCCGCCGGCGCCGTATATGGCCTGGCTGGTATGATCACAGCATTGTGTATGAAAAATGTTGGGCTCCCGGTAGTTGTCTCCATCCTGCTTGGCCTGCTCAGCGCGGCGGCGATCGGCCTTCTGAATGGCCTGATCATCAACCAGCTTGATATTCCGGCTTTTATCGCGACACTCGGCACCAGCTATATTGCACGTGGTATCGTTAATGTTGTATCGAAGGGAAGCTCCGTCACAGGACTTCCGGACAGCTTCAATGCGATCGGCGACTTTGGCCCATTCCATATTCCGTGGAGTGTGTATATTGCGATTGTCGTGGTGGTGATTGCATGGTTTGTATTCAAATACACGATCTTTGGACGCTCGCTTCTCGCGGCGGGCGGAAATGCGGAGACTGCCCGAGTCTGCGGCCTGAATATTAAGAGGCTCCGCCTTTGCGCTTTCATCATCCTTGCATTGCTCGACGGCCTCGCCGGTATCCTTTCAACGGCGCGTCTTGCGACCGCACAGGCCTCGGCGGGAACCGGCTGGGAGATGACCGTCATCGCGGCGACCGTCATCGGCGGCGTGAGCATGTACGGCGGATCCTTGAGTATCCCGGGCGTGGTCATCGGTGTGACGATCATGGAAACGCTGACGGTTTCGATGACGATGCTGAAGGTAAACGCCTACTGGCAGAAGATTGTCGTCGGCGCGATCATTATCTTTGCGGTGGGTATTGATACCTACAGAAGGAAACAGCTTTCCAGCGGGAAGGAGTAGCTTATGGGAAACAAGATAGTCCTGGAGATGGAGCATATCACGAAGCGCTTTCCGGGTGTTCTCGCGCTGGATGATGTCAGTATTCAGGCTTATGCGGGAGAAATCCTTGCGCTCTGCGGAGAGAACGGCGCCGGAAAGTCGACGTTGATGAAGATCTTAAGTGGTTCTTATCCGGAGTCGAGTTATGAAGGAACGATCGCCGTGGAGGGTCAGGCCTGCCACTTTGCGAACCCGCTGCAGTCTGAGCGAATGGGGATTGAGATGATCTACCAGGAAGTCAGCATGCACCTGGACTCTACGATTGCGGAAAATATTTTTATGGGAAGCTGGCTCAGGAAACAGGGCAGGGTTGACTGGCAGGGGATGAACAATGAGTCGAAGAAGTATATCGAGATGGTAGGTCTTGACGCGGAGCCGACGGATATTGTGAGGAAGCTCAGCACCAGTCAGCAGCAGATGGTGTCGATCGCGCGGGCGCTTCGCAAGGAGCCGAAGATCCTGGTGCTCGACGAGCCGACTTCCCCGCTCACGCAGAGCGAGTCCGAGAAGCTGTTTCAGATTTTAAAGAAATTCCGCGCGGACGGGATGGCGATCATCCTCATCACACACAAGATGGACGAGGTGTTTCAGAACGCGGACCGCGTTACCGTTATCCGCGATGGAAAGAGTATTTCCTCAAACCTGCTGAAGGATACCAATGAAAATCGAATCATCGCGGACATGGTTGGCCGTGAGATCACAAATTATTATCCGAAGGAGGAGGTTCCGATCGGGGATGTTGTCCTGCGGGCGGAGCATTTCTCGGTTGCGCATAAGGTCGTTCCGGGGAGACGCATCATCGACGACGTGTCCTTTGATGTGCGCGCAGGAGAAATCCTGGGGGTGGCCGGACTCGTTGGAGCAGGCAGGAGCGAGCTGATGAACGCAGTGTTCGGAAAGGATCCCAAAATTTCCGGCGATGTGCTGATTGATGGAAAGAAAGTCACGATCAAAAACACGGCGGACGCGATCAGAAATGGAATGGCACTGTTGACTGAGGACCGCAAGAAGGACGGCATTGTCGGCGGCATGTCGATTCGCGAGAATATCACGCTCCCCTTCCTCAAAAAGGTGGCGAACGGCTGGATGATCAGTCGCGAGAAGGAAGAAGCGGTGACAAGGAAATATTTTGAGGCGCTTGAAATCAAGGCTCCGGGTATGGAGACGCTCGTACAGCAGCTCTCCGGCGGAAACCAGCAGAAGGTCGTCCTGAGCAAGTGGATTGCCCAGAACCCGAAGGTACTGATCCTCGACGAGCCGACACGCGGCATCGATATCGGCGCGAAGCATGAGATCTATAAGCTCATGGTCGATCTGGCCAGAGAGGGAGTAGCGATCATTATGATCTCCTCTGAGCTGCCGGAGCTTCTGTCGATGGCGGATCGCATCATCGTCATCGCAGATGCGAAGATCAAAGGCGAGCTCTCTGCGAAGGACTGCACGCAGGAGCGAATCATGGAGCTGTCCGCGCACAGCGAAGCATAACGCAATTCTTCCGGTCGGAGACAGACGCGGATTATATAAAATTGACAGTGGAAACACAGTGGCGTCCGGGGCGCATCGCGCACCAGACGCCACAACTTTTTTATTCGTCATGTTTCACAAAAATTATGAACAAACTGTAAAGACCGGTGACACATCGGCTTTTACGATGTATACTATATCTATATTTTTCATAGCAACTTCCGGCGTCTCGCCTGAGAATTCCAACGATCATTTTTGAACAGAGGAGTATGGTTTGTGAAGCTTTTTTGTCTGTTCAATTCTGAAATACTATGCTAAGATAAAGGAGAAAGAATATGAAAAAACGGAATATGGTACCATTGCAGGAACTGAACCTTGCCGACCGTTTCTTATTCGATGAGGTCATGGAGGATCCGCAGACGCACCGGGAGGTCCTGAGCATCATTCTCGGGAAGGAAATTCCCCCGCTGGAGAGGGCGCAGACGGAAAAAGAAGTGCGCATTTCCTCGCTTGCCCGCTCCATCCGGCTGGACGTGTTTACGATGGATGAAGAAACAACTGTCTATGACACAGAGATGCAGCAGGAGAAAAAGAAAGATCTGGCAAAGAGAAGCCGTTATTATCAGGGGCTGATCGACACAGGTATTCTGAAACCGGGCATTCCGGATTATGAGCTTCTGAACAACACTTACATCATTCTTATTATGACATTTGACCTGTTCGGATACGGGAAATATTGCTACACTTTCAAACCAGTCTGTCAGGAAGTACCCGGATGTATTCTGGAAGACGGGGCGACCCGCATTTTCCTGAATACCCGTGGGGAGAATGATGATGAGGTGTCCCCGGAGCTGGTGGAATTTCTTCATTATATCGAGAATACCACGGATCAGGCCGCGCAGGCTTCGAAGAACGAACGGCTTCATCGGATTCACGATCGCGTGAGAGAGGTTCGCCAAAGTGAGCCTGCAAATAAAAAGTCAAGAGGAAAATGAAAGATTTTCAAATAATTTCTGA
>JAJBTX010000047.1 GCA_020860645.1 Lachnospiraceae bacterium | reverse complement strand
TTTGTTTGCTATACCCTTTTTGCTTTCTAACCGCCACGTTCCAGTTTCAAACTTTTTCCTTCTTTCCTAGATGAGATACGCGTAATCCCTGCACACCGCCTCGATCAGCGCGCGCATTCCCTCCGCAGGCTGCTGCCCGGAGGATCCCTTCGTCCAGACATATTCATTGCCAAAGAGCCGCACCCGGCAGGTCAGCGGCGAAAGATTCAGCACCGTGAAGCCGTCGTTTTTGCTCTCCTTCATATCCTGCTCGCAGGCGAAGAGCGTGAATTTATCAAGATACGGCGCGCTCGCATAGGGGCAGAAGCTCCTGCAGTTCCCGCACTCATTGCAGAGATAGTCCACGTGGATGATCTGCGCCATGTCAAAGCCCGGCACCTTCACGGAAACATTCGCGCGGTTTGGACAGACGTCGACGCAGTTCTCGCAGACCGTCCGGCAGCTCAGGCAGCGCGCGGAATCCGGCAGTTCTCCCGGCTCCGCGAGGACGCCCTTCTTCGCGCGGATGCTCTCTTTCGGCGCGTCGAGAGCGCAGTCTTTTGAGATCTCCGCGCCGATGATCGCCTCCGCGGCCTGCTTTGCCTGCGCCATACCTTTCACGACGATCGACGGTCCATAGAGGCCGTCGCCGACCACATAGACGCCAGGGACACTCGTCTCGAGCCTATCATTCACACGCGCGCGTCCTCTGCCGTCGACGGCGATGCCGTTCTCCTCGTAGAATCCGGTCGGCACCTTCTCGCCGACCGCCGCGATCACGGTATCCGCGGGAATCTCACATACTTCATCGGTTTCGACGACTCCAGCTCTCCCGGACGCGTCCGACTCCCCGAGCGCCGTCACATGGCAGACCAGCATTCCGTCCGCAATCCGGACCGGGGCGAGCAGCTCCCGGAACTCGACGCCGTCCTCCAGAGCAAGGAGGAGCTCATGCTCATCCGCCGGCATATATCTTTTCGTTCTGCGGTAGACAAGGTAGACGTGTTCGACGCCGGAGCAGCGCTTTGCGGCGCGCGCCGTATCCATCGCGGTATTTCCGCCGCCGATGACGACGACCTGCTTTCCGAGGTCAACCCGCCCCTTCTTTGCATTGAATTCTTCAAGGAAGTCGAGCGCGTTCACCGCCGTCTCTCCCTCCAGCGTAAGGGAACTCCTCTGGTAAGCGCCGACCGCGAGCACGACCGCGCCGAAGCCCTCTTTTTTCAGCTCATCGACAGATTTTATTTCCGTGTTATACAAAATATGTACGCCAAGCTTCGTGAGGAACGAAGCGTCCTTCGCAATCACGCTGTCGTCGATCCGGAAATCCGGGATGATCGCGCTCACGACGCCGCCCAGACGGTCACGCTTCTCATAGAGCGTCACCTCCGCGCCCGCCTTCGCGAGATAGTAGGCCGCCGCCATACCCGCCGGACCGCCGCCGACGACCGCGGCCTTCACGCCGCAGCTCCCGGACACGGAAAGCTCCGCGAGGGCGCTCTCATACGCATTCTGCGCGCAGACAAGCTTCGTATCGCGGATCTGCACCGGCGTCTCGTAGAAATTCCGCGTGCAGCGGCTCATGCAGGGATGCGAGCAGATCGTACCAGTGATAAAGGGCAGCGCGTTGCGCTCCAGAATGACCCGCATGGCCTCCTCATATTTTCCTTCTCCCGCGAGCAGCATGTAGGTCGCCACATCCTGGTGAATCGGGCAGCCGTCCTCACAGGGAGCGGTATAGCAGTTCAGAATCGGCACGCTCTCCTCGCTCTTGCGGCTTCCCGGCAGCTTCGCCGGCTTCACATGGTGTCGGTCGGTCCTCGCGTCCTGTGCGACCTTCTTCAGCGCCGCGACATCGATGCCGCTGAAGGGCTTCACGCCCATCTCCTCGAGATTTCCCGCGATCTGCGTAAGGCGCTGGTAGCCGCCCGGTTTCAGGATCGTCGTCGCAACCGTCACCGGCCAGACGCCGCAGCCCACGATCGCGTTCATATTGAAGGCGTCCGCGCCGCCGGAATAGGAAATGCGCAGCTTCCCGTCGAACTCCTCCGAGAGCTTCGCCGCGAGGGCGATCGACAGCGGATAGAGCGACTTGCCGGACATGTACATCTCCTCGCTCGGCAGCTCGCCCGCCTTCACATCCACCGGGAAGGTATTGGTAATCTTCACGCCAAAGTCCAGGCCCTCGCGCTGCGCGAGATCGCCAAGGCGGTGCAGCATCGGCACCGCGTCCGCATACTGCAGATCATCCTCGAAATGGAAGCGTCCGAAGGCCACGTAATCGTAGCCCATGGCATCCAGCGTTTCGCGCGCGAAATCGTAGCCGAGCAGCGTCGGGTTGCACTTGATGAAGGTGTGCATGTGCTTCACCTCGAGGAGATAATCCGAGATGCGCTCGATCTCCTGCGGGGGACATCCGTGCAGCGTCGAGAGCGTCACGGAGTTACAGATATGGGGAGAAATCCCTTCGATATCCTCCTTCGTCACATGCTGAAATTCGTCCGCATGCGCGAGCAGCCAGTCCTGGCACTCCTTCCAGACCGGCGTATCCGCCGCGTTTTTCATATTTTCGATAAAGTTGTCGATCTTCGGGGACTTGATACCCTCGAGATCGTAGCCCACGCTGATATTGAACTGAAAGCCGTCCATGGCGCCCAGGCCGAACTCCTTCGCAATCACCGAAAGGACGAACCAGGCCTTGATATACTCATCCTGCGCCTGTTCCACATAGAGCTCGGTCGACCACTCGCAGTTGTAGCACTCGTCGTCCGCCTTGATGCAGGGCTTATTTACGCAGGCCGCGAGCTCCGGGCCGTCCATGATCTGCACCGTCTTCAGCTCGAAGAAGCGCCCGCCCGCGTAGTAGGCCGCGATAATATTCTGCGCCATCTGGCTGTTCGGACCGGCGGCCGGGCCGATCGGGGTCTCCAGCTTCCGCCCAAAGAGTTCCAGCGCCTTCTCCGGCTTCGCCGCGTAGGCGCGGCGCACGCCGAACACAGTTCCTTTGGTATCATGCTCCTTCAATACCCAGTTCATCAGCCTCGCAAAAGGCATACAGGTCATCACATCACTCATCTGTTTTCCCTCCTGTCTAACCGTTAATGCTCTTCCACAGCTCCGCGGAGGACTCGCGGCACTTCGCCATCACTTCCTCCACGTCCGCTACGAGGACCTCGCGGTCCTTCATCAGCACCCTGCCGTTCGCCACGGTCGTCACCACGTCGTGCCCGCTCATACCGAAGAGAATATGGCTGTTGATATTGTCCGCGCCAAGCCGCGTCGGCGGATCATAGTCGGCGACGATCACGTCGGCCGCCGCACCTTCCTTCAGCACGCCGAGCGGAGCCTTGAAATAGCGGTTCGCGATCTTCGCATTGTTCTCAAACAGCATCTCGGGCACCTCACCCCAGGCGGCGTTCGCGTCGCAGAGATGATGCTTGTGCAGGATATTCGCCACCTTGTAGGACTCGATCATGTCGTGCGTATAACCGTCCGTACCGAGACCGGTCAGTATCCCGCGGTGCACGAGCTCCATCGTCGGCGGGCAGCCGCAGGCATTGCCCATATTCGACTCCGGGTTGTGTACAACCATCGTGTCCGTTTCCTTAATTAAATCCATCTCATGCGGATTAATATAAATGCAGTGGCCGAGCAGCGTCTTCTCCCCCAGCACGCCGCAGTCCATCAGACGGTCGACGATGCGCTTGCCGTGCTTCTTCAGGCAGTCGTGCAGATCCTCGATGCCCTCCGCTACATGGATATGATAGCCGACCTCGTCCGGCTTGCGCGACGCCGCGTAGGCAAAGGTCTCGTCAGAGATCGTGAACTGCGCGTGCATGCCCATCATGGCCGCGATCATATCGCTGTCGTCCGCCAGCGCATATTTGATAAACTCCGCGTTCTCATCGACGGCCTCCTTCGCCTTGTCCATGCCGTCGCGGTCGGAGACCTCATAGCAGAGACAGGCGCGCACACCCAGCTCCTTCGCCGCGTCGGCGATGCGGAACAGGCTTCCCGTGATATGGCCGAAACTTGCGTGATGGTCAAAAACCGTCGTCACGCCACAGCGGATGCCCTGAATCAGCGTATCCATCGCGCTCCAGTAGGTCTGCTCAAGCGTCAGCCTGCGGTCGATCGTCCACCACTGCCCGTCGAGGATATCGAGAAAGCCCTTCGGATTGTATCCTTTAATCGAAAGCCCCCGCGCCATCGCGCTGTAGATATGTTCGTGGGTATTAATGAACGCGGGCATAATCACGCCCCCCTTGGCGTCGATAAAGTCCGCGTCCGTATATTTCGCCCTGATCGTCTGTGCAGGGCCGAGTTCCAGAATCCTGCCTTTGTCCATCGCGACCGCCCCGTCCTCAAAGAACGGATTTGCGGTGTCCCTTGTCACAAGTCTTCCATTTCCGATTACCAGCATGGATTTCCCTCCTTTATTCGCTTTTTTCCTCATTATCTGAAAATTTTTTTGGTAATTTTTTATAAAAACCTTCTTTCCTGTTTTTATTCTATCACCAATCCTTCATAATTGCAATGTGATTTTACAAAATTATTTTTGTAAGCTAAAAATTTTGCTGAAGTGAAAAGTTTACTTCCACTTTGAAAAGAGGGCCAAATGGAGTGGCA
>JAJBTX010000029.1:23940-25771 GCA_020860645.1 Lachnospiraceae bacterium | reverse complement strand
CGTCGCTCCCGTATCCATATTGACCAGATACATGGTCGTCGTGCCCGCCTCGATCAGGCTGGTATTGTACGCGCGCATCGTGAAGTCGATCGAGCCCGCCGTCTGATCCCAGGAGACGATATTCAGATAGGCGGTATCTTCCATCGAAGCATCATCCTCGTCGGTGGACTCGCCGTCCTTGCCATTACTGCCGTGCGTACCGTCGCCGCCGCTGCCGCCGCTGCTGCCGTCCGTCCCGGACTCTCCGGTCGTCCCTTCCTCGCCGTCCTCTCCGTCCTCTCCATCCTCACCGTCAGTGCCGTCCTCTCCGTCCGCGCCATCCAGCCCGGTCGCGCCGTCCGCGCCATTGATCGTATGGATGATAAAGGTCGGCAGCGTCCAGCCGGAGGTGGACGTGGAAGAGGAAACCTGAATCGCGGCGTCCGGGCTGACCTCCAGGTCGGTGAGCGAGACCGTCAGCTGCACGGAGCTGCTGGCCGTACCCGTGACAATCTCAGTATTGTCCAGCTCCATCGTGCCCAGATGCAGCACCGTGCCGTTCTCAAAGGTCACCGTGCCGGTCGTCGCGAGGAACTGCCAGGCGTTCTGTCCGTCCGTGAGGTTCACCGTCGTCGCCTCGCCGTTTACATAGTGAACCTGCAGGAAGCCGTCCTCGACGGTGTCCTGTCCGTCCGCGCGGCTGAGCACGAGCGTCGGAGAGACGAGCATGTAGTCGCTGTCGCCGGTCTTCAGAATAAAATTATCGAAAGACATCTGCTGCGTATTATTCTGTATCGTGTAAGCGCCGTCCGCGTACTGCAGCGCCAGCATGGCGTCCAGATAGTAGCTGTCCATCAGGCCCTCCGGGAAGCGGGCGAGGTCGGTCATGATCATACCGTTCACCGAAGTGACCGAGCCGTCGTCATAATGGACAAAACTGGTATCATCCGCAGTCACAGTCACGCCATCGGTGCTCATAAAGCTGATGGTCGAGGAGGCATTCTTCGTCACGGTCGTACCGGAGGAGAAGTAGCTGCCATTCACCACAGCCACGCTGTCCTCGTCTGCATCCACCGTGTACACCGTGCCCTCCGTCTCGAAGCGCTCCCGGCTGCTGCCCGCGAGCACAATCCCGGATGCGAGCATCACGACCGTCAGCAGCGCTACCGCCGCCGCCAGGGCTATCGCCTTTTTATTTTTCAAAAATAACTGGAACATACGAAGTCTCCATCCCCCGCTCTCAGGTAAACACAAAATGTACGCACTATCTCACACTTATTTTAAAATATCAACGAACACATTGCAAGGGGAAAAATTACATAATTTCGCGAATTTAATGTGTTTTTTTGTTGAAAAATACCCCCCCCCTCGAAAAATCGAGGGAGGGAGCGGATTTTTCCGGATTTTTTTCAGTTTTCATCCTCGTCCTGCGCGTCCATCATGGAGTAGCCGATGTTCGTGGCGTGGTCCGCCACGCGTTCGAGGCCGGAGAGCACGTCCGAGAAGACAAGACCCGCCGCCGCGGTGCACTCGTTGCGGCTGAGGCGCTCGACATGATTTTTCTGGAAGGCGCGCTCCATCTCGTCGATCTCATCCTCAAGGTCGAGGATGTCCTGCATATGCTCGCGCTCACCGTGTGCAAAGGCGTCGACGGAGTATTCCATGATGAGGTTCACCTTCTCGCGCATCTGACGGAGCTCATCATAGCATTCGTCGCTGAAGACGATCTGCTCCTCCACGCGCTCCGCCGCCTCGTCGGCAAGGTTCTTCGCCTGGTTGCCGATGCGCTAGATATCGTTGATCAGGTGGTACAGTACGCTGATGCTGCGGCGGTCGTGGATCGGCAGCGCCG
>JAJBTX010000029.1:0-23930 GCA_020860645.1 Lachnospiraceae bacterium | reverse complement strand
CCGGGGACGAGGGCGCTGATGGTGCGGAGGGCGGCGAGCGGCAGCGCCATCTGGCCGATGCTGACCAGATAGTCGGTGATTGCGCGGTTCATCAGATCAATCTGCTTCTCCACCTCGTAGACCTTCTCGATCTTCGCGCTGTCCTGTTCGATCAGCGCGTCGAGGCCTCGGTTCAGATTTTCATAGACGAGCGAGGCCATGTGCTCGAGCTCCTTGATGCCCTCGACGACCGCCGTCGCCGGAGAGAACATGGCCTTGTCGCCGATGTAGAGCAGCTCGATCTCCTGATCCTTCGCGGCCTCCTCGCCGGGCACGGCCAGATAGGTCAGCTTCACGATGCCGTTGGTAAAGGGCAGCAGGAGGATAACCTGGCAGATCTTGAAGAGGGAGTGCGCATTCGCGACGCAGCGCCCCGGGTCGTCGCCGGAGATCGCCTGAATGAGCCGCAGCACCTGGCCGCCCGCCACCGTCAGGACGATAAAGATGATCACCGTGCCGATAATATTAAAGAAGAGGTGAATCAGAGCCGCACGCTTCGCGTCCTTCTTGCCGGTCAGAGAAGCGATCATCGCCGACATACAGGCGCCGATGTTGCAGCCTAATATAATATAGAAGCAAATGGGAAGCTCGAGAAGCCCCTGCTGGGCCATGAGCAGGATAATGCTGACTGTCACGGACGAGCTCTGGATGATCGCCGTGATCACCGTGCCCACGAGCACGGCGAGAATCGGATTTGTCAGGCCGCCAAGGATATTCGCGATCTGCGGGGAGTCCTTCAGGCTCGACATGCTGCCCGACATCAGATCGAGTCCCATAAACAGGACGCCGAAGCCGAGGATGACCTCGCCGACCTTCTTCACGCGGATGTCCTTGATGAACTGCGTCATGATCACGCCCGCGAAGAGAATGAGCGGCGCATACTCGGAAAGATTGAAGGATACGAGCTGTGAGGTGATCGTCGTACCGATATTCGCGCCGAAGATCACGCCTGCCGCCTGGTAGAGCGTCATCATGCCAGCGTTCACGAAGCTGACGACCATCACCGTCGTCGCGCTGGACGACTGAATCAATGCGCAGAACACGATACCGACCAGCGTGCCCTTGATCCGGTTCGAGGTCGCTGCCTCGAGGATGCCTCTCATCCGGGCGCCGGCGGCCTTCGCCATGCCGTCGCTCATCTGATGCATGCCCATCAGGAAGAGGCCGAGGCCTCCCAGCAGCGTCACCACTATACTCACACTCATAATTTTATCTCTCTCCCACGGTTTTATCCCAAAAGTAGAAAGCGTATGCTGTTTAACATACGCTTTACCTATACTTTACATGATTTTCACGCCGCTTACAAGAGTTTCTTTTGTTTAATTTCGGATTTCCCCCAGTCGACGTCCGCGAGGATGCGTGTTTTCAGCGCGTCGAGCGAGGTGAATTTCTGCTCCACGCGCTCGTATTCGAGGAATTCCACGCGCAGATGCCGTCCATAGAGGCTGCCCTCGAAGTCGAAGAGGTAAGTCTCGACGCCCTTGCGGCTCTCGCCGCCCACGGTCGGCTTGTAGCCGATGTTGGTGATGCCGTAGTAAGCGGGCTCGTCGCCGTCCTGCGGGATCGTCCGCGTCAGGTAGACGCCGTTCGGCGGCAGCAGCTTCTCCAGCGGCGGCTGAAAATTGATCGTCGGCAGGCCGAGCGTGCGGCCGATCCGGCGGCCGTGCAGCACCTCGCCGTCGACAAAGTAGCGGTAGCCGAGCAGCTCGTTCGCGAGGGGAATATTACCCTCGTGCAGCGCCTCACGCACGTAGGTGCTGCTGATGTCACGCCCGTGACTCTTAAGCTTCTCCACGATCTCCACCTGAAAACCGAGCTCTTCTCCCATGCGCGCAAGCAGCGCCGGGTCGCCCTTTCGCTGATAACCGAAATGGAAGTCCGTGCCGACCGCGATGAAACGCGCCTTCAGCTGACCCACGAGAAAATCCTCCACGAAGCGTTCCGGCTCCATATGCGCGAGCTCCGGCACGAAGGGGCATTCGAGCAGGCAGTCGATGCCCTGCGCCTCCAGCATGCGGCAGCGCTCCTCATTCGTAATGATATTCTGCGCCGAGAGCCCGGAGAGAATGCGCGTCGGGTTCTGCGTGAAGGTGAAGATCACGGACTTAAGACCGTTCTCCCGCTGACGGAGCACTTCGCCGAGCAGCATGCGGTGGCCGCGGTGCAGCCCGTCGAACTTGCCGAGGGAGACGGCGGAGGGGGCCTTTGTATGATATGTGATTTCTCCTGTGATGTAATTCATATGAGTCGAATCCTCTCATGTAAATATCCTGGTTGTTCTGAGGCTGAATAGTTCTCCGCTTTGCTCCGGTCCGCGCTAAGCGGACGTCCAGCGCCGTTCCTCCCATCACAAAATGAAAACAAAGCCTTTCGCAGATAAATCTGCAAAGTCTTTCTTTTCATTTTGCTGCTACTCAGAACTGATAAAACATCTTTACCGGGCGGTACAGCCCGCCTTCCGCGTCATAGCGGTACACCCCGAGGAATTCCCCGCGGTCGTCATAGACGCGCGCCCGCTCCGCCTCCAGAAGCGGCTGCGCCTGCGCGGGGCGAAAGGGATTTCCATTGTGGCCGTACGCGGCCGCCTCCGGCACAAGCTGAAGTCCCGGCAGCTCCGCGAACACGCGGTCCACCGGAATCACCGCCTCGTCGAGCCTGTCCTCGTCGCGCAGGCGCTCCACGTCGGCCAGTTTCAGACTGTCCTCCAGCCGAAACTCTCCGACCCGCGTGCGCACAAGGCTCTCCATGCAGCCGTGGCAACCGAGCCGCTCCCCCGCGTCGTGACAGAGCGTGCGGATGTAGGTTCCCTTCGAGCAGTCGACCGCAAAGCGCACGCGCGGCAGACGGATTTCCAGAATCCGCAGCTCATGGATCGTGACCTTCCGCGCCTTCCGCTCCACTTCCACGCCTGCGCGCGCCAGCTTATAGAGGCGCTGCCCGTTCACCTTCAGAGCGGAGTACATCGGCGGAATCTGCTCATAGTCCCCGACAAAGCCCTGCAGGACCTCGCGCAGCTGTTCCTCCGTCACCGAGACTTCCGCGCGTGCCGTTACCTGCCCCGCTGCGTCCTGCGTGTCTGTGGACTGACCGAGCAGCAGCACGGCCTCGTAGCTCTTCGTTCGGTCGGAGAGCATGTCGCAAAGCCGCGTCCCCTTACCGAGACAGACAGGCAGGACGCCCTCCGCCTCCGGATCGAGCGTCCCCGTATGGCCGATCTTTTTCTGCCTTAAAATGCCGCGCAGCTTCGCCACCACATCGTGGGAGGTGAAGCCGCGCTCCTTGTAAATATTGATGATTCCGCTCAGCATGTCTCTTCCTGCTCCGTAAGCTGCCGCTCGATATGTAGGGTCAGGTTATTGATAATATCATGGAAGGTTCCCTTCATCGTGACGCCCGCCGCGCGCGCATGTCCGCCGCCGCCGAAGTAGGTGGCGATTTTGCTCACGTCCACCTTTTCGCCGGAACGCAGAGAAACCTTATACTCCAGGTTTGCCGTCTCATGCAGGAAGATCGCGACCTCCACGCCCTCGGTCAGCTTGAGCTGGCTGACGATGCCCTCGAGGTCGAGCGGCTCCACGCCGAAGAATTTCATTTCCTTTAAGTTTACCTCACTGACGACGCAGCGGCCATCCATGATGCGCATGCTCTCCAGCAGAGCCTTGCCGAGAATCTGGTTCTGGCTGTAGGTCTTTTTGAAGAATGTTTCCGTCACGATGTCCGAGGCGGGAATTCCCTTCTCCATCAGGTCTGCCGCGACGCGCATCGTCGCAGGCGAGGTGCAGCTGTACTGAAAGACACCGGTGTCGTGCGCGATGCCCATGTACAGGGCCGCCGCCGCCCGCGCCGAGATCTTCTCCATATTCATCAGGCGGCAGAGCAGCTCACAGGTGGAGCTCGCTTCGCCGTCGATCTCATTCTCATCCGCGTAGCCCGGATTGCTCACATGGTGATCGATGCAGAGCGTGCGCTTCGCCGCCGCAAAGAAAGGCAGCGCGCCGCCGAGCCGGTCCCTCGCCGCGCAGTCCACGGCGATGAAGAGATCGTAGCTGCGCTCCTGTCCGTCCGGCTGACGAATCTCGGAGCAGCCCTCCACCATCAGGCATTTCGGGTCCGGCTTCTCCAGCCACATATCGACCGTCTCCACCTGCGGGAAATTCTCCCGCACATAGGCCCACAGGCCCACGCAGGCTCCGATGCTGTCGCCGTCGGGACGGACATGACCCGCAATCCCGAGCGAGCATACTCCGGTCAGTTCCTTCTCAAGCTCTATACTCATTCTTCCGTTCCTCTTTCAGGCATTTCGCCTATAACCTCGTCGATCTTTCTCGACATTTCCACCCCGTACTCAATGGACTGATCCAGAATGTACGTGATTTCCGGCGTATTGCGCAGGTTCAGCTCGCTCGCCAGCTGTCGGCGGATATAGCCCGCCGCGCTCCGAAGACCGTCCATCGTATCCTGCTGCGCCTTCTCATCGCCCAGCACGCTGATCCAGGCCTTGCAGGTCTTGAGATCCGGCGCGACGTATACGCGCAGCACCGTCGTCATCGGACTGATACGCGGATCCTTGATTCCGCCGCGGATGATCTCGGAGAGCGTCCGCTTTACTTCCCCGCTTAAGCGGGTATTTTTGATACTGTTTTTCCTCATATTATCTCGGCACCTCTACCATGGTATAGGCCTCCACGATATCCAGCTCCTGAATGTCGTTGAATTTCTCAAAGACAAGACCGCACTCGAAGCCGGAGCGTACCTCCTTCACATCGTCCTTGAAGCGCTTCAGCGAGGCGAGCTCTCCCTCGTAGATCTGCGTGCCCTCTCTGCTGATACGAACCTTGCAGCCACGCTGGATTACACCGTCCAGCACATAGGAGCCCGCGATATTGCCCACGCCCGAGGCCTTGAAGATCTGGCGGATCTCGGCATGGCCGAGCACCTTCTCCTCGTAGATCGGGTCGAGCATGCCCTTCATCGCGCGCTCGACGTCCGCGATTGCGTCGTAGATGACGCTGTAGAGGCGGATGTCCACGTTTTCGCGCTCCGCGGTCTCCTTCGCAATCGCGTCCGGCTTGACATTGAAGCCGATGATGACCGCATTCGAAGCGCTCGCCAGGATGACGTCGGACTCGTTGATCGCGCCCGCCGCCTCGTGAATGCACTTCACGACGACCTCCTCGTTCGAGAGCTTCAGCAGCGACTGCTTCACGGCCTCGACGCTTCCGGCCACGTCCGCCTTGATGATAATGTTCAGCTCTTTCAGATTGCCGCTCTGGATCTGCGAGTACAGGTCCTCGAGGGACATACGGAGCTTCGTATCCTCGATCATCTTCTCGCGGCTCTCCTTGATGAAGGTCTCCGCGAATTCTCTCGCCTCACGGTCGGTCTTCGGTGAAACGAATACTTCACCGGCCATCGGCACGCCGTTCAGGCCGAGAATCTCCACCGGCATGGACGGACCGGCCTCCTTCACGCGGTTGCCCTTGTCGTCCATCATCGCGCGGACCTTTCCGTAGGCCGAGCCCGCGGCGATGAAATCGCCCACATGGAGCGTACCCTTCTGAATCAATACGGTCGCCACCGCGCCGCGGCCCTTGTCAAGCTGCGCCTCGATCACAACGCCGCGCGCCTGACGGTTCGGATTGGCCTTGAGCTCCTGCACGTCCGCGGTCAGCAGCACCATCTCCAGCAGGTCCTCGATGCCCTCCTTCGACTTCGCCGAAACCGGCACGCAGATCGTGCTGCCGCCCCAGTCCTCGGCCACGAGACCGTACTCGGTCAGTTCCTGTTTTACGCGGTTTACGTCCGCGCCCGGTTTATCGATCTTGTTGATCGCGACGACGAGCTCGACGCCCGCAGCCTTCGCGTGGTTGATCGCCTCCACGGTCTGCGGCTTCACGCCGTCGTCCGCCGCGACCACGAGGATCGCGATATCCGTCGAATTCGCGCCGCGCATACGCATGGCCGTGAAAGCCTCGTGTCCCGGCGTGTCGAGGAAGGTGATCTGCCGATCCTTCAGCTTCACCATGTAAGCGCCGATATGCTGCGTGATGCCGCCGGCCTCGCGGTCGGTCACGTTTGTGTGACGGATCGCATCCAGCAGAGAGGTCTTGCCATGGTCGACATGGCCCATGACGCAGACGACCGGGGGTCTTGCGACCAGCGTCTCCTCCGCATCCTCGATATCCTCGAGGAGCTTGCCGATCACATCCTCCTTCTCCTCCGGCTCCGGATCGAAGTTGTACTCGAGCGCGATCTCGCCCGCCGACTCGAAGTCCAGCTCCGAGTTCACGGTCAGCATCTTGCCCTCGAGGAAGAGCTTCTTGATAATGGCGGAAGCCTGGATCTTCATGCGCTCCGCGAGGTCGCCGATACTGATGCTCTCCGGCAGCGGCAGCTTCTTCGGCTCCAGATCCTTCTTTTTCTCCACAGGCTTCGTCTCCGGACGGATAAAGCGGCCCGGACGGTTCTTCAGCTTGCTGATATCCGCGTCCTTATACTGCTTCTCATTCTTCTGGCGACCGCGGTTATCATGCCGCCTGCTCTCCGGCTTCGTCTCCGCGGCTCCGGCAAAGGACTTGCTCCCCGTGCGGCCCGCACCGGTACCCCGGCCCTGCGCGCCGCCGCGCCCTGCCGGACCTCTGCCGCTTCCGCCGCCGTCACGGCTGAAGGACGGACGTCCATCGGAACGACCTCCCTGCGGGCGATCCGAACGGCCATAAGACGGACGGTCTCCCTGTCCGCCTCCGCGGTAGCCCTGGCGATCCCCCGCCGGACGGTCGGAACGATTATAGGACGGACGGTCTCCCGTCCCGCTTCCGCGATAGCCCTGACGGTCTCCCGCCGGACGGTCGGAACGATTATAGGACGGACGGTCTCCTGTCCCGCTTCCGCGATAGCCCTGGCGATCCCCCGCCGGGCGGTCGGAACGACTGTAGGACGGACGGTCTCCTGTCCCGCTTCCGCGATAGCCCTGACGGTCTCCCGCCGGGCGCTCCGGACGGCTGCCGGTCGGACGGGTTCCCTGCCCTCTTCCCTCCGGGCGGCTTCCCTGCTGCGGACGCTCCGGACGGGCAGGGCGATCCTGCGCGCTCCTTCTCTCCGCCGCCGGTCTTCCCTCCGCGCGGCTCTCCGGCTTTGTCTCCGGTCTTGCCGCGGCTTTCACCTCCGGCTTCGTCTCCGGGCTGGCCGGTGCTTTCGCCTCCGGTTTTGTCTCCGGTCTCACCGGCGCTTTCGCCTCCGGTTTTGTCTCAGGCCTCACCGGCGCCTTCATCTCCGGTCTCGCTTCCGGCCTCACCGGCGGCTTCGCTTCCGGTCTCGCCGGAGCGGGTCTTCTTGCGCCCTCCGGCCTCGCGCCGGTCCCCGGCTCTCTTCTCTGCGGCGGCCTCGTTCCCTGCGGCTTCGCCGGGGGAACTCTGCGCTCCGGACTCTTGCGGTCCCGGCTGTTCTCCGGGTTGTGCACCACAATAAATTTTTTCTTTTTGGGCCGCGGAGCCGCTGCAGGCTTCTCCGCCTCCGTCGGCGGAGTGTCCGCCTTCGGCTTCTCCTCTTTCTCCGGATTCACCTGCGCGCGGACCATATTTGCCTGATTCTCTTCCAATGTCGCCATATGTGTTGTCACCTCGATATTTTTCTCTGCGAGTAAGGATATGATCTCCTTACTTGTCCTGTTCAGTTCCTTCGCGAGTTCATACACGCGTATATTTTTATTTCCCATAACGCCGCCTCCTATGTCTGCTCTTCAAACTGCCGGATGACGGCCTTCGCCAGACCCTCGTCCTCAATCGCGACAGATATTCGAAAATCCTTTCCGCATGCGCGCCCCAGCTCGCCACCGCTGCCGTAAATATACAGGGGCACCTGCCGGTACGCGCAGTGATCGCGGAATTTCTTTTTCGTATTTTCGGAGGCCTCCTCGGACACGATCACGAGCCTGGCTCTGCGCTGCCGCAATGACTTCTCAACGCTGAACTCCCCGCTCACCGTGTGCCCTGCTCTGGAGCTCAGTCCCAGATAAGCCAGCACCTTATCCCTCTGCAAGCTCTCTCATCTCCTTCTCGAGACTCTCGTAAATCTCCTGCGGAATCGCGGTCTTCAGCGAGCGCTCCAGCGCCTTCGTCTTCCGCGCCCGCGCGAGACATTCCGGATTTCTGCAAAGATACGCGCCCCGTCCGTTTTTGCGCCCGGTCGCATCGAGCAGAATCTCATTCTCCGCCGTCCTTATGACCCGCAGCATTTCAAGCTTGCTCTTCTTCTCTCCACACCCGGTGCACTGGCGCACCGGAAGCTTTCTGACTCCCGCCAAAGCTGTCACTCCTGCTCTTCTGTCTCTTCCTCAGGGGCAGCGTAGTCCTCGCCGTAATCCCCGGCATAGTCCTCCGCGTAGCCTTCCCCGTAGTCCTCGTCATACGCGCCGTATTCGTCGTATTCTTCCTCATCCTCGTCGTCATCGTAGAAGCCTTCATAGAAGCCCTCGATGGCGTTGGCCTGGCTCTCGCTCTTGATATCGATCTTGTAGCCGGTCAGGCGCGCGGCCAGGCGCGCGTTCTGTCCTTCCTTGCCGATGGCCAGGGAGAGCTGGTAATCCGGCACGACGACCTTCGCGGTCCGGTCCTCCGGGTCCGCCAGCACGACGACGACCTTCGCCGGGCTGAGCGCGTTCTCAATCATCAGCGCCGGGTTTTCGTTCCAGTTGATAATGTCAATCTTCTCGCCCCGCAGCTCGTTCACGACCGAGTTCACACGCGAGCCGTTCAGACCGACGCAGGCGCCCACCGCGTCCACGTTCGGGTCGTTCGACCAGACGGCGATCTTCGTCCTCGAACCGGCCTCACGGGCAATGCTGCGGATCTCCACGATGCCGTCGTGCACCTCCGTAACCTCTTCCTCAAACAGCCTTTTGACAAGCTCCGGGTGCGTGCGCGACACGAGGACGCGCGGTCCTCTCGTCGTCTCGCGCACCTCGAGAATGTACACCTTGACGCGCTCGGTGGGGCGCAGATTTTCGCCCTTCACCATCTCATTCTCGTTCAGAATCGCGTCCACCTTGCCGATATTCACGCTGATATTCTTGCCCATACGGCGCTGTACGACGCCGGTGACGATATCCTTTTCCTTCGCATAGTACTGATCGTACAGCACTCTGCGCTCCTCCTCGCGGATCTTCTGCAGGATGACGTTCCTCGCGTTCTGCGTCGTGATGCGCCCGAAATCCTTCGACTGCACCTCGCGGCTGACGATGTCGCCGAGCTCGTAGCCGGAGTCGATCATCTTCGCGTCCACGAGGCTGATCTGGCTCTCCTCATCCTCCACTTCCTCCACGACGGTCAACTCCTCATATACGTGGAAGTCGCAGGTCTCGCGGTCGACCTCTGCCCGGAAATTCTCGCGCTCATGACCCGCGCTGTCCTTCCCGAAATGCGCCTTGCAGGCGGCGACCAGTGAGCTCTCAATGGCCTCCAGTATGACCTCCCTGCTGATGTCCTTCTCCTTCTCCAGAAGATCGAGCGCCATCTTTAATTCCGTGTTCATTTTTTTCCTTTCCTCCTTAAAGCTCCAACGCCAGCCGGATCAGTGCGATGTTCGCCCGTTCGATCACCAGCGTGGCTTCATTTTCCATTTTCAGTGTCACTGTATCCCGGTCCCAGTCTTCGAGGATTCCGCTGAATTCCTTACTTCCGTCGACCGCCCGGAACAGTTTCCCCTCCACCGGCTCGCCGCGGCTCCTCACGAAATCCTTCTCCTTCTTCAGCGGCCGGCCAAGTCCCGGCGAGCTGACCTCCAGGATATAGGATTCCTCGATAAAGTCCTCTTCATCCAGGCGGTCCGAGAGATAACGGCTGACGAGCTCGCAGTCGTCGATCGTGATACCGCCCGGCTTGTCAATGTAGGCGCGCAGGTACCAGGTCCCCGCTTCCTTCACAAACTCTACATCCACCAGTTCAAAATGATGCTCCTCCATCACGGGGAGCAGCAGAGCCTCGGTCCTCTGCTCGTACGCTTCCTTTCTCGCCAAGCTTCATCCTCCCGTCTCCGGAACTGTTAACAGTTCCTACACATAAGAAGGAGTGGACTTTTGTCCACCCCTTTCTTCAGTCTACGTATCATGTTACGTCAAGTATACCACGTTCCCCGGAAAATGCAAGCGAAATTTTAAATCAGGGAAAGTACTCGCGCAGGTGCTGCAGCGCATTTTTTTCGATGCGGCTGATGTAGGAGCGCGAGATGCCCATGCGCTCCGCGATTTCCCGCTGCGTGTACTCGCGGCCGCGGTAGAGGCCGTAGCGCATGATCAGCACCTGGCGTTCCCGCTCGGGGAGCACACTCTCCAGCAGGCGATAGACCTTCACCGTGTCATCCTTCAGACCGATCTGCTCGAGAGCCTCCGGCTCCCCGCTCTCGAGCACCTCCAGAAGGCGGATCTCGTTTCCCTCTTTGTCCGTGCCGATCGGCTCGTAGTACGAGGCCTCGCGCAGATGCTTTTTGCGGGCGCGGAGGTACATCAATACCTCATTTTCCACGCAGCGGGCGGCGTAGGTGGCCAGCTTTCCGGCCCGCTCCGGGTCAAAGGTATCGACCGCCTTGATCAGCCCGATCGTCCCGATCGAGATCAGCTCCTCCATGTCCTCGTCGGCGGAATGGTATTTCTTCACGACGTGCGCCACGAGCCGCAGATTGTACTCGATCAGAACCTGACGTGCCTTTTCGTCGCCCTCCCGCAGCCTCCCCAGATAATATGTTTCCTCCTCTGCCGTAAGCGGTTTCGGAAAAGTTCTCAAAAAAAAGACACCTCAGCGCGGATTTACTACATTTTATGAAAAAATCCGTCGGAAGTGCCTTTCCATCAAATATTACTCTCGTTTACCTGCCGGACAGCGCGCGTACCCGCAGCACGCCCTCGATACCCCGTATCTTCTCGATCTCCTCCTGCCCGGCCACGTGGGACAGATCCATCATCATGTAACCATAGTCGCCCCGCGTCTCATTGGCCATGCGCTCGATATTGATACCCAGATCGCCGAAGGCCGCCGTAAATTTGGTCAGCATATTCGGGATATTCCGGTGGATAACCGTCACGCGCATCGCCCCGCGGCAGACGCCCATATCGCAGTTCGGGAAGTTGACCGAATTGTGAATATTTCCATTTTCCAGGTAATCGCGCAGTTCCCGCACCGCCATGACCGCGCAGTTGTCCTCGGACTCCTCCGTGGAGGCTCCCAGATGCGGGATGACAATCGCATTCTTCAGAGAAGCGATGTCCGGCGTTGGGAAGTCGACCACGTACTTGCGGATGCGGTTCGTCCGCAGCGCCTCCACCATGGCCTTCTCATCCACCAGCGGGCCACGCGCGAGGTTCAGCACCACCGCCGTCGGCTTCATCTTCGCAAGCGCCTCCGCGCCGATCATGCCGCGCGTGCTGTCCATCAGCGGCACATGGATCGTGATATAATCGCAGTTCTGATAGATCTCATCCACGTCCTTGATGTGCGTGACGGAGCGGGAGAGCTTCCAGGCCGCGTCCACCGCGATGAAGGGATCATAGCCGTAGACGTCCATGCCGAGCGCCTCCGCCGCGTTCGCCACGAGAATGCCGATCGCGCCCAGGCCGATGACGCCAAGCTTCTTGCCCTGCAGCTCCGTCCCGGCGAATCTTTTTTTCTCCTTCTCCGCGAGCTGCTCGAGCGCCTCATTCTGCCGCTCGGAACGCACCCAGTACATACCGCCCACGATATCCCTGGCGGCCAGCAGCATTCCGGCGATCACCAGCTCCTTCACGCCGTTGGCGTTGGCTCCCGGCGTGTTGAAGACCGGGATGCCCCGCTCTGCGCATTTGTCGAGGGGGATATTGTTGACGCCGGCACCCGCGCGTCCGATCGCGCAGAGCCGCTCCGGCAGCTCCATGTCGTGCATGACCGCGCTGCGCACCAGCACCGCGTCCGCCTCCTCGATCTTCTCCGTCCTCGCATAATTTCCGTCAAATTTTTCCAGTCCTACCTTCGCGATCGGGTTCAGGCAGTGATACTGATACATAGCGTGTTTCCTCCTATTGTAAGTCGTCCTGGTCAAAGCTCTCCGCGATCGGCGCTCCCGCCGGAACCATTGGAAATACTTTGTCGTCGCTGTCAATGATGCAGTCGATCAGCGCCGGAGAACCGCAGGCGATCGCTTCCTCGAGCGCCGGGGCGAACTCTTCCTTCTTCGTCACGCGAACGCCGCGGCAGCCGAGCGCCTCCGCCACCTTCACGAAATCAACCTTGTCCTCCAGCGTAGTCGCCGCGTAGCGGTGATCATAGAAGAGCGTCTGCCACTGGCGCACCATGCCGAGCACGTGGTTGTTGATGACGACCTCCACGACCGGAATATTGTAGCGGGACGCGGTCGCGAGCTCATTCATATTCATGCGCAGGCAGCCGTCCCCGGCCACGTTGATGACCGTCCTGTCCGGACTCGCGAGCTTCGCACCCATCGACGCGCCGAGTCCATAGCCCATCGTCCCAAGTCCGCCCGAAGTGATGAGCTGATGCGGCTTTTTATACTTATAATACTGCGCCGCCCACATCTGATGCTGCCCGACCTCCGTGCAGATGATCGCGTCGCCCTTCGTGACGCGGTAGATCTCCTCGACGATATAGGGACCTGTCAGCCGACTCCCGTCATACTTCATCTGGAAGCTGGCCTTCATCTCCTCCATGTGCGCCTTCCAGTCCTTATGCTCTTCCTGTGGAAGCAGCGGGTTCAGCCTGCGCAGCACCTCCCGCGCGTCGCCGATGAGACTGACGTTCGTCATGATGTTTTTGTTGATCTCCGCCGGATCAATGTCGATCTGCAGCACCTTCGCGTGCTCCGCAAATTTTTCCGCGTTTCCGAAAATGCGGTCGCTGAAGCGCGAGCCGACCGTGATCAGCAGATCGCAGCCGACGACCCCGCGGTTCGCGTACTTCGTGCCGTGCATGCCAAGCATACCGGCGTACAGAGGATGCGTACCCGGGAAGGCGCCCTTGCCCATCAGCGTGTCGCAGACCGGCGCGTCCACCTTCTCCGCGAATTCCAGCAGCGCCTCGCTCGCCTCTGAGGCCGCTGCGCCGCCGCCCACGAAGATCATCGGCTTTTTCGATCCTTTGATCAGGGATACCGCCGCCTCCAGCGCCTCGTCCGAGATCAGCGCCGTGTCGCGCAGCAGAATATCCGGCACCTCCGGGACATACTCCGTCTCATTTGCCGTCACATCCTTTGTGATGTCCACGAGCACCGGTCCTTTACGCCCCGACTGGGCGATGCGGAACGCACGGCGGATCGTCCGCGCCAGTTCCTTTACGTCTTTTACGATAAAATTGTGCTTTGTGATCGGCATCGTGACCCCGGCAATGTCCACCTCCTGGAAGCTGTCCTTTCCCAGAAGAGGCGTTCCCACATTACAGGTGATCGCCACAAGCGGCACGGAATCCATGTAAGCCGTGGCGATACCCGTCACCAGGTTCGTCGCGCCCGGGCCGGAAGTCGCCAGGCACACGCCGACCCTGCCGCTCGCCCGCGCATAGCCGTCCGCCGCGTGGGAGGCTCCCTGCTCATGCGAGGTCAGGATATGCCGGATCTCCGGATGTTTATAAAGTGCATCATAAATGTTCAGGATCGTGCCGCCCGGATAGCCGAACACGGTATCCACACCCTGCTCCTTGAGGCAGGCGATCACGATCTCCGCTCCCGTCATCATCATAATAGCATCACTCCTCTTGTGTTTTATCCTACGCCTTCGGGATCTCGAGGATTGCTCCTCTGTTGCCCGAGGTCACCATGGCCGCATAACGCTTCAGATACCCGCTCGTCACCTTCGGCTCTCTCGGCTGCCACTTCGCGCGCCGCGCCGCGAGCTCCTCATCGGACACCCGCACGCTCAGCTTAAGATTCGGAATATCGATCTCAATGATATCCCCCTCCTCGACGAACGCGATCGGACCGCCCACCGCCGCCTCCGGGGAGACGTGGCCGATCGAGGCGCCGCGGCTCGCGCCGCTGAAACGTCCGTCCGTAATCAGCGCCACTGTGGAACCCAGGCCCATACCGGCGATCGCCGAGGTGGGCTTCAGCATCTCGCGCATGCCGGGGCCGCCCTTCGGTCCCTCGTAGCGGATGACAACCACGTCTCCCGCGACGATCTTTCCGTCCTTGATCGCGTCGATCGCGTCCTCCTCGCAGTCGAAGACGCGGGCCGGACCCTCGTGGACCAGCATTTCTTCCGCCACCGCCGAGCGCTTCACGACGCTGCCGTCCGGGGCGAGATTGCCCTTGAGCACCGCAAGACCGCCGGTCTTACTGTAAGGATGGTCAATCGGGCGAATGACCTCCGGGTTCTTATTCTCCGCATCCGCGATATTTTCCCCGACCGTCTTTCCGGTGACAGTCATGCAATCCGTATGCAGAAGCCCGACATCGGCCAGCTCCTTCATGACCGCATAGACGCCGCCCGCCTCGTTGAGATCCTCCATGTAGGTCGGACCCGCCGGAGCAAGGTGACAGAGATTCGGCGTCCGCTCGCTGATCGGATTTGCAAAGGAAATATCAAAGTCAAAGCCGATCTCATGCGCGATCGCCGGAAGATGCAGCATGCTGTTCGTCGAGCAGCCGAGCGCCATGTCCACGGTCAGCGCGTTGAGAATCGCGTCCTCTGTGATGATATCGCGCGGACGGATATTTTTCTTCAGAAGCTCCATGACCTGCATACCGGCGTGCTTTGCCAGGCGAATGCGGTCGGAGTAGACTGCCGGGATCGTCCCGTTTCCGCGCAGGCCCATGCCGAGCACCTCGGTCAGGCAGTTCATGCTGTTGGCCGTGTACATGCCGGAGCAGGAACCGCAGGTCGGGCAGACCTTCTCTTCGTATTCGCGCACCTCTTCCTCCGTCATCGTGCCCGCCGTATAGGAACCGACCGCCTCGAACATGCTGGAGAGACTTCTCTTGCAGCCTCCCACATGGCCCGCCATCATCGGGCCGCCGCTGACAAAGATCGTCGGCACATTGACGCGCGCCGCCGCCATCAGAAGTCCCGGCACATTCTTGTCACAGTTCGGGATCATGACAAGCGCGTCGAACTGATGCGCGAGCGCCATCGCCTCGGTGGAGTCCGCGATCAGATCCCGCGTCACCAGCGAGTATTTCATACCGACATGGCCCATCGCAATGCCGTCGCAGACCGCGATCGCCGGGAACATGACCGGCACACCGCCCGCGAGCGCGACGCCCTGCTTCACCGCCTGTGTGATCTTGTCCAGATTCATATGACCCGGCACAATCTCATTGTACGAGCTCACGATGCCGACCAGCGGCCGCTCCATCTCCTCCTCGGTGAAACCGAGCGCGTTGAACAGGGAGCGGTGCGGCGCCTGCTGCATACCTTTTTTTACTGCGTCACTCTTCAAAATTCATCCCTCCTGTAATCGTTAATAAACGGGCATGTCCGCCAACGCGGACACCTCAAACTATGAAAATTTCCTCCGGATACAGGCCTTACTTCACAATCCGCGCTGCGATCAGTTCTCCCATCTCACAGGTGCCGACCTGCGTGCAGCCCTCCGACATGATATCCCCGGTACGGTAGCCTTCCTTCAGAACCTGACGCACCGCGGCCTCGAGAGCGTCCGCCTCCTCGTCGAGATCGAGCGAATAGCGCAGCAGCATCGCCGCTGAGAGAATCGTCGCGATCGGATTCGCCTTATCCTGTCCCGCGATGTCCGGCGCGGAACCGTGGCTCGGCTCGTAGAGCCCAAATTTCGTCTCATTGAGGCTGGCGCTGGAAAGCATGCCGATCGAGCCCGTCACCATCGAGGCCTCGTCGGAGAGAATATCGCCGAACATATTTTCCGTCAGAATCACGTCGAACTGCGCCGGATTCATGACGAGCTGCATCGCGCAGTTGTCGACATACATATGGGAAAGCTCAACCTCCGGATAGTCCTTCGCGACCTCCTCCACGACCTGCCTCCACAGTCTGGAGGAGTCGAGCACATTCGCCTTGTCGACGCTGCAGACCTTCTTCCTGCGCTTCATCGCGATGTCGAAAGCGCGCTTTGCAATGCGGCGGATCTCGGTCTCGCTGTAGCTCAGCGTATCGGTCGCCACGCGGACGCCGTCCACCTCTTCCGTCTTCCGCGCACCAAAATACAGGCCGCCGGTCAGCTCCCGCATGATCAGCATGTCAAAGCCCGCAGCGCTGATGTCGTCCCGCAGCGGGCAGGCCGCACGCAGCTCGTCATAAAGATACGCGGGGCGCAGATTTGCAAAAAGATTCAGCGCCTTGCGGATGCCGAGCAGCCCCGCCTCCGGCCTTTTGTCCGGCGGCAGCTGATACCAGGGGGAGGTCTTCGCGTCCCCGCCGATCGAACCCATCAGCACCGCGTCGCAGCCCTTCGCGGTCTCGATCGTCCCCTCCGTCAGCGGCACGCCGTGCACGTCGATCGACGCGCCGCCGAGCAGCAGCTCCGTATACGTAAAACGATGGCCATACCTCGCGCAGATGGCGTCCAGTACCTTACGCGCCTCGCGCACGATCTCCGGACCGATGCCGTCCCCGGGAATCACCCCGATCCTGTAATCCATATTCTGTCTCCTTTCACATACACAGAAGGGCGGAAGAAGTCTCCCGCCCTCGTCTGCATCCTCGCTTCGCTTAATCCTGTTTTTCCACTTCCGCGATTGCCGACTTCTTCATCGGAATGCGGCAGTTGCGGTTGCTGCCGAACTCCACAATCACGTCCTCATCCGTGATGTCAATCAGTACCCCGTAAAATCCGCTGGTCGTCACGACCACGTCGCCGACCTCCATCGCGGAGAGCATCGCGGCAACCCGCTTCTGCTCTTTCCTCTGTGGTCTCATGACCAGGAAGTACATAAACGCGATCATCACGACGATCCAGAGGATCAACGTGAATGTAGAAGAGCTTGTCGATGTCAGTACCATAAAAATTTCCTCCTGAAAATAACCTAAAGAGTATTCTACACAATATTTCCGCGCAGGGCAAGAGTTTTTACAAAAAAAGTCCCGGACGGCGGCTGTGTGCACTGCATGCTCGCATGCAAGGGCACACAGACATCGGACGGGCTAGCCTGTATGAGCAAGTAGGCCGATAGGCCGGATTGCGAATGCAGGCGGCGATTGCGGAAGCACGTAGTGCGAAGCAATCGACTTTTTAAATAAACACAAAGCCTATCACCAGATACAGCACCGTCGCCAGCGTGCCACAGCACAGCGCGTAGGGCAGCTGCGTCTGCACATGATCAATGTGGTCGCAGGCCGAGCCGGTCGACGAGAGCACCGTCGTATCCGAGAGCGGCGAGCAGTGGTCGCCGAAAACGCCGCCGCCTGCCACCGCCGCGAAGCTCGCGTATACGAGCGGCGTCAGCGTATTGCCGGTGAAGGCGAAAGCCAGCGGGAGCGCGATCGGCATGCAGATCGCGAAGGTGCCCCAGGAGGAGCCGGTCGCGAAAGCCATGATCGCGGAGATGAGAAAGATGATCGCCGGGAGCAGCGCCGGGGTCAGGAAATCCTGACTCAGGGAGACGATGTAGTTCGCGGTCCCCATCGTGCTCGAGAGCGAGTTGATCGAATAGGCCAGCGCCAGCAGCGTAACCGCCGGGACAGCGCCCTTGATGCCGTCCGTAAAGGTGTTCATGACCTCCTGGAAGGGGATTCCCTGGAGCACCATGCTGATCGTCATAAAGATCACGACAAAGAGGAAGGCTTCCATCGTCTTCGCCGAGCCGAGCGTGATGTAAGTGCCCAGAGCGATCGAGATAATCATCAGCACCGGAAGGATGAAGTTGAGGAAAATCCACGGCTTCAGGCCCTCGTAGGGCTGCATCTCTGTCAGCTCCTTGCCGATCAGCGGTATTGCGCCGTCACGGAGCACCTTGCCCTCCTCCATGGCACGCTTCTCCGCCTTCTTCATCGGTCCGAAATCCTTCACGATGCCGGAGCCGATGAGGCCGACCATGATAACAGCGAGAATCGCGTAAAAGTTATAGGGGAGCGCCTTCAGGAAAAGCGCGGAGCCGTCCTCCGTCGTGGCGATGCAGCCGATGCCGACCGCGAGGCCGCTTAAGTACGCCGCCCAGCCGGTGATCGGGACGAGCACGCTGACCGGCGCGGAGGTCGAGTCCGCAATGTAAGCCAGCTTTTCACGCGAAATCTTCGCCTTGTCCGTGATGCTTCTCATCGTCGAGCCGACAAAAAGCGGGCTGAACGAGTCACTGAAATACACGAACATGCCGAGCACCCAGGCCATGAGCTGCGCGCCCCTGCGCCCCAGATTCTTGTCGTGAATCATCTGCGAAAAGCTCTGGATCGCGCCGGTCTTCTGAAAATAGGCGACAATGATCGCGATCAGCGTGTTCAGCAGCATGACCCAGGAAAAGCTCGTCGTACCAAGGCTCTCCTTCAAAAGGGTCGGAAATCCGAAGACGCCCTGCCCCGCCAGAATCGTTCCGACGATACAGGCCACCGCCAGCGAGATGATCGTATTGCGGATCGCAAACGACAGAATGATGGCGATGAGCGCCGGGATGATCGAGATAAACCCCATGCTTACCAGTTCTTCCATAAGTTACATATCCTCCTTCGTATTTATCCATAAAAGCCCAGGACGACGGCTGTGCGGACCGTGTACTCTAAAGACAAGCCTTACATACAAGGACACACAGACATTGGACGGCCTTTTATCTCCCTCTTTTGAGCGAAGAGCTCACTCTTTGTCCGTTTTTCTATCGCAAACGGCAAGCGGCATACGGCCTTCGGAAAAGGCGGTCGTAGCTTACTGTAGATGAATCAGGTTCTCCGAACGGGTCACGGTCGCCGGCGGCGCGGGGTCGAACGCCCGGTCCGCGATACCGAGAATCTCCTCCGGGCGAATCCACGGACGGTTCTGCAGCGCGCTGGTCTCCTCGTGCGTCAGATAACCCTTGTAGGCGGTCAGGCTCCTGCGCAGGAAGCCGTCGCGCGCGCAGGCCTCCGCCACGCCGTTCTTCGCGATGCTGCGGAAATGCGGCAGCACAGATGCGGCGTAGGCGATCGAGGTCGAATTTGCGATCGCTCCCGGAATATTGCTCACGCAGTAATGCACGATTCCCTCCTCAATATAGCGCGGATTCTCGTGCGTCGTCTCGTGGAAGGACTCGATCGCGCCCTGGTCATCATTGCTGATGTCGACGATGACGGAGCCTTTTTCCATGAGCTTCAGCATGGAACGATCAATCAGATAATCCTTGCAGCCCTTCGGCCACTTGACGCAGTTCAGCACCATGTCGGTCTGGGGAAGGATCTTTCTGATATTCTCCTTCGTGGAAATCATCGTGTTGACCTGCTCCTGATACTGACGGCTCAGGGTCCTGAGAATGCCAATATTGATATCCGCCACCGTGCACCAGGCGCCGAGCGCGTGCAGCACCGAAAGCGCGGCCTGTCCAACCGTACCGCCGCCGAGAATCAGCACATTCATGCCCGGAGCGCCGCCCAGACCGCTGACAAATTTTCCTTTGCCGCCGTTGATCGTCAGCATGGATTCCAGACCAAAGAGCGCCCCCTGCTTGCCCGCAGCCTCGCAGTTCGGCGAGCCGTAGCGATGAGAGTCCTCCGCAGTGAAGGCGATGACCTTTTTGTCGAGCAGCGCCTGCACCTCCTCCGGATGCGCCGCCGGGTGAATGCAGGTGAAGACGATCTGTCCCTCCCGCAGAAGATCATACTCCGACGCCTCAAACTCCTTCACCTTCGCGACCATGTCGCAGTTTCCGTAAATCTCTTCCGCCGTGTCGACGAGCACCGCGCCCGCCTCCGCGTAGGCCTCATCCGAAAATCCGGCCTTCTCTCCGGCTCCCTTCTGCACGCTGACCAGGCAGCCGTCCGCCTTCAGCGTCGCGATCTCCGCGGGGGTCGCGATCACGCGGTTCTCCCCCTTCTTGATATCCTTCAAAATACCGATGTGCATTTTTCATTTCCTCCTCATATTTTCCAGCTTCTGCTTTTTATACTCCTGATAGCGCCCCTCCTCGATCGCGGCGCGTATCTCCTCCATCATATGATTATAGAAATAGAGATTGTGCAGCACGCACAGCCGCATCCCGAGCATCTCCTTCGCCTTCAGAAGATGGCGGATGTAGGCCCGCGAGTAGCGCCGACACGCGGGACAGCCGCAGCCCTCCTCGATCGGACGATCGTCCAGCTCATACTGCGCGTTGTAGAGATTCAGCTTGCCGTGATTCGTGTAGACATGCCCATGCCGCCCGTTCCGGCTCGGGTAAACGCAGTCGAAGAAATCGACGCCGCGATCCACCGCCTCCAGGATGTTCGCGGGCGTTCCGACGCCCATCAGGTAGAGCGGCTTATCCACCGGCAGCTGCGGCGCGACCGCCTCAATGATCGCGTACATCTCCTCGTGGCTCTCTCCGACCGCCAGCCCGCCGATCGCGTAGCCCGGCAGATCGAGCTCGGCGATGCGCTGCGCATGCTCGACGCGGATATCCTCGAAGACCGCGCCCTGGTTGATGCCAAACAGCAGCTGCTCTTTATTGATCGTATCCGGCAGGCTGTTCAGCCGCGCCATCTCCTCCTTGCAGCGGCAGAGCCAGCGATAGGTCCGGTCCACCGAGCGCTGCACATAGTCCCGCTCGGCCCGGCTCGACGGGCACTCGTCGAAGGCCATCGCAATCGTCGAGGCCAGGTTCGACTGGATCTGCATGCTCTGCTCCGGTCCCATGAAAATCTTCCGGCCGTCAATGTGGGAGTGGAAATAGACGCCTTCTTCTTTGATCTGTCTCAAGTTTGCGAGGGAAAATACCTGAAAGCCACCGGAATCGGTCAGAATCGGCCTGTCCCATGACATGAATCTGTGCAGGCCGCCCAGCTTCTTCACGACCTCGTCGCCCGGCCTCACGTGCAGGTGGTAGGTGTTCGACAGCTCCACCTGTGTGCCGATCGTCTCCAGGTCTTCGGTAGACACCGCGCCCTTGATCGCGGCGACTGTGCCTACGTTCATGAACACGGGCGTCTCAATCACGCCGTGTACGGTATGGAATTCTCCGCGCTTGGCGTGGCCGTCGCGGGTGATCAGTCTGTATTCGTGCATCGTTACGTTCTCGCTTCATTCCCGCCTCACGGGTGGGGTATGGTATTTTGAACCCGCTCTCGCTCAGCGGTCGGACGCAGCGGACACTCGTTCGCTATCGCTCACTGTCGCGGCAGTCGCCAAATGCGCATACAAGTATGCGCGCTTGGCTCGTTGCCCGCGCAAGCTCCCCCGTCGCCTTACGGCTCGGGCTCACTAAGTGCCGGCGCCTCCCGATGGTTCAAAATACCATACCCCACCCGCAAGGCTGCTTTATTGACGTGCGTCGATTCGCCATTTGCTCAGCGGCTCGGCTCTGTCAGGAACCGACATCAATGTGCGGTTTTGTCAACTGTTTTTCAGTATATTCTATCTTGCGGGATTTCGTCAAGTAAAGCGTGAAAGTTTACGCGAATTCCGAAAATTTTATGGTACAAGCAGTCTGCTTATTTTATAGGGAACTTTTTCTCTGATTGTCTCAGGATTTGTTCCCTATATTCTTTTTAGAAATTTTTCCAACACCTGGATTGAAGGAAATGCATAATAATTTCCTTGTCTTCTCCCTCATAATAATTCACCAAAAGCCTTTTGAATTCCGATACCTCTGATTCTGGAATTACCAGAAAGCCCTGTCCGTGTGCGATCAGATATTGATTGGCAAAGATAACGGCGGCTCTTTTATTTCCATCTATAAATATCTGCGTCTTCATGCAATACAGGCACAGTTCGATTGCAATCCGAATCGGTGTTTCTTCTAATGTAGTAATTCGGCTGATCCTTTCCTTTATCACGCTTTCTATGGGAAGCGGCGGAATATAGCTGCTTCCGCCTATTGTTACCGGTATTCCCCTCACCCGACCACCATCCATATAAAAGCCTTCATTTACCAGTCTGGCAATATGACTTAGCATATAGAAATCCGATGCGCACTGCAAAACGTCTGTATCCAGAATAAATTCCCACGCATGCTTCAAATTCAGGATCTTCTGAACATCTGATGCTTTCACACCGTTTACCTCCCCATTTTCGAGGATTTCCTCCGTCTGGGGAAATGACGTTCCCACTCCCTCTAATACCGCCTGATCATAAATATTTGCTTTCATATTCGTACGGGCAAATTCTATATTTTGATAAATGCGTTCCGGCAGTTCTGCCTTCTCGTATCCGAGAGCCGCCAGTTCTTTTTCTATCTGGCGTAATCGTTTGTTCAATGCCCTCGCGGTTTTTGCATTTACGAGCAAAAGCTGATGTAATTCCTCGGAATATTCTCCAACATAAGTAGAAGTCAGCTTTCCACCGGCTCTTTTTCTCATATAAAGATATTTTTTTTCTTCCTGCGATTTAACCTCTGGCGTCCCCGAATAGGGAATCAGCCGCAGCCTTGCCTGACAATCCGCTTTTTCGTTTAATAATCCCTGAATTTTTATCAGATCGCTCATGAGACACTTTCCTCCTTAAATATAGGGAACTTTCTCTTCTGTATTCTATCAAAAAGTTCCCTATATTTCAAACAGTCACATCAAGAACTCCGAGCGCCTCTTTCCGGATCAGGCAGGAGGCGCTGTTCGGGCAGCCCTCAAAGTCGCAGTCCGACTCCGTGAGTGCCAGTCTTCCGTCCGGCCGCCTCTCATACTCGCAGCATACGGTCTTTGTACAATTACCGCTGCGGCAGAAGCCGCTGATGAATTTTTCGATGATTTCGCCCATCATACTCCTCCTGATTCGATAAAATGCCGGGATGCCCGCCCGGACAGGTTCAGTATAACACGTTCTCAGGTTCAGGGCGAAAATATTTTGTTCAACTATTGCGCCGTTTGATTTAAAGCAATATAATAGAAAAATCCCCCAGAATGAGCCTGACTTTTACAAATTTGAAATTTGACTGGAAACTCTGAACAAAAAACCCGGGAATGAGAGGCAATACGATGGAATTAAAGAAACTGGAATATCTCGAATCAATCTACCGACTTCGAAGTTTCACAAAGGCGGCAAATGAGAATTTTATCTCACAGCCATCCATCACGAGCTCTATAAAGAGTCTGGAAGAGGAACTGGGCGTTACGCTAATCCAGAGGAAGTCGAAGCCGCTGCGTTTCACACAGGCCGGCGAGCAGTTTATGGTTTATGTTTACACCATTCTGAATGCTGTCAACGATGCAGTTGCCAATATGAAAAATCTCTCCCCCAGCAAAAACATCGTTCTTCGTATCGGAATCACCAGTACGATACAGAATTGGTTTGTTCAGAAGATTTATACAGACTTTCAGTCCCTGCATCCATCTATCGAACTCTCTTTACTTGAGAGTACCCTGCCCTTCATGCTTGACAAACTTTTGTCTGGGGAACTGGATCTTTTATTCACTCTGTTTCCAGACGGACATAATATGGAAGATTATGAATCCATCCCGCTTGGAATCTGTGAGCTCGGCGTCCTTCTTCCCGAAAATCACTGTCTGGCAAAGTTCTCCCGTATTTCCCTGGAACAGCTGGAACACGAAAGACTTATGACTTTTCCTCCTGGTTCCCTGATCCGCTCCCGGTTAGAAAACGAATTCCGTCAGCGTCACATAAGGCCTGCTATACAGACCGTCTCTCAGCTGAGTATCGCCACCAGGATGGCGGCCTCCGGATATGGACTGACTTTTACTACGCAAGATAAATGGACGGAATCCGCACCGGAAAATGGCCTGCTGTTTCGTCCATTTGCAGAGCCCATCTTTTTCCTGCAATGTATCATACTAAAAACGGGGCGCCCGAGAACCGTTGCCATGCAGACGATGATTTCATTTCTTCTCAATGCTGCAGAGC
>JAJBTX010000094.1 GCA_020860645.1 Lachnospiraceae bacterium | reverse complement strand
AGAGCGCTGCGTTCGGGACGCAGAGGTCGCAGGTTCAAATCCTGTCGCATCGACTCCCTTGTGAGATGACCGGAAAGTTTGAATTTACAGGCTTTCCGGTCATTTTTTGCGCTCAGTCAGCACAAATCCCCGCATGTGAAATAATATCCGGACTTGCACTTCGAACGGAGAATGGGTATAATAGGCGGGTACTACAAAAGACAGTTTTACAAGGGGATACACGTATTATGAAAAAGGTAGTAAAGTTTGGCGGGAGCTCTCTGGCGAGCGCGGAGCAGTTCCGGAAGGTCCGGGATATCGTTCTGGCGGAGGAGAGCCGCAGGTATGTGGTGCCTTCCGCGCCGGGAAAGCGTTTTAATGGAGACACGAAGGTGACGGATCTTCTGTATCAGTGCTATTATGCGGCGGCGAATGACGAGAATTTCAGCGGATTGATGAAGCAGATCCGCACCCGTTATGAGGAGATCATAGAGGGCCTGGAACTGAAGTTTTCTCTGGATGATGAGTTTGAGAAAATCTCAGAGAATTTTAAGAACAGAGCGGGCAGCGATTACGCGGCTTCCCGCGGGGAATACCTGAATGGTCTTCTGCTGTCGGCTTATCTGGGGTATCCGTTCGTGGACGCGGCCGAGGTGATTCGCTTTGACGGGAATGGAGAGTTCGACGCGGACACGTCGAACCGCCTGCTCGGCAAGCGCCTCGAGGATATGCCGAACGCGGTGATTCCGGGATTCTACGGCGCGTATGAGGACGGCGCGATCAAGACCTTCTCGCGGGGTGGCTCCGATATCACCGGTTCTATCGTTGCCAGTGCGGTGGAGGCGGATCTCTATGAGAACTGGACGGATGTCTCCGGCTGCCTGGTGGCGGATCCGAGGCTGATTCAGGATCCGGCGGTGATTGACATCATCACGTATAAGGAGCTCAGGGAGCTGGCCTATATGGGGGCGACGGTCCTGCATGAAGACGCGATTTTCCCGGTGCGCAAGGCGGGGATTCCGATCAATATCCGCAATACCAATCGCCCGAATGATAAGGGAACAATGATTGTGGCGAGCACCTGTCACAGACCGGACTATACAATCACGGGAATTGCCGGAAAGAAAGGATTTGTCGCGGTCAATATTGAGAAGGATATGATGAACAGCGAGATCGGTTTCTGCCGCAGGGTATTGTCCGAGTTTGAAAAACAGGGAATCTCGATTGAGCATATGCCTTCCGGGATCGACACGATGACCGTGATCGTGCACCGGGACGAGTTTGAGGCGCACGAGCAGCAGGTTCTTGCGGGTATTCAGCGGGCGGTAAATCCGGATTATCTCGACGTGGAGGGAGATATCGCACTGATTGCCGTGGTGGGACGCGCCATGAAGTCGACGCGCGGCACGGCGGGCCGGATATTTTCTGCGCTGGCACATGCCAATGTGAATGTAAAGATGATCGATCAGGGCTCCAGCGAGTGGAATGTCATCGCGGGCGTCCGGGATGAAGATTTTGAGAAGGCAATCCGGGCGATTTACGATATTTTTATTAATACGCAGCTTTAAAGAATGTCTTAAATTTTTGTGAAATTGAGCTATTTTGCACCCGGATGTGGTATACTTTCCCGTATAGACCTGTTTAGGAGAAAGACGGCATGGTTACACGGGAAGAGTTTTACATGGAATCCGTTGACGAAGTTCATATGATACACGGCTACCGCTGGTACGATCCGCAGAGAGAGACGAAGGGCGTTCTCCAGCTCGTGCACGGCATGCTGGAATATATAGGACGATACGACAGATTTGCCTCACACATGGCGGAGGCGGGCTATTTTGTGGTCGGACACGACCATCTGGGACACGGCGATTCGGTGAACAGTCCGGAGGAGCGCGGCTGTGTCGGAGAGGACGGCGCCTCACTCTGGCTGAGGGACATCGATCAGGTGCGGCGGATGACAGCAGCAAGCATGCCGGATGTGCCGTATATCATGCTGGGGCACAGCATGGGTTCGTTTCTGGTGCGGCGCTACCTGATCTACCGCGGGAAAAAGGTGGACGGGGCGATCATCATGGGTACCGGTCAGCAGCCGGCTTTCCTCTGTGGGCTGGGGCGGCTGGTTGTGAGCGTGAGCATGCTGGGCAGCGGAAGAGACGGAAGAAGTCGGCTGCTGGATCAGATGACCTGCAGCGGCTACGCAAAGCGCTTTCCCGACAATGCGCGGACAGGAAGCTGGCTGAGCCGCGACCCGCAGGTAATGCTCGATATGCTGCCGGACACGAAGATGGCCTTCCGCTTTTCCCTGGGGGCGTATGAGGCTTTGTTTCAGACCTTTCAGGAGGTCGTCACTCCGCGCGCGGCTGCCCGGATGCCGAAGGATCTGCCGCTTCTCATTCTCTCCGGAGATGAGGATCCGGTTGGTGAAAATGGAAAAGGCACGCGGCGTTTTGAAGAGATGCTCCGGAAGATCGGCATGGAGGATGTGCGTTGTATGATCTATCCGCACGGACGGCATGAGCTTCTGAATGAGCTGAATAAAGAGGAAGTAATGAACGATATCGAGCTCTGGTGCGCGGATATCTGCGCGCGGAGTGCGGGTGAGGAATAGGAAGATGATGAGAATGAAGAGATGGATTTCCGTATTTATGGCCGCAATGATGCTGACAGCCTTTTTGCCGGCGGGGAGCCTGTGCGTGGAGGCTGCCGGGACGGCGGTGCTCGCATTGGGGGCGGATCTGAGTGATTCCGAACGCGCGACCGTATTCTCAGAGATGGGAATCACGGAGGAGGAAGCGGCTTCTTACGAGACGATCTATATTACGAACGCGATGGAACATGAGTATCTGGACGATTCGCTCGGTTCCTCCGTCGTCGGCACGCGTGCGCTTTCATCGGTTCTGCTGATCCCGCAGGAGAGTGGCGCCGGACTTACGGTGGAGACGCATAATATCAGTTACTGTACGGTTGCCATGTACCGCAATGCTCTGCTGACGGCAGGCGTGGAGGATGCGCAGGTGATTGTGGCCGCACCTTTCTCGATCAGCGGCACAGCAGCCCTGATCGGGGCGGTGAAGGCATATGAGACTTACAGCGGTACGGAAGTCAGCGAGGAAGCTCTGGATGTGGCCACGGATGAGCTGGTGCTGACCGGTGAGCTGAGCGAAGAACTGGATTCGGAGGATATTTCCGATCTGATCGCCTATCTGAAGCAGCAGGTCGCGGAGCAGGACCTGGATGATCCGGATAAGCTCACGGAGCTCGTGACGCAGGCTGCTGCGGAGATGGGGATTGAGCTGACGGATGAGCAGATTTCCCAGATCGTGAATCTGCTGCTGAAGCTGAATAATCTGGATATCGATGTGGACAGTCTTGTGTCGCAGGCACAGGATCTGTACAGCAAGATAGAATCCCTGGAAATTAACATTGACGGCGAGAAGGTGGGGAATTTTATCACCCGTTTTATATCGTCTGTATGGAATCTGATTCAGAGCTTTCTGTCGAAGTAAGCGGGGTCAGTCTTCCTCTATAACGTGAAATTCCAGAAAATCAAAATCAATGTGCTCGACAAAACTGTCCTGTCGGAAACGGGTTCTGGCGTGACGCTGAAATTCTCTGATATTGGAGTCCAGCCAGATCGGAGTTCCCAGATCAAAGGCATGGCAGATTTCGTCCAGCGCATGGAATACCTTATGCGTGCGGGTATCTTTGCTGTCGTCGCAGACTGTGATATCATTGCGCAGATGATTGTCTTTTATGATTTTTCCCCATACACGGAACATGGAACGTCCTCCAAGCGCTTATCTTAAGAGGAAGTATAGCGGTTTTGGACCATGTTGTAAAGAGGCGAAACCTGGCAGGAGGTAAAAGAAAAATGGCGGAGGAGATGAGTATCCGGGAGTATATCCGCAGAAAACCGCGCGAGGATGGCTTTGAAACGGCCATGTTTATCTATCAGTCCGCGCTTGCTCAGATGAACAGCCGCATCGAGGTGCTGAACAATGAGCTGAGTCATGTATATTCCTACAATCCGATTGAGTATGTGAAGTCACGTCTGAAGACGCCGGAGAGCATCATGAAGAAGCTGCGGAAGCAAGGGCATGATGTCAGTATCGACGATATGATCGAGTATGTCAACGATATCGCAGGCGTGCGGATTACCTGTTCGTTTTTCTCCGAGATCCAGTTCCTGGCGGCGATGCTCGCGAGGCAGGATAATCTTTCCGTGCTCAGTATCAAGGATTATCTGGGGCATCCAAAGGAAAGCGGATACAAGAGCTACCATATGCTGCTCCTCGTTCCGGTTGCGCTGGCCGACGCCGTCGTGCCCACGAAGGTGGAGGTACAGATCCGGACGATGGCAATGGATTTCTGGGCAAGCCTTGAGCATAAGATCTATTATAAATATGAAGGAAACGCCCCGGATTATTTTGCGCGGGAGCTTCGGGAGTGCGCTTCGATTATCTCAAAACTTGACGCGAAGATGATGTCGCTGAATGATGCGATGAAAAAGATGGACGGCGAGTAAACACCCGCCGTCCATCTCCTATAGATGAGGAGTGCCCCGGCAATACGGATGCCGGGGCTATTATGAAAAAATCTGTCTATCTATCTGTAAGAATCAAATCATCTTTGATCTGTAAATACTATAGCAA
>JAJBTX010000095.1 GCA_020860645.1 Lachnospiraceae bacterium | reverse complement strand
CCGGATTGTAGTCCGGCTTAAAATGCGGTCGGAAAAAAGTCGCGGAATCCGGACTGACCTTGTCCTCGTCCGTGTAAATCAGTTCCAGCTCCGGACGATCCTGCAGCAGGTTCACCACCTCAAAAAGAGCATGCTCCTCCAGAATATCATCATGATCCAGCAACGCGACATACGCACCCGTGGCCATGCGAAGCGCTTCATTCGTATTGCCGGAAATCCCCAGGTTCTCCGGAAGCCGTCGGTAACGGATACGGGCATCCTGGTTCATATAGCCGCTCAGCAGCGGCTCAAGGCTGTCGTCACCGCTTCCGTCCGCCAGGCAGAGCTCCAGATTTCCATAAGTCTGTGCCAGCACGGACTCCACCATCTCCCGCAGAAACATCTCCGGCGTCCGGTAGAGCGGCACCACGATGCTGATCAGCGGACGAAAGGAAAACTGATGCCCGCGCTGCAGCTCCTTCTCCCGGGCAGAGGGGCGTCCTGCGAACAGCCAGTCCTGATAATTCTTCTCCAGACCGTTTCGTTCCAGCCGCTCACGCGCCTTGTAGTACAGTTTTCCCACGCCATAGCTTTTGGCGTAATGATAACCGCGTTTTGCGTCGTCAGATTTCATAACTAAAAGGTAACCTCTCCGTCGTGAGCGATCAGGGACGCGGCAATCATGCCGTCCAGAGCGGCAATCTCCTTCACAAGGCCGCTTTCATCCTTCACGCGAAGCTCCACCACCATATCCAGGCGGTCTTTGGAAAGGTTCCTGGACTTCACCCGGCAGTACTTCGTATAGCGGTGAATCACGTCCATAATCTCTTTCTCGCCGTCTGTCACGGAGCTGTTCACGACAAGCATCATCGGCGCCCGTCCCACCGGAAGCATATCCAGCGCCAGAATAAGCACGGTCACCACAACAGAGGTGATCAGGGCCACCTCATAAAGACTCGCGCCGCAGATGATACCGACGCTGATCGACCAGAACAGGAAGACCAGATCCATCGGATCCTTGATCGCGGTGCGGAAACGGACGATCGACAGCGCGCCGACCATACCGAGGGAGATCACCAGGTTTGACTGCATCGCCAGAATGATGGCCGCCGTGATCATCGCCATCGCCGTCAGGGAAATGGCAAAATTCTTGGAATAAAATACCTTCCGGGTCAGCAGGCGGTAAACCGCAAAAATATAGAGGCCGAGCAGAGCAGTCATAAAGAGCGTCGCCGCGATCTTCGCGGTCGTGATGTCCATGCTCGTGAAGCCTTCCAGAAACGAATTTTTAAAGATATCTGAAAATCCTAACATATGTATCTCTCCTTCTCATTTATCCATCTTTCTTAAAGTCCATAGCGCCGGCACAGGTAATATTTGGAATATGCCGTCTGCTGCAGGTTTTCAAGCTGTACGGTCCGGTAAATATAATCCGGCAGGTATTCGTCGTATTTCACCTCGAGAATGTGCTGTCCGGACGGCATCACCGGTCTCAGCGGAATCTGCTCGTCAAGGAACAGATCAACTCTCCCGGATGAGCGAATATTCTCGTCCAGCGTGATCCGCACATTGCCCTGCGGGTACACATAGGGTACACGGTCGTACTCCACGATCACCTTCGGCTTCATCAGCCTCGTCCGCATCTCAAGCTCCAGCTTTCGCAGAAGCGGCGGCGAATCGGCTGACATCTCCGGAATCTCTCCCGCCATCAGCATCCGGCACTGCTCCTCCGAGAGCGGGCAGATCAGCTTCTGCGTCTTCCCGCGCTCCTTCCGCTTCAGCTCCAGCGAGATGCGGTCTGCGCTGTGATTGTAGATGCGGATGCGGAATTTCTCGTGCGGATCAGTTCCCGCCTCATTTTCCCGCAGGCAGCGATCCTGATAATCGTCAAAATACAGGCTTCTGATATTGTAAACGCCATCCGGTCCCGCGTGAGGATCGTGGGCGATAAGACCGGTCAGCCTGACCTCGATCACCTTGAGCTGTGCGAAGGAACAGACGTATTTGAACTCATGACGATACCGGTTTTCCGGGAGCGATGGATCAAATATCTTTTTCTGCATTCGTTTCTCTCCTTCTTATTTTTATCCTATTATTGTTTCATTCCTGTATCCAACCATGCATGTTTTTTTGTAACAGTTCCTCATCCAGGAACGCCAGGCGCGCTTCCATAAATTCCCGCAGCGCATCGTAGTCCCCGTTATGCGCGCTGTCCGGCCATCTCGCCGCATCGCGCGCGAAAGCGCCGGAATCCTGCACCTCATGGATGCACGCCTCCAGCAGCTCCTCCATATTTTCATCGGAAAGGACGGTTTCCCGCAGCTCCTTCCATTTTCCGGAAATCTTTTCCTGAATGCCGCCCGCATCGAGTTCAATCAGGCGGTCGGCAAAGGGCCAGCTGAGCCTCTCTGTCGCAAGCTCCGGCGCGGACGTCACATAGAGCTGCTCCGCATCGTCCGTATAGACGTTCCCCCATGTGAGATCGAGATCCCAGGGCACCTGATACATGCGATAGCCGTCCGCTTCTTTCTTAAATGCGTAGAACATATTCTTGTAGATGTTGTCTTCGCCGTAAATCATCTGAATGAAAAGCCAGATGTCCGTCATATTATCCATATCGAGCAGCGCCTCCGCACTGCTCACAAAGGCCTCGTCGTCTGCCTCCTCCTCGAGCTCCACATAGGAGCGGAAGCACTGCCAGTCGTAATCCGTCCCCGCATCATCTGAGCCCTTCAGCTCTGTGCCAAGCACGGTCAGATATTCCTCCGTCGTATAACTGTCGAGCAGCTCCGTGGAGAGCGCGCGGGAAAAGGTGCGCTTGTAGAGATACTCCTGGTCGGAAATCTGAAGCTGCGTGCTGTCAACCGGCTCCATGACCCCATAAAGCCCGCGGTACTCGCCGTTGACGACGAGCTCCACATACTCCATATGCGTTCCAAAGTGCGCGTCGTAAGAGGTATCGTCCGCGCCGAAACTGTTCCACAGCTCAATATTAAACTTGTCCCGCACCTTCGTGCCGTCGCTGTAAATGGCATAAAAAATCCAGCTGTCAGAGCTGCGCATTCCCAGAACGGACATTTTATTTTTATTGCTGATTCCGCCGGGTGTGACTGCAACCAGGTTCACCCGATAGCCCTTCTTCGGATAGGCACGGCTGGTCTGTCCCCTCTCATGAGCCTCGAAAACCGAGGAATACGTCCAGTCCGTCTGCCCGCAGGACTCGTAAAAGACGATGCTTCCCGCGAATACCGTGTCCACATCGAGATCCGCGTCCGTCTCGATGCGCACCACGGAAAGTCCGGTAAACACGACCTGCACCGTGATGCAGGAATCCTCCGACTCGCTGAAAGCCAGGAACGGAACCGGCTGCCCTGAGGCCACGATCTCTGACTTTTCGTAAGTCGTGTAGTCCTCCAGCGGGAGAATGGAGATCTCATCGTCCATGCTTGTGAAGCTTCCGTTCTCCCAGCCGTCGCTGTCCATATCCACCGGAAGATAAAAGGTCAGACTCTCCTCATCGCAGGCGAGCAGCTCCCCTTTGAAGCACAGCTGCACCCTGGAGAAATCCAGTGTCTGACCGAGGTTTTTATAAAGCTTTTGCGCCTGGCGTACCTCGCCCGAGAGCGCCCCGCTCGCGAGCGTCTCCGGCTCCTGCTCCCGGTCATACGCAAAAAAAGAACAGGTGCCGATGAGCAGCAGTACACTGGCCAGCAGCATTATCTTCTTAAACATGCAGTCTCCTGTCCGCGGTCTGCCCGCTGTTTTCGATTATAACAGTTTCCGGGATGCTTCGCAACCTGCAGGGCCCCGGGAAACATGCAGACCGCGTCATACCGGCAGCGATATTTTCAGGCCGCCGAAATCATTCAGATCCAGTGCCAGACAGCGCTGTGCCTCATCCGGATCTCCCGCGCGCAGGGCGTTCAGGATGTCAACATGGTGACGCGTATCATCGACCGGCGGCACGCTCTGCGCCCATTTCCCCCAGTAAAACTGCGCATAGGCGCGCTTCAGCCGGTTCATACAGCGGGTCAGCGCCTCAAGCGCATACTCATTTCCGCAGAATCCGGTCAGCGTCTGGTGGAACTGCGCGTTATACTGCCAGTGTGCCCAGACATCGCCGGAATTTTCACGGATCAGCTCGTTGATTTCCTCCAGCTTGCGAAAATGCGACCCGGTAAGTCTTTCATAATTATAGTGCAGCATCCCGCCCTCGAGGAGAAAACGGAACTGGATCATCTCGCTGATATCCTCCGTCGTCAGGCGAATGATCTCATAGCCGTAGCGCGGGATGCTCTTGAGAACCTGATCGTCGCAGAGTGAGAGCAGCGCCTCCCGCACCGGCGTCTTGCTGCAGCCGTACTTTTCCATGAGCGCTTTTTCATTCAGGATATCGCCCGCCTGGTATTCATAGCAGAAAATGTCCTCCATGATCCGGTTGTATACGTTATCCTTCAGGCTCTCCCTGTTCGGCATGAGCTGGCTCCTCCCCTCTAATTCGTTGCTTCAGAACATCAGGCCACAGACCGCCTTCTTCGAAGGCTATATGCCGCTTACGCGTCATATGTCTGAGGCTTGATGGGCGTTCCGCCCATCCCGAAATGAAAACACAGCCTTTAGCAGGTAAACCTGCACAGTCTGTCTTTTCATTTCGATGCTGTTCT
>JAJBTX010000086.1 GCA_020860645.1 Lachnospiraceae bacterium | reverse complement strand
ATTGATCGAATCGAGGAACCTCCTGCTGTTAAGGGCTTTTTTTCACAGCCCCTTTTTGTCTTTAAAGTATTTTTTCCAGAAAATACGGCGCCTGCACCCGCCACCAGGGCCAGTCGTGGTTCACGTCGTATCCCCAGTAATCCACGAAGGCGGGGATGCCGCGCTCACGCAGGACGGCGTCCAGCTGGCGCGTGCCGACGAGAAGCTGATCCTCCCAGGCGCCCTGCCCGACGCAGATAAAGACTTTGCTCTGCCGGTAGAGCTCCATGTAGGGGTGATCGGCGGGCAGATTCTTCAGGCAGTGGCAGGGAGAGTTCAGGTAGACCAGGTCGTCCATGTAGCCGTTCAGCATGGAGGCCGCGTCGTAGAGTCCGCTCAGACAGAGACAGGCGTCGAAGCGGTCCGGAAAGCGGAAAAAGATATTTCCGGCGTGGTACGCGCCCATGCTGCAGCCGAGCATCATGGCCTTCTGCCCATTTGCGTGTTGTTCGAGGAAGGGGCATACCTCCTGAATCAGGTATTGCATCCAGCGCTCGTGCTGTTCGATCCGCTCGCGGGGATTCTTCCACTCGCAGGACCAGGTTTCCGCGTCGATCGCGTCGACGCAGAAGAGCTGCAGCCGTCCCGACTCGATAAAGGGGCTGCAGGCCTCCACCATGCCGAAGCCTTCGAAGTCGTGGCAGTTCCCGTTCTGGGAGGGGATCACGAGACAGGGTTTTCCGGCCTGACCGTAGCGCTTCACGGGCATTTCGCGCCCGAGCCGTTCGCTGTACCACTGTGTCATCTGTACTTCCATAATTAATCGCTCCTTCACTTTGTGTAACAGGAAGACGGTCTGGAATCTGCTGTTCTGAATAGTTATTACTTCGCTAACGCGTAGCGGAAAAATTCGTTCATCTTCTCCACGGTCTCCAGTTTTGCCAGATAGATATAGTCGCCCATGCCGTGCGCCAGCACCGCAGGCAATTCCTGTGCCATCCGGAGGCTGTCGTCGAATTTCTCCAGAATATCCTCATGGGAATGCAGGTAAGTGACCTCGCGCCAGCGGCCGACGAAGGCGCAGAAGCAGGGCGTCGCTTTGGAGACGTGGCGCAGCTCGTCGTAGACCATCATATCCGCGTAGTACTGATAGCAGTTCGCGCTGTAGGCGAAATTGATCATGTCGGCGGTCGGGCCGCCGGAGGGCCGCATGTTGACTTCCAGCCCCACGACTTGGCCGGTCTTACCCAGGCGCGGGTGATCCTGCGTCAGCCGGAAAAATTCAAGGTGGACGAAACGGCTGCGCACATGGAAGGCCTTCACGCAGGCGTGTCCGTAGGCGCGCAGATCCTCCGCCAGCTTGTCTACGATATAGAAATGAATCTCTTCATGTTCATTAACGCAGTCCATGATCGAGATCGGGGAGATATTGCCCGTCTCAAAGAGAATCTCGCCCCGGCTGTTCACGATCGCGTCGAAGGAACAGATTTCCCCGGGGACAAATTCTTCCATAATATAGGGAACCTCCGGCAGATTGCAGAAGAAGGATGCGAGGTCTTCGTCGCTCGTGAGCTTCCAGGTGTCGGAAGCGCCGACGCCGCTGTCCGGCTTTACGATGACCGGGTAGCCGACCTCTTTTATAAAGGCGCGCGCGCTGTCGATGTCGTCGATCAGGTGCCAGCGGGCCGTCGGGACGCCCGCCGCCGCGTAGCCTTCCTTCATGCGGGATTTGTGTTTGATCAGCTCCATATCCTGTGGGTGAAGTCCGGTCGTGATATGGAAATCCTCGCGAAGCCGGGCGTCCTGCTCGAGCCAGTATTCATTGTTGCTCTCGAGCCAGTCGATCTTTCCATGGCGGAAGGAGAGATAAGCCACGGCGCGGAACATGTCCTCGTAATTTTCCATGTCTTCCACGCGGTAATACTCGGTCAGCGTCTGCCGCAGGCCTTCCGAGAGCGCGTCGTAGGGTGTGTCGCCGATGCCGAGCACATTTACGCCGTTGTTTTTCAGTGCGAAGCAGAAATTCTCAAAGTTTTCCGGAAATCCGGGGGAAATAAATATAAAATTCTTCATCACAGTTATATCTCTCCGTTTCTGTATTTCTCCAGATAGCGATGAATGCGGTCATAGGGGTCCAGAAGCTCACTGATGGATGCGTCGTGATTGAGTGTGTCGATCAGCAGCGCAATGTATTTGGACACGTCGCAGCTGATGTAGTAGGGACGCGACAGCAGCTCCGGGGGCTGATAGATCAGATTTGTGGTCAGCACGCGGTCGATCACGCCGGCCTCGCAGGCTTCATCGAAACGCGCCATACCATTTGTGAACAGTCCGAAGGTCGAGTAGATGAAAATGCGGCGCGCGTGCAGCTTTTTGAGCTGCTGGGCCACTTCAATCATGCTCTCGCCCGAGGAAATCATATCGTCGATGACAATGACGTCCTTACCCTCCACGTTCGAGCCAAGGAATTCGTGCGCGACGATCGGATTGCGTCCGCCTACAATCTGCGTATAATCGCGGCGCTTGTAGAACATGCCCATGTCCACGCCGAGAACGTTGGCCAGGTAGACCGCGCGGTCCATGCCGCCCTCATCGGGGCTGACGACCATCAGATGGTCGCTGTCAATCTGCAGATCCTTCACATGGGACAGCAGCGCCTTGATGAACTGGTAGGAGGGCTGCACCGTGTCGAAGCCTTCGAGCGGGATCGCGTTCTGCACGCGCGGGTCATGTGCGTCGAAGGTGATCAGATTGTCCACGCCCATGTGGCTCAGCTCCTTCAGGGCGAGCGCGCAGTCCAGGGACTCCCGCGTGGTGCGCTTGTGCTGGCGGCTTTCATAGAGGAAAGGCATGATGACGGTAATCCGCCTGGCTTTGCCCGCGCAGGCTGCGATGATGCGCTTCAGGTTCTGATAATGGTCGTCCGGGGACATGTGGTTCTCCCGGCCGCCCAGCGGATAGGTCAGGCTGTAGTTGCACACGTCCACCATCAGATAGAGATCGCGTCCGCGGACAGATTCCATGACGATGCCCTTGGCCTCGCCGGATCCGAAGCGGGGGATGCTCGTCTCGATCAGGTAGGAATCCTGCTCGTAGCCCTGGAACATGATGCTGTCCTTGTGTTCCAGGGAGCTCTCCCGTCGCCACTGCACCAGGTAGTCGTCCACCCGTCTGCCCAGCTCCGTACAGCCGGGGAGAGGGATGAGGCCGAGGGAACCGACGGGAATCGTCTCAAGAACCCGTTCGCTGCGTTGCGTATTCATGTCTTTGTCCTCCAGGTAGTCAGAATAATTTGTCGTTTATCTTTCGGCGGATGCGAATGTCGCCGCCGGTAAATTTCAGAAGTGTGTAAGAGCTCGTGATGCGGGAAAAAATGCGTTCGCTGTAAATATCCCGGAACTGCTCCAGAGACAGGTTCGTCGAGATCACCGTAGACCGCCCCGCGAGCGCGCGCTCGTTCAGAATCTGGAACAGGCGCGACACCGTAAAGGTGTTTGGCAGCTCCGTGCCCATATCGTCCAGAATCAGCAGGTCACTGCCAAGCAGCGGCTCGCAGGATTCCCGCAGCTGCTCCGCCTGCGTGCCAACTGCGCGGGAGAGCAGTTCAAAGAGCTGGAAGGAGGTAAAGTAAATGACGGAATAGCCCTGATCCAGCAGCTCTTTCGCGATACAGTTTGACAGAAAGGTCTTTCCGGTGCCGACGGAGCCGTAAAACAGCAGATTCTTTTCCCCGGGCCGGAAATGATCCGCGAACTCATGACAGCTCCGGAGAATGGCGGGCATGACCCGTCGCTGCTCCTCATCGTACACATCCATGCGCAGCGTCGAAAAACTCTCCTTTTCCAGTACCGTCTCCAGGTGGGAGGAGGAGTAGAGGAGCCGGATCTCTTCCTGACGGAAGCAATGACATTTCCTGCGGCCGATATAGCCGGTGTCGCGGCAGTCCGGACAGGTGTAGCGCATCTCCAGATAGTCCGGCGGATATCCGGCCTCCGTGAGAATCCGCTCCCGCTCCTGCCGCAGCGCGTCAAGCTGTCCGCGCAGCGCCGGAAGCGCGCCGGGGTCGCCGTCAAAGAGCTGCTCCGCCTGCCGCACGCTGCAGGCGGACACTTCCTCCTGAATCTCGCGAACACGAGGAAAGCGCGCGTAGATCTCGTCGATCCGCGCGAGCTGTTCCCGGTAATGCTCATATTGTCTGCGGTCGTATCCCCGCATGATCGCGTCGTACTGACTGTTGCTGAGCGGCATGGAACCCTCCTACGACTGACTCCTGAGGAGCTGCTTTTCCAGCTCGTCGAAATCGTAATCCCGCTGCTGGAAATTTGTAAATCCGGTCTGGCGTGCGCGCGTCTTTTTCTTCGGCACAGCCTTCCTGTGATCCTGATCGAGCGCCTGCACATCGGCAAGCGTATGTACCTTCTTTTCGCGCCAGTCCTGCAGGATGCGGTCAGCGTAGCGGAAGCTCGCCTTGTGCAGCTGCTCCATCGTCCTGCTGCAGGCTTCGAGTACGAGATCGAGCGGGAAACCCCAGGTGTTCAGCCATTTCTCGATGTACGCCTGCTCCGAGTCGACCGGGTTACGGTCGTTCAGGCCGAAGGCCTTCATGACGGCGAAGGTGTTCTTGTGGTAGACATTCGTGCGCTCCTTCGCCTCGTCGACGGTGGTGATGTGCGCCTCCGCCCAGGCGAGGCCAACGCGGCGAATATAGTGGATGCTCCTGCTGCCCTTGCAGACACAGTACTCCACCAGATATTCCAGAAGATCCGTGGAGAAATGGAGCTGATCATAGAAATAGAGCAGCGTCTCGATCTCCGACGGCGAAAGTGTTTTTCCCATATACTGGCTGCACACGAAGAGAAGCTGCCTGCACTCCTCGTCGTTCGAGAAGGCCTCGATCTCCTGCGTGCTGTAGGACTTCCGGGCCGGCTCCTTCGTCTGTGCGGGCTCCCTCGCGGGCGTCGTCTGCACCGTCTGTGTGGGCTCGTCCGGCGCGCGGAGTGTGCACAGATAAATGCCCTGCAGGGTATTCGTGTCGTCGCACTCGAGCCGGAGAACTCCCTGCTTTTCCCAGTATTTCAGGGCGCGCAGGATGTCGCTCTCGGTCCGGTCCAGGGCGTCGGCCAGTCCGGAGACGGAGAGCTCGAGAGAGGGGCGCTTCAGCGCACGGAGCAGATAGAGATATACCTTCACGTATTCCCCGTTCGCTTTTGGCATATAGTAGTCGAGGAACAGATTCGACACACTGGTCTGTTCGTCGTCCCCGGCAGATTTTAAAATGAATTCTCCCATATCGGTACTCCCTCCGGAGCGGGCTGCGCCATGAGCGCGTCCTGCGTCTCTACGAAGTATAACACAGCTTTTTCAAAAACAAAATAGGGCGAAGGCGGCGGGGAGGGCGGGATAAGCCCCCTGGGAAAAGCCGGTGGATAGTGTGGATAACTTCGTGGAAAGTCTGGATTATGGGAAACCACGGCGAACAGAATTCGACAGGAAAACGGCAAAAAAGTAGGGTTTCGGGAGAAATTGTCACTTTATTATGTAAAACGGCTTATCCACGAAAAAATCCACATGCCCATACAACAGCGATTGTTGATAAACATGTGGATAATGTGGATAACTTTATTTTGAAAGCAGGTTTTCGCCTATTTTCAGCACGTCTCCGGCCCCCATAGTTATCAACAGGTCCCCGTGCATACAATTTTTTAATAAAAATTTTTCAATTTCCCCAAAGGAGGGGAAATAGGAGCAGGGCTTTCCGAGACTCTCGATCTCCTTCTGCAGTGTCTGCGAACTGATGCCGATGGTGTTCTGCTCGCGGGCCGCGTAGATATCGGCCAGCACGACGTGGTCGGCCAGGGTAAGCGCCTCCGCGAAGTCGTGCAGGAAGGCCTTCGTGCGCGTGTAGGTGTGGGGCTGGAACACACACCAGATCTCCCGGTGCGGATAGTCCGCGGCGGCCTTCAATGTGGCGCGGATCTCGGTCGGGTGGTGCGCATAGTCGTCGAAGACCGTCACGCCATTCACCTCGCCCTTGTACTCAAAGCGCCGTTCCGTGCCGTGGAAGCGGCCAAGCCCCGCGGCGGCGGTCACAAAATCGATGCCCAGTTCGAGTGAGACGGCGAGCGCGGCCAGGGAATTTGAGATATTGTGGCGGCCCGGAACGTGCAGTGTGACCGTGCCGACCGGCTTGGCCCCGTGATACAGCTCATAGATGCCGCCGCCGTCCTCCCCGAAGCGGATATCCTGCGCGTGATAGTCCTCCGTGCCGGTCAGGCCGTAGGTGACGCAGCGTGCGCCGACGCCTTCCGTGATCTCTTCGGGACGCTCGATCTCACCGTTCATGACGAGCAGTCCGTCGTCCGGCAGCAGCGCGGCAAAGCGGTGAAAGGAATGGCGAATATCCTGCAGATCCTTGAAAAAGTCCATGTGATCTTCCTCGATGTTCAGGATCAGCGCCGCGGTTGGGAAGAAGGATAAAAAGCTGTTCGTGTATTCGCAGGCTTCGGTCAGAAAGGTGTCCGAATGGCCGACGCGGATATTGCCGCCGATTTCGGGCAGGATGCCGCCGACGGAGATCGTCGGGTCCTTCTTAGCTTCCAGCAGAATCATCGAGAGCATGGAGGTTGTCGTCGTCTTCCCGTGGGTGCCGGAGACGCCGATGGCAGTCGGGTAATTGCGCATAATCTGGCCGAGCAGGTCGGCGCGCGCCAGCATCGGCAGTCCTGCGTCCCGCGCCGCGGCGAACTCCGGATTGTCCGGATGGATCGCGGCGGTGTAGACGACGAGCTCGATGTCCGGTGTGATATTTTCAGCGCGCTGTCCGATGACGACGCGGGCGCCGAGTGAGGCAAGATGCCGGGTCAGCGCGGATTCCGTGGCGTCTGAGCCCGAGACCGTGAAGCCCTCTTTTATAAGAATCTCGGCGAGGCCGCTCATGCTGATGCCGCCGATGCCGATGAAATTTACGTGTATTGGTGATTGAAAGTTGATTTCATACATAACCTGCAGATGCTCCGTTTCTTATTCTTAATAACATAGTATACCTCTTTCCCGGAAAAAGCAACGCGCGGAAACCGGGAATCCGCCCCCATCGACAAAATTCAGGGACGGCGCGGGGAGAGGAGCGGAGCTGCTGTCGCAAATTGGCGGAAAATAAAGAACAATTTTTGGCTAAAATGTTCACTATTTACAAGAAATATGGTATACTTACCTCAGAGATATCTTCAGAATGCATCAAGAGGTGATAACGTGATAAAGAAAGAGATGATCGCCATGCTTCTGGCGGGCGGACAGGGAAGCCGGCTCGGGGTGCTGACCGCGAAAGTGGCGAAGCCCGCGGTGGCTTTCGGAGGGAAATATCGTATCATTGATTTTCCCTTAAGCAACTGCATTAACTCCGGCATTGATACGGTGGGAGTCCTGACGCAGTACCAGCCGCTCCGGCTGAACACGCATATCGGCATTGGCATGCCCTGGGATCTGGATCGCAATAATGGAGGGGTGACGATTCTCTCGCCCTACGAGCGAAGCGTCGGGAGCGACTGGTACTCCGGCACGGCCAACGCGATTTATCAGAATATCGATTACATCGATACATACAATCCGGATTATGTGCTGATCCTGTCGGGCGACCATATCTACAAGATGGACTACGAGGTTCTGCTGGATTTCCACAAGGAGCATGACGCGGCGGTGACGGTCGCCTGCATGCAGGTACCGTGGGAGGAGGCGAGCCGCTTCGGCGTCGTGATCACGGACGAGACCGGCAGGATCAGCGAGTTCGAGGAGAAGCCGCCGAAGCCGCGGAGCAATCTCGCTTCCATGGGAATCTACATTTTCAGCTGGAAGGTGCTGCGCGCCGCGCTGATTCGGATGAAGGACGTGCCGGGCTGCGATTTCGGAATGCATATTCTCCCGGCCTGTCTCGCGGACGGCGAGCGGCTCTTTGCCTACGAGTTCAGCGGTTACTGGAAAGACGTCGGTACGCTCGGCTCCTACTGGGAAGCGAACATGGAGCTGATCGACATCATTCCGGAGTTCAATCTCTATGAAGAGTTCTGGAAGATCTACACGAAGAGCGACGCGGTGCCGCCGATGTACGTGTCGGCGGATGGCTATATCGAACGCAGCATTGTGAGCGGGAACTCCCTGGTGGAGGGCAGTGTGATCAACTCCGTGATCGGGGCTGGTGTGACGATCGGGAAGGGCGCGGAAGTCCGGGATTCGATCATCATGAAAAATACGGTGATCGGGGCGGGCTGCAAGGTGAACCGCTCGATCGTGGCGGAGGAGGTCATCATCGGAGACAGATCGGTCCTCGGCTTCGGCGAGTATGTCCCGAACAGGGAAAATCCGAAGGTTTATTCCTTCGGGCTCGTGACGGTCGGGGAGAATACCGTGATTCCGCCCGATGTGCGGATCGGCTTCAATACGGCGGTGTCCGGTATCACGGAGTCCGGCGATTATCCGGACGGCGTCCTTGCGGGAGGCGAGACTTTGATTAAGGCAGGTGAGAGAGCATGAGGGCGGTAGGAGTGATACTGGCGGGCGGAAACAATCACAGGATGAGGGAGCTTTCCGCGAGGCGTGCGATCGCCGCCATGCCGGTGGCTGGCAGCTACCGCAGCATTGATTTCGCGCTGAGCAGCATGACAAATTCTCACGTGCAGAAAGTGGCGGTGCTGATGCAGTATAATTCCCGCTCCCTGAACGAGCATCTGAACTCCTCCAAATGGTGGAATTTCGGACGCAAACAGGGTGGGCTTTATCTGTTCACGCCGACGGTGACCGCGGACAACAGCTTCTGGTACAGGGGGACGGCGGATTCCATCTACCAGAATATTGACTGGCTGAAGCAGAGTCATGAGCCCTATGTGGTCATTGCCTCCGGCGACGGAGTGTACAAGCTGGATTACAATAAGGTGCTGGAGTACCATATCGCAAAGAAGGCGGATATCACGGTCGTCTGCAAGGAGATGCCTGAGAGTACGGACATGACCCGTTTCGGGGTCGTGAGGGCGGACGACGACGGGCGGATCATCGGTTTCGAGGAAAAGCCGATGGCGACCGACGAGCGCACGGTTTCCTGCGGAATCTACATTGTGCGCAGGAGACAGCTGATCGAGCTGATCGAGCGCTGCGCGCAGGAAGACCGCTACGATTTCGTGCAGGACATCCTGATTCGCTACAAAAATGTAAAGAGGATCTATGCGTACAGGATGGACAGCTACTGGAACAGCATTGCCTCGGTGGATTCTTACTATGAGACGAACATGGATTTCCTGAAGCCGGAGGTGCAGCAGCATTTTCTGCGGGATTACCCGGAGGTCTGCTCCAAGGTACAGGATCTTCCGCCGGCGAAGTTCAATACCGGTTCCCGCGTAAAGAACAGTCTGGTCGCCAGCGGCTGCATCATCAACGGAACGGTAGAGAACTCGATCCTCTTTAAAAAGGTATTTGTTGGAAGCAATTGTGTGATTAAAAATTCCATCATTTTGAATGACGTGTATCTGGGCGATAATACTTACATTGAGAACTGCATCGTGGAGAGCAGAGATACGATCCGCGCGAATTCGCGTTTTATCGGGGAAGATGGCGTGAAGGTAGTCATTGAGAAAAATGAGCGGTATATCATGTAAGCTCCTATGGAGAGCTGGTACAGGAGAAGAAGATGAATATTACAGATGTACGGATTCGAAAGGTTACAAAGGAAGGAAAGATGCGAGCAGTCGTCTCCATCACGATCGACGGAGAGTTTGTCGTCCATGATATCAAGGTGATCGAGGGTGAGAAGGGGCTGTTTATCGCGATGCCGAGCAGGCGCTCGGCGGACGGAGAATACCGGGACATCGCGCATCCAATCAACTCGGAGACGCGGGATGCGATACAGGCGATCATTCTGGATCACTATCACAGCATGCTGGAGAGCATGGGAGAGTAGTGGGAAAGACGGGAGCCCGCGGCGCAGCGCCGCGGGCTTCTTCGCTGTCAGGAAATGCTGCGGACATATTCGATAAATTTTTCGGCGGCGGTGGGAAGACGTCGTTTCCGGTCCCAGACCAGCACATAGTCGGCTATGTAGCCGGGGTCTGTCAGATCCTTTATGATTACGTCGCTGCTCTCGAAATTTGCGCCGGTGGAGCGGGGGAAGATCGCGACGCCGACCTCCTGCTTGACGAGCTCGTAGGCGTTCAGATAATGGCTCAGCTCGCAGAGCACGGTGGGCGTCTCGCCGATCGAGGCGAACATGTCGTGAATCTTCATACTCCGTGATTTGCGCGCAGGAATGATCAGGGGGACGCCGACCAGTTCCCGTAAGGGGACGGTGTCGCCCGCTGTCTTTGCCAGCGGATGAGAGCCGGGGATCATCGCGACCCAGGGCTCCGAGCCGACGGCGATGCTGTCGAGTGACTCGTGATCGAAGGGCTCGATGAGCAGCGCGAGGTCGCACAGCCCCTTCAGCAGACGCTCGGTCACGTCGTCGCCGCTGCCGTTCCAGAGGCTGTACTTGACATCCGGATATTCATGGCAGAATCCGGCAATCCAGCGGGACATGAGGTAGGGTCCCTGTCCCTCGACGGAAGCAATGTAGAGCGGCCCGCTGACGCCGTGGCGGTACTCGCGGATCTCGTCTTCAGTCTTCTCAACGAGCGTCAGGATCTCGGCACCCCGGTTTTTCAGAATCAGCCCCTCTTCAGTCAGGTGAAGACGGCGCTTCTCGCGGATGAACAGCGTCACGCCGAGCTCCTCCTCCAGCATCTGCATCTGGCGGCTGAGCGGCGGCTGCGCCATGTACAGATTCTCTGCAGCGCGGGTGATGTTCAGCTCCTGCGCTACTTCCAGAAAATAACGAATCGAACGGATATCCATAGGGCTACTCCTTGCATGTGATATGATACTACGGATTTCTGCAAAGCATAAATTCGATTACGAAAATCAGAGATTTTCTATCTCATTTATTCGCGCTTGCGCGCTCTCGAAATCCTAAAACATTCGGAATCCGCGCATTTCCCTTCGGGAAATGGCTACTTCCTCATGTTTTGACGGGTACCAACGTCATGAATTCGAATGCGAGCATTCGATTCATGACCTTTTGACCTTAGTATCATATCATAAAGGTATAAAAAAGCCAATATAATATGTATTTTATTTTTTGAAAATGCCATGCTATACTGTAGTCACAAACAAAGAAACGGAAGCACCGCTTCCGCCGGAAGTCCAAAAAGGAGGTCATGGATATGAAGAAATTTTATGAATCATTCGAAACAGCACTGGAATCTTATTTCAAATTATTTGCAAATGGCTTCGGAACGGAAGGCTGAAGAACACACATAACAATTATTTGAAATACTACTCCCGAAAGGGCGCCGGAAGACCGGCGCCCTTTCAACAATTATGAGATCGGTTCAAAGTCCGCCGCGCCGTGCTTGCAGAGCGGGCAGACGAAGTCGTCCGGGAGCTCGTCTCCCTCGTAGACGTAGCCGCAGACTTTGCAGACAAAGCCCTTTTTGCCCTCAGTAGCAGGCTTCGGCTTGACGTTGTTCTGGTAGTACGTGTAAGTCATCGTCTCCACCTTTGAGATGACGCGCGCCTCGGTGATGCTGCAGATGAACATGCCGTGCGTGTCCATGTCGAAATACTGCTCCACCTTCAGGGACATGAAGGAGTTGATATATTTCGGAAGGAAGGCAAGCCCGTTGTCTGAGTAGAGCGGCGTGATGCCCGCGCCCGCGAACTTGTCGACGGTGCGTCCGCTCTGGAAACCGAAGGTCTCGAATACGGAGAAGGGCGCGTCCTGCGACAGGCAGTTCAGGTTCATAACACCGGTCTTTTTGATGACGTGGTGCGAGTAATTCGCCTTGTTGATCGTGACGGCGATGCGGTTCGGCGTGTTGGTCACCTGCGAGACCGTGTTGACGATCAGGCCGTTGTCCTTCGTGCCGTCGTTGGAAGTCACGACATACAGGCCGTAGCCGATGTTGAAGAGCGCGGTGAGGTCGTTTTTATTGGCCGTTTCGTTGCTGCGCGCGACGTAATCCTGGCAGAGCTCTTCCACCAGTGCGTTCAGCTGCGCGCTGCTCTCCTCGCTGAGTGCGGACTTGATGTGTACGGTGGTATCCGCCCACTTGATATCCCTGCTCTTTTCGAGCATCTGCTTCATAACTTTAGCCGCGGTCGGCGCCCAGGAGCCATTCTCGATCAGGGCGACCGTGCGGTTCTGGAAATTGCGCTCCGTCAGGCGATGAATATAGTCGCGCATGAAGGGGTAGATGTCCGCGTTGTAGGTCGTCGTGGCGAGCACGAGCTTATTGTAGCGGAAGGCGTCGGCGATGGCCAGCGCCATGTCGCAGCGCGCAAGGTCGTGGACGATGACGTTCGGGCAGCCCTTGGCGCGGAACTGGTCGGCGAGCTGTTCTACCGCCTTCTTCGTGTGCCCGTAGACGGACGTGTAGGCGATGACGATGCCCTCGCTCTCCGGCTGATAGGAGGACCAGAGATCGTAGAGATGCAGGTAGTGGCCGAGATTTTTCTTAAGGACCGGGCCGTGCAGCGGGCAGATGGTCTGGATATCCAGTCCGGCGGCCTTTTTCAGCAGATTCTGCACCTGTTTGCCGTATTTGCCGACGATGCCGATGAAGTAGCGGCGGGACTCATCGTCCCAGGGCTCGTCCACATCGAGCGCGCCGAACTTTCCGAAGCCGTCCGCGGAGAACAGGACCTTGTCACAGGTGTCGTAGGTCACGATGACTTCCGGCCAGTGCACCATCGGCGCCTCGACGAAGGCCAGCGTGTGCTTGCCGAGTGTGAGCGTGTCGCCCTCCTTCACCACGACGCGGCGATCCTCGAAAGAAGTGCCGAAGAACTGTCCCATCATCGTGAAAGCCTTCACGCTGGAGACGATGGTCGTGTCCTTGTAGACCTCCATGAAATTCGCGATGTTCGCGGAGTGATCGGGTTCCATATGCTGAATAATCAGATAATCCGGCTGGCGGTCGCCGAGCAGCTTCGCGATGTTGTCCAGCCATTCGTGTTTAAAATGCGCGTCTACGGTGTCCATGACGGCGATTTTTTCGTCGAGTATCACGTAGGAGTTGTAGGACATGCCGTTCGGTACGGGGTACTGTCCCTCGAAAAGGTCGACCTGGTGGTCGTTTACGCCTACGTATTTGATGTCAGTAGTAATCTCCATCTGTTGCCTTCCTTTCTCTGTTTTAAATTTCGTCAAAAGTATAACATACTGCGAGGCACGCCGCAAGCCGTGAAATCATAAGTTTTGCAGCGAATCACTGCCCCCGGAATCCGCCGCCGCAGTGATTCGCATTCCATTTTTGGCAGTCCGGGCTTTTTCTGCATATATATAAGCTGAGAAAGAGAAGGGAGTCAGTCTCATGAAGGATATGGGAGAATGGAATCCTTACTATATGAATTTCCTGGGCGGTCTTAAGGGTGAGCCGCGGCTGTTCCCGTGGCTTTATCCATATGGAAGCTTTCCATATTACCGGAATCTGTGGAACTCTCCGGAGCGCATGGAGGACGAGGCGGACGCGAAGCGCATGCGGGAGCTCTATCCGCTGATGGCACGGAGGCTCGCGCCTTATGTGGAGGAAGTCTGCGATGAACTGGAGTATCCCGGGAGTATGATGTACGATGAATATCCGGATCAGCTTTCTCTGCTGCGCAAAAGCAGGGAGGCCTGGGAGCGGGCGAAGGCCACGGAGAATTTCGGGGAGAAGGAACCGGAATGGGAGGAACTGCGCGACCTGACCGGCGTGCTTCTACTGCAGGAGATGCTGCGCCGCCGGAAGCGAAAGCGGGAAAAAGGCATTGACACGTTTTCCGCGCGATAGTAAACTACAAGGAGAACCATTGCAGAGGAAAGCCGATTGTTTTCAGCCGAGAACAGTTGGCTTTTTAAGAATCACGGGGACAGGCATGAAGAAAAAGATTATTCATTATATAAGCGTTTTGCTCGCCTTTCTGATGGGCGCGGCGTTCATGGGCTACACGACACATATGGGGAACCGCGACATGACGGGGACGATGGCCTCCGCCACGCTTCCGGTCGCCTACGCGGAGGTGAACGGGCAGCTCTGCAACGAGATGCACGGCTACGTGGAGGAGATGGACGGGGCTTATATGAGGGACTCGATCATTGGAGTCTCAGAGGATCACCTGCTCAGTCTGGCAGTCGAGAAATATAACGCGCAGATACAGAATATTTCCTATGAGATCCGTTCGCTGGACATGGAGCGCCTGATTCAGGACGGGGCGGGGCTGGAGACCGAGGACGACGGGCAGTACGTGCGTTTTTCAGTGGAACTGCGCGACCTGCTCGACGAGGGGGAGCAGTATCTGCTGGTTCTGACTGTGCAGACGGACACGCAGGAGCAGGTGCATTATTACTCGCTGCTGACGTATCTGGGTGAAAATTATATGCAGGAGTGTCTGGATTTCGCGCTGGAATTTCATGAGGTCACGGTGCAGAAGGACACGGAGAGCAATTATCTCAATTATCTGGAGCCGAACGGGACGATGTCGGGCGACAGCCTCGGTTATGTCAATATTCATTCGCGCTCCGGCCCGATCACCTGGGGGGACGTGAATATTCGGCAGACGACTCAGACCCAGATCACCTGGACAGAGGTCGGCACGAGCGTCTGCTCGGTCGTGATGGACTATCAGGTGGAGAATACCGACACCGGCGAGCTCTATCAGGTGCGTGAGGCGATCCGGATGCGCTACACTTCCTCGCGCATGTATCTGCTGGCTTATGAGAGGACAGCGGACACGGTCTTCGAGGCGGGGACGCAGCTGGTGGAGGACGGCGAGATCGCCTTCGGTATTCAGAGTGAAGAACTGAACTGCCTGAAAAATGAGGAGGAAAATGTCGTCGCCTTTGTGCAGCAGGGGCAGCTCTGGGTCTACGACTTCGGACAGAACCGTCTGAGCCTGGTGTACGGCTTCGCCGACGGGGAGGACCAGAGAGGACTTTATGACGCCCATGATTTCCGTATTTTAAGTGTGGACGAGTCCGGGAGTGTGGAATTCCTCGTCTGCGGCTATATGAACCGCGGAAACTACGAGGGGCGCTGCGGGATCCTGCTGTGCAGCTACGACGCGCTGCTGAATACGGTCGAGGAGCAGTTTTTCCTTGAGTCGGAGCGGCCCTATGAGGCTCTGAAGGAGGAGCTCGGACAGATTGCCATGGTGAACCAGGACGGAACCGCATGGCTTACTTATAAGGAAATGATTCTGCAGATTGATCTTGAGACACGCTCTGCGGAGGTTCTGGCGGAGAATGTTTCCGCGGACAGTATCCGCGTTTCGGACGACGGGACGCTGGCGGCCTGGACGAATGAGGAGCAGACGGAAATCTGCCTGCTCAATATGTCCACCGGCGGCAGCAGCCGGATTCAGGCGGAAGACGGTGAGAAGCTGCGGGCGCTTGGCTTTATGGAGGAGGACTTTATCTATGGCACGGCGCGCCAGAGCGATATCTGCAGCGATGAGGCGGGACAGGAGACCTTCCCGATGTACCGGGTGATTATCCGCGCGCAGGACGGCAGCGAGATGCGCGAGTTTGATTACTCCTCCATGGGAAAATATGTGACGGAGATCTCGATTGTGGAGAACCGGATTGACTTAAGCTGCGTGGAGAAGAGCGAGGATGGCAGCTACACGGAGGCGCTTCCGGAGCCGATCACCTATACGATGGAGACGACTGAGGACGCTCTGAGCCTCGAGACGGTCTATGACGATGTGAAGCGTAACGAATACTATCTGAGTTACACAGGTACGATAAAGTCGGGTTCGATGAAGCGGCCTTCCGTGAAGCTGGTGTTGTATGAGGACAGCAGAGAACTTGTCCCCGGGGCGGAGGGGACGGATCTCTATCTGGCCTACAGCTTCGACGGGAAGGTGACCGGCTATGAGACGCTCCCGGAGGCGGTCATATCCGCCTATGACAGTATGGGATCTGTCTGGCAGGGCGAGCGCCGGCTCTGGAAGCGCGGAACGACGCAGACGCGGGTCACGCTCTCCGGCTTCGACGAGGCGGAGGAAATCGCGGGGAACAGCGCACTGGAGAAATGCCTGCAGCGGCTGCTGAAGGAGGCGCAGAATTATACGGATGTCAGCGCCTGCCGCGCCGTCGGCATGTCGGTGCAGGAGATCTGTGAGCAGGAGCTGGGTGAAAACGCGTGTATTCTGCCGGGCTGCACGCTCGAGATGGCGCTCTGGTATGTGGATCAGGGCACGCCGGTGCTCATCCTCACGGGTGATGAGGACGCGCTGCTGATCGTGGGCTATGATTCGAGCAATATTGTCTGCTGGGATCCGGATTCGTCCGGGCTCAGGACGATGGGACGTTCGGACAGCGCGACGCAGTTCGAGGAAGCGGGAAATCTGTTTTTTGCATACTTAAAGAAATCTTAAATATTTCACGGCTGCTATCTTAAAAAAGAGATGGTATAACAGGAGACGGATAAGGAGAGAGACGAGTATGAATATTCTGGTCTGCGATGATGACCATGCGATCGTGGATGCGATTGAAATTTATCTGAGCCAGGAGGGCTATACGGTACTGAAGGCCTATGATGGCCGGGAGGCGATCCGGATTCTTAAGGAGCAGGAGATTCACCTTCTGCTTCTGGATGTTATGATGCCCAATATGGACGGAATCCGGGCGACGATTGAGATTCGCAAGACCAGCGCGGTTCCGATCATCTTTCTGTCCGCCAAATCCGAGGATGTGGACAAGATTCTGGGGCTGAATGTCGGAGCGGACGACTACATCACAAAGCCCTTCAACCCGCTGGAGCTGACCGCGCGGGTGCGTTCCGTGCTGCGGCGCTACACACAGCTCGGGGCGATCGCGGAGAAAAAGACCGTGTACCGCATCGGCGGTCTGGTGATCGATGACGAGAGCAAGGAAGTGAGTGTGGACGGGGAACCGGTGCGGCTGACGCCGATCGAGTATCAGATCCTGCTGCTCTTCATGCAGAATCCGGGAAGGGTGTTTTCGATCTCGCAGATTTATGAGCGCATCTGGAACGAGGAGGCCGTGAGCGGGGATAATACCGTGGCCGTCCATATTCGTCACATCCGGGAGAAAATAGAGATCAATCCGAAGGAGCCGCGCTATATCAAGGTCGTGTGGGGCGTGGGTTACAAGATTGACCGGGAGCAGGAGGTACGATGAACAGAAGAAAATACCGCCCGCTTCTCGCAGTGCTGCTTGTCTGCGTGAACGTGGCAGCGATCGCGGTCATCGCGGCAGGTTTCCTGTCTGTGAGAAGCGCCGGATACGGGGCGGATACGTGGAAAGAGATCCTGGAAGGAAAATCCTATGTGGAGAGCTCGGAGTTTCAGGAAGAGGCGGCCGGTGCGGTCTATGACGCGCTGGCTGTCGTCGCCAGAAGCAGCAGGATGGAGACGGACGGGGAATATAATCCGGACCGTATCATCCGTATCCGGGATTATGTGGAGTCGGGGACGATCTACGATGAGATGCCGGAGAGCGAGAAGGAGAACGGAATCTGCTATCGCCTGGGGGATCTGTATCAGTGGAGCCTGAAAGGGACCAGTTTTTCGAACAGCGTGCTGCTGGAGTCCTATAAGCCTCTTTTTTATGGGAGCATCCAGGAGTATGCCAACGAGTGCGATGAAGAATACCACGTCGTTGTAAATGAAATTGAGGAAGCGATGGAGCTTCTGCGGCGGGAAGTGGCGCTTTATCAGGAGGATCAGAAGAACTGGTCGGAGAGCGTTACCAATATCCGCTACGCGCTGCTCGACCTGGGAAACGGGAATGTCTACACAAATGTGGGCTCGCTGCAGGCGGAAGATACGGATGAGGAGACGCTGGAGGCATATTTCAAGGCGCTGGGAAGCTACTATATTTATGACAGCCGCACGGTCGGGGTCGAGCAACAGAACGTGGGAGATTATTTTTCCTATAATACGGATGCGCTGCTGACGGAACAGAATGTGCACCTTTCAGGCGAATATCAGGTGTATGTGGGGATAGATACCGGCTTCCCGGTTGTGGACTCGTTTTCCGCAGAGGCGGAAGCCTACGGGGCGGCTTACGCGAATCTGAAGCCATATCTTGCGCCGATGGCCGTGAGCACCGTCGTGATCCTGCTCACGCTGCTCGGTCTTCTCTGGCTTCTGGCGGGAGCCCTGATCCGGCTGGCGAAGCTCATTCTGAGGCATCTGAGTATTGTACTGCGAATCTGCATTTATTTTGGCGCTTATCTGCTTGTGCAGGCGCTGATCCGGGCGCTGCCCGGGGATGGAGTGAAGAATGTTCTGCTGCTGCTGTTCAATCTTGCGGTGCTTGTGCTTCTCGTATGGGAGGGGGTGCAGCGCCGACAGCTGCTCGTTTCTGTGCGTGCCATGGCGGAGAGCGCGGGAGAGACCAGCATACCGGAGGCGCATCTGTTTCTCAACAACCGGGAGATGGCAGAAGCGGTCAACAATCTTGGCGACGGGCTTCGCGACGCGCTGAAGGAACAGGTGAAGAGCGAGCGTATGAAGGCGGATCTGATCACCAATGTCTCCCACGATCTGAAGACGCCATTGACCTCCATTATCAATTACGTGGATCTGATGAAGCGCGAGGAGCTGGACAACCCGAAGGCGGTGGAATATCTCGAAGTGCTCGATCAGAAGTTCCAGCGTCTCAAGCAGCTGACGGAGGATCTCGTGGAGGCTTCGCGCGCCAGCTCCGGAAACATTGTACTGGATCTTGAACGAATCGATCTGAAGGAGCTGCTGATGCAGACCGGCGGCGAATTCTCGGGCCGCTTTGAAGCCAGAGGGCTGAAGCTCGTAGAGCATTATCCGGACACGCCGCTCTGTGTGGAGGCGGATGGCCGCAGACTGTGGAGGATCATCGAAAATCTGTACCGGAATGTGGAGAAATACGCCATGCCGAACACGCGGGTCTATGTGGATCTCGGCAGCGACGGGGAGCGGGTGTGGTTTTCGATGAAAAATATCTCTGAGAATTCGCTGAATATTTCGGCGGAGGAGCTGACAGAGCGCTTTACGCGCGGGGATGAGTCGCGTTCGACCGAGGGCAGCGGCTTAGGGCTCTCGATTGCCAGAGACCTGACGGAGCTCCAGAAGGGAACCTTCGAGATCTATCTGGACGGCGATCTCTTTAAGGTGACGGTCAGCTTCCCGGTCTATCCGGCGGAAGGATAAAGGGGCTTGCTTTTCTATAAGACTGATTGTATAATTGTATACAATCAGTCTTTTTTATATATGGAGGTACGTATGATCAAACTATACGACAGCGGAGCCTATGTCCTGAATGGGACGGAGGTCGTCGCCGATACGGAGGAGGGACGCGCGGCACTGGCGGCAAAGCTGGGCGCTCTTCCCACGAAGGAGGAGGCCCGAAGGCAGACCATCGCCTATGGAATTCTGAAGTCCCACAATACATCCGGAGATATGGAGAGGCTCCGGATTCGCTTTGATAAGCTGACGTCCCATGACATCACCTTTGTGGGCATTATCCAGACGGCGCGGGCTTCCGGACTTGAGAAGTTTCCGATGCCCTATGTGCTGACGAACTGTCACAACAGCCTCTGTGCGGTCGGCGGCACGATCAACGAGGATGACCACATGTTTGGCCTGAGCTGCGCGAAGCGCTATGGCGGCGTCTATGTCCCGCCTCATCAGGCGGTCATTCATCAGTATGCGCGGGAGATGCTCGCCGCCGGGGGAAAGATGATTCTCGGCTCCGACAGTCATACCCGCTACGGCGCGCTCGGCACGATGGCGATGGGCGAGGGAGGCCCGGAGCTTGTGAAGCAGCTGCTGAACCAGACCTATGATATTCCGATGCCCGAGGTGGTCGGCGTACATCTGACGGGAAGCCCGGTGAAGGGAGTTGGTCCGCAGGACGTGGCGCTGGCGATTGTGGGCGCGGTGTTCGACCGCGGTTATGTAAACAATAAGGTCATGGAGTTCTTCGGGGACGGCGTCGCAAACTTAAGCGCCGATTTCCGCATCGGCATCGATGTCATGACGACCGAGACGACCTGCCTCTCCTCGATCTGGAAGACCGATGAGAAGATTGAGGAGTTCTATGAGATTCATGGAAGAAGAGAAGACTATGTCGAACTGAATCCGGGGCCGGTGGCTTACTACGACGGCATGATCGAGATCGACCTCTCTGCGGTCCGCCCGATGATCGCGATGCCCTTCCATCCGAGTAATGCCTATACGATCGAGGAGCTGCAGCAAAATCTCGACGATATTCTGGCGGACTGCGAGGCGCGGGCGCGCGTGAGCCTGGGCGATCAGGTGAACTTCTCGCTGCGGGACAAGGTGCGCGGCGGCAGGCTTTACGTTGACCAGGGCATCATTGCCGGCTGCGCGGGCGGCGGCTTTGAGAATATCTGCGCGGCGGCGGATATTCTGGAGGGAAAGAGCATCGGCGCGGATGAGTTTACCTTAAGCGTCTACCCGGCTTCTATGCCAATTTATATGGAACTTGTCAAAAACGGCTCCGCCGCCAGACTGATGCAGACCGGCGCGGTGCTGAAGACCGCATTCTGCGGCCCCTGCTTCGGAGCGGGCGACACGCCGTCGAACAATGGCTTCAGCATTCGCCATTCCACGAGGAACTTCCCGAACCGCGAGGGCTCAAAGCTGCAGAATGGACAGATTGCGTCTGTGGCGCTGGTGGATGCGCGTTCCATTGCGGCGACCGCGGCGAACAAGGGTTACCTGACCGCAGCGACCGAGCTCGATGTGGAGTATCGCGGTCAGAAGTATGTGTTCGATAAGCAGATTTACGAGAACCGCGTCTTTGACAGCAAGGGCGTCGCGGATCCGACGGTGCCGATCCATTTCGGCCCGAATATCAAGGACTGGCCGGCGATGAGCCCGCTGCCGGAGTATCTCGTGCTGAAGCTGGTGTCGGAGATTCACGACCCGGTGACGACGACCGACGAGCTGATTCCCTCGGGCGAGACCTCGTCCTACCGTTCGAATCCGCTGGGCCTTGCGGAGTTTACCCTGTCCAGAAAGGATCCCGCTTATGTGGGAAGGGCGAAGGAGATTCAGAAGGCGCAGAAGGCGATCGAGGCCGGAAGCTGTCCGCTGGAAGCCGTGCCGGAGTTGAAACCGGTGTTCGACGCGATTCACACGCAGTATCCGGAAGTCGGCAAGGGCAATGTCGGCGTCGGCAGCACGATCTTCGCGGTGAAGCCGGGCGACGGCTCCGCCAGGGAGCAGGCGGCCTCCTGCCAGAAGGTGCTCGGCGGCTGGGCGAATATTGCGCACAGCTACGCCACGAAGCGTTACCGCTCGAACCTGATCAACTGGGGGATGCTGCCCTTCCTGATCGATGAGGGCGAGCTGCCCTTTGTGAATGGCGATTATCTCTTTGTACCGCATATCACGCAGGCTGTGCAGAAGGGTGACACGCAGGTGAAAGCGTACGTCGTAAAGGACGGCGCGCTGCGGGAGTTCGCGCTGCGGCTCGGCGAGATGACGACGGATGAGCGGGAGATTATCCTGAAGGGATGTCTGATCAATTACAACAGAGTATAAAGAGCGAAAGGGCGGGGAAAATTCAGTCCCCGCCCTTTTCCGCGGATTTGCTTAAGGAAAAGATAAATTCTGTGCCGACGCCCTCGGTGCTGACGACGTTGATATTTTCCTCGTGCATCTGGATGATTTCCCGCACGATGGACAGGCCGAGGCCGGTGCCCTTCTTGTCCTTGCCGCGGGAGAGGTCGGTCTTGTAGAAGCGCTCCCAGATCTTTTTCAGACTGTCGCGCGGGATGCCGATGCCGGTGTCGCGCACGGAGACGAAGACCTTCTCGTAGCGTGTGGTCGTCTCGATCGTGATCGTGGAGTCCGGATTGCTGAACTTGATCGCGTTGTCGATCAGGTTGTACATGACCTGCTGAATCTTTCCCATGTCCGCATAGACGGAGGTGTGCCAGTCGGAGAACAGAAGGTCGATGGAGATACGCTTTGCCGTGCAGGTGCCCTCGAAGGTGGCGGCGGTGTCGCGGATCAGTGTGTTGATGTCGAAATCGGTCTTTTCGAGGCGCCCGAGACTGGAGTCCATCGAGTTCAGTGTGAGGAGGCTGCTCGTCAGGTTGGTCAGACGGTCGGTCTCGCGCAGCACAATGTTCAGATATTTCTCCTGGAGCTCCGGCGGAATCGTGCCGTCCAGCATCGCCTCAATATAGCCTTTGATCGAAGTCAGCGGCGAGCGGAAATCGTGCGATACATTGGAAATCATCTTCCGCTGGTCCTCATCCATGTCGCGCAGTGCCTGCGCCATGAAGTCCATCACGCGGGAAATATAGCCAATCTCGTCGCTGCGGTCCATCGCGACCGGGGTTTCAAAATTTCCGGAGGCATATTCGGCGGAGGCCTTCTGCAGCTTTCGCAGCGGCCGCAGGGCGGTGAACCAGAGGAAGGCCGCGAACAGGAATATAAGCGCCATCAGCAGAATCAGGGTGACATAATAAGCCTGCAGATAGGACTCCTTCTCACTGACCAGCTCCGACATGGGGAGGTGGATGGCAATGTAACCGCGCACGTGATAATTGTGCGAGACCGGTATGAGGACGCTTAAGGTCTCTTCCGTGAACATGTCGAAGAAATCGCCTGTCATATAATAGGTTCCACTGGGGAGAACGGAGCTGAATTCCGAAATTGCCTGGCGCATATCCGTCGTGTAGGTCCCGGAGGAGTCGAGAATGATCTCGCCGTCTGTATTGATCAGCCAGATCTGTGCGCCCAGATAGACGCTCAGCCCCTCGATCTGCGTGCGTACACTGGAGAGCGTCTGGCTGTTGTCGTCTTCGTTAAAGTAGGAGCCCACATACCGGCTGGACATGTAGAGTCCCTCCTGATAGAAGGCATAGGCTTTTTCCTTCACGAGCCGCTGCAGGAGCAGACCGGAGGTCGCCGTCGAGATGAGCAGGAAGGCGCACACGACCAGCACCGCGAAGGAGAGCATATATTTTTTCGCCAACGAAAAACGCATCATTTTACCTCAAACTTGTAGCCGACGCTCCAGACGGTCGCCAGGCGCCACGCCTCGTGATCCTTGATTTTTTCGCGCAGTCGCTTGATGTGCACGTCGACGGTCCGGTCGCTGACATACTCGTAGCCCCAGATATGGTCGAGCAGCTGCTCACGCGTGAAGACCTGATTGGGCGAGGAGGCGAGGAAGTAGAGCAGTTCGAGCTCCTTCGGCGGCATATCGATCGGCTTTCCCTTGTAAATGACGGAGTAATTGGTCATGTTGATGATGAGATCCGGGTATTCGACGATCTTTGCGGAGTCGGCTTCCGGCTCCGGGCGGGCCGGCTGGAAGCGCCGCAGCACGGCCTTGACCCGCGCGACGAGCTCTTTGGAGTCGAAGGGTTTGATCATATAATCGTCCGCGCCAAGCTCCAGCCCGAGTACCTTGTCAAAAATCTCTCCCTTCGCGGAGAGCATGATAATCGGCGTGTCGGAACGACTGCGGATCTCACGGCAGACCTGATAGCCGTCGATCCCCGGCAGCATCAGGTCGAGGAGGATCAGGTTCGGACGAAAGCTCTCGAACAGCTTCAGCGCGCTTTCTCCGTCCTCCGCGATCTGCACTTCGTAAAATTCCTTGGTCAGGTAGAGGGAGATCAGCTCCGCAATGTTCGCGTCGTCATCCACCACTAATATTTTCTGTCTCGAAGCCATGGTATTTTCTCCTTTTATTTAAACTCCACAATTGTCACGCCCGCGTCCCCTTCGCCGTAGGAGCCGGGACGGTAGCTTTTTACGTATTTACAATGTTTCAGATGCTGCTGCACTGCATTTCGCAGCGCGCCGGTTCCCTTGCCGTGGACGATGCGCACGCTGGGAACATGCGCGAGATATGCGTCGTCGAGGTACTTGTCAAGTTCCGCGATGGCCTCGTCCACTGTCCGGCCGATCAGGTTCAGCTCCGCGCTGACGGCGGCGGACTTGGACATGCGCAGCTTTCCGCTGCCGGAGGCGCCTCCGCCGGTGCGAGGATCCTCCGCTTCCCCGATGAACTCGAGGTCACTTACCTTGACCTGCGAGCGAAGGATACCCATCTGGACGAAGAGCTCGCCCTTCGCGTTCGGCAGCGTGCTGACTGTGCCTTCGAGATTCAGGCTCAGGACCCGCACCCGGTCTCCAATACGCAGCTTATCTGCTTTTGCTTTTTTCTTCGGCGCGGAGGCTATGCGGCCTGTTCCGCCGGACTGCGCAGCGTCGAGCTTCTGCCGGAGCCTGGTGCGTTGCTGCTCCATCTCCTTCATGGAAGCGCCGGTTTTGCCATATTTATGGAAATTGCGGATCGTCTCGTCGGCGTAGTCCTTGGCCTCCTGCAGAATGGCGGAGGCGCGGGCGTTCGCATCCTGGAGGATTTTGTCCCGCTTCTGATCCAGGTTCTGCTGGCGGCGCTGCAGATCCTCGCGCAGCGCGCGGGCTTCTTCCCTGTCGCGCTGGATCTCCAGCTTCTCGCGCTCCAGCATGACGCGGCTGTGTTCCAGCTCGGAGATCACATCCTCGAAGCTTTCGTCCTGGGCGCTGATGTGCTTCCTGGCGTCTTCGATCAGATGCTCCGGGAGCCCGAGGCGCGAGGCGATCGCGAAGGCGTTGCTCTTGCCGGGGATACCGATCAGGAGCCGGTAGGTTGGGCGCAGGGACTCCACATCGAACTCACAGCTGGCGTTTTCCACGCCCTCGGTGGAGAGCGCATAGACCTTCAGCTCGCTGTAGTGCGTCGTCGCCATCGTGCGGATACCCTGCCGCTTCAGATGATCGAGGATCGAGACCGCCAGTGCGGCGCCCTCGGTCGGGTCTGTCCCGGCGCCGAGCTCGTCGAAGAGGACGAGAGAGTCGAGCTGTGCCTCTTTTAATATGGAAACGATCGTGCTCATGTGCGAGGAAAAGGTACTGAGACTCTGTTCAATACTCTGCTCGTCCCCGATGTCCGCGTAGACGTCGCCGAAGACAGCGAGCTCAGAGCCCTCGGAGGCCGGAATATGGAGTCCGGCCTGGCCCATCAGCGCGAAGAGTCCGACGGTCTTCAGGGAGACAGTCTTGCCGCCCGTGTTCGGGCCGGTCACGATCAGCAGATGAAAGTCGTCGCCGAGCCGGACCGAGATCGGAACCGCTTTTTTCGGGTCGAGCAGCGGGTGACGTCCGTTCTTGATCGAAAGGCGGAGCTGATCGTTGAAAACCGGGCGCACCGCGTCCATGTCCTTCGCGAGCATCGCGCGCGCGAAGATGAAGTCCAGCTCGACCAGCAGATCGTAGTCGCCGGAAATTTCATCCGCCCAGGCCGCCGTCTTTTCACTTAAAGAGGCCAGTATCCGCTCGATCTCCTGCTGCTCCTTCAGCAGCAGCTCCCGGAATTCATTATTTAAACGCACTACGGCCATCGGTTCGATGAACAGCGTGGAACCGGTCGAGCTCTGGTCGTGGATCACGCCCTGCACCTGTCCTTGGTACTCGGCCTTGACGGGAAGGCAGTAGCGTCCGTCCCGCATCGTGATCACAGGATCCTGGAGATAGCTGCGTGCGGAGCCGTTTACCATGGAGTTCAGCGTATTGTGCACGCGGTCGTTCATCTGGCGCATCGAGCGGCGCAGCTGCAGGAGCGTGCTGCTGGCGTCGTCCGCCATCTCGTCGTCCGAGAGGATGCAGCGCCGGATCTCCGCGGTCAGTGTGGGCAGCGGATCCAGGAAGCCGAAGGACTCGTCGAGAGAATCGCCCGGCTCTTCGTCCTCTTCCCGGACGCCGTAGCGGCGCACTTTGTCTGCGGTCTCGAGGAGCGACAGGATGCGGCGCAGCTCGCCCATACCGAGTACGCCGCCGATCGCGAGCCGCTTCAGCGAGTCGCGCACATCCCGGATACCGCCAAAGGAGACGCTGCCCTGGCGGTAAACGCGGCGCAGGGCGTCCGCGGTCTGCGTCTGCAGGCGCTCGATCTCCCACAGAGAGACGGACGGTGTGAGGCGCAGGCAGAGCTCCTTCGCGCCCGCGCTGGCCGCGTGTTCCGCGAGTTTCCGGCATATTTTATCAAACTCAAGTGTTTTCAAAACTTTCTGATTCATGCCTCAAGTATGAATGATTTCGCGGAAAAAATCAATGCTTTTGTGCTAGGGTAAAGTTTTTGTAGGAAAATTAAATAGACAGAAAAGAAAGCACCAACT
>JAJBTX010000100.1 GCA_020860645.1 Lachnospiraceae bacterium | reverse complement strand
CCGATCATCTTCTTCAACAAGCCGATCGAGGGCGACGGCGAGGAGAACGTTGTGCTTGGTTCCTATGACAAGCTTGCATTGGTTGGCACGGATGCTCCGGAAGCGGGCCATCTGGAAGGCCAGATGATCGGCGAGTACCTGGTCGAGAACTATGATGCGGTAGACCTGAACGGCGACGGCGAGATCTCCTACACCCTGTTCAAGGGCGAGGCGACCAACGTAGAGGCGATTTACCGTTCGCAGTACGCTGTGGAGGATGCAAATGAGATCCTTACCGCGGCGGGCTATCCGGAGCTTGTATTCTTTGACTCTTCGAACACCGACGGCTTCCAGCTCGACACCACCGGCGCGTGGAGTGCGCAGGCGGCTCTGGACTACATGACCACGAACCTCTCCCAGTACAACGAGGAGAACGGCAACATGATCGAGCTTGTCATCTGCAACAACGACGCCATGGCTGAGGGCGCGGTTTCTGCTCTGAACGCTGCCGGCTACAACACCGGTGAGGATGGAGTTACCACGATCCCGGTCTTCGGCGTAGACGCGACCGACGCGGCGAAGCAGCTGATCGCTGAGGGCAAGATGACCGGTACGGTTATGCAGGATGCTGACGGCATGGCTGCGTGCGTGGCCTTCCTGGCTTCGAACGCTCTGTCCGGAAAGGACATCATGGATGGCACCGACGATTACAATATCGCCGATGGCTTCACGAACAAGATTTATATCGCGTACTCTGCTTACACAGGAGAATGATAACTCGAAAGTGAAAGCAGGACGGCGGATATAGCTTAGACGGAACATGGCGGCCGTGCGGATGTGCGGTCGCCTTTTCTGAATGAAGGAGGAGGGAAGATATGGAGCAGGAGGTTCTGCTGCAGATGACAGATATCTGCAAGGAGTTTCCCGGCGTCAAGGCGCTGGATCATGTCTCTCTGACCGTGAAGCGGGGAACTGTACACGCTCTGATGGGGGAGAATGGTGCCGGAAAGTCGACCCTGATGAAGTGCCTGTTCGGTATTTACAGCAAGGACAGCGGACAGATTCTTCTGGAAGGGAAAGAGATCAATTTTAAAAATTCGAAGGAAGCCCTGGAAAATGGTGTGGCGATGGTGCACCAGGAGCTGAACCAGGCGCTGAAGCGAAATGTTATGGACAATCTCTGGCTGGGGCGTTTTCCGAAGATCGGCGGCGTCATGGTCAACGAGAAGAAGATTTACGAGGATACCAAAAAGGTATTCGAGGAACTGGATATCGATGTTGATCCGAAGCGGATCATGAGCACGATGCCTGTCGCGCAGCGGCAGATGGTCGAGATTGCGAAGGCGGTATCCTACAACTCCAAGGTTATTGTTTTTGACGAGCCGACCTCGTCTCTGACCGAGACGGAGGTGGAGCACTTATTTCAGATTATAAATATGCTGCGCGATAAGGGCTGCGGCATTATCTATATTTCTCACAAGATGGCGGAGATCCTGCGGATTTCCGATGAAGTCACGATCATGCGCGATGGTCAGTACGTCGCGACAAAGGCGGCGAAGGATCTGACAAACGAGGAGATCATCCGTCTGATGGTCGGGCGCGAGCTGACGAACCAGTTCCCGCCGAAGACCAATAAGCCCGGCGATGTCGCGCTGGAGGTGGAGCATCTGACGGCGCAGTACTCGCTGCTGAACGATGTCTCCTTTAATGTGCGCCATGGTGAGATCGTGGGGCTGGCCGGACTGGATGGCAGCGGTCGTACCGAGACGCTGGAAAATATTTTCGGAATCGCGACCCGCAAGTCCGGCACGATCAAGCTGAATGGAAAGGTTGTGCGGAACCGCAATTCGCGGGAGTCGATCAAAAACGGCTTCGCGATGCTGACGGAAGAGCGCCGCGCGACCGGTATCTTCGGCATTCTGAATATCCGCGAGAATACAGTCATCGCGAATCTGAAGAAGTACAAAAAATTCGGCTTCTATCTGCAGGAGAGAGGCATGAAGACCGACACGCAGTGGTCGATTGACGCCATGCGTACCAAGACGCCGAGCCAGGAGACGAAGATTCGCTCGCTGTCCGGCGGCAACCAGCAGAAGGTTATTATCGGACGCTGGCTCCTGACCGATCCGGAGGTGCTGCTTCTGGACGAGCCGACGCGCGGCATCGACGTCGGCGCGAAGTATGAGATTTATCAGCTTATTATTGACATGGCGAACAAGGGAAAGTGCGTGGTCGTGGTTTCCTCCGAGATGCCGGAGCTTCTGGGTATCTGTGACCGGATCATCGTCATGTCGGGCGGGCGCAAGGCCGGAGAGCTGAACGCAAGTGAAACTACGCAGGAAGAGATCATGACTCATGCTGCGAAATATGTATAAAGGAGGCAGCATAAAATGAATTTTAAGAACAGAATGGCCGAGCGCCGCGCCAGTTATCAGGCGATGGACAGCAAGGAGAAAAGAAATTTCTGGAAGGAAACGCTGATCAACAACGCGATTTACATTCTGATCATTATCGCCGTTATCTACACGCAGATAAACAACAGCCGTTTCCTGACGACCTCGTCGATCGTGAATATCATTTCCCTGTCGGCGGCCAGCCTCCCGATCGCCTGCGGTATCGCCGGCTGTATCGTGCTGACAGGTACCGACCTTTCTGCGGGCCGCGTCGTGGGTCTGACGGCCTGTATCTCGGCGTCCCTGCTGCAGTCGGTGACCTACGCGACGAAGATTTTCCCGAACCTGCCGGTCATGCCGATCGCGCTGGTCATCCTCGTCGTGATCGTCGTCGGTGGTATCGTCGGTTTTGTAAATGGTTTCTTTGTGGCGAGATTTTCGCTGCATCCGTTCATTGTGACCCTGGCTACGCAGCTGATCGTCTACGGCGTGCTGCTGCTGTACCTGATGATCAACGGGAATAATGGTCAGCCGATCTCCGGCCTGGACGATTCCTTCAAGAATTTTGTCACCGGAAATATTGTGAAGGTCGGCGGCGTCGCGATCCCGAACTATGTGTGGTACGCGATCATCATTGCGGCGATCACCTGGTTCATGTGGAATAAGACGACCTTTGGCAAGAATATGTTCGCCGTTGGTTCCAGCCCGGAGGCGGCGAACGTGTCCGGCGTCAACGTGGCGCGCACCACGATTCTGGTACATACCTTTGCGGGCTGCCTGTACGGCCTGACCGGATTCATCGAGTCCGCGCGTATCGGTTCCAATACGTCCACGACGGGTCAGAACTATGAGTGCGACGCCATCGCGGCCTGCGTCATCGGCGGCGTATCCTTCGTCGGCGGCACCGGTAAGGTGAGCGGTATCATCCTGGGCGTGTTCCTGCTGCGCATCATCTTCGTCGCGCTGCAGTTCCTGTCCATCAACTCGAGCCTGCAGTACATTATCAAGGGTATGATTATCCTGATTGCCTGCTCGATCGATATGAGAAAGTATCTGGTGAGAAAGTAAAACTCTATGGCTGACAGCACGGAGAAAAAAGACAGCACAGAAAAAAAAGCATGGCTCGGACGGGGCGTCTATCGGAGCAAGGACGTCCCGATCCGTATTCTCGACGGGATGATCATCGGTGGGATTCTGCTGGTGATTTTCCTGATGTACTGGTTTGCGACGCACAGCGGCTATCGTGTTACCTTTGAGACGGACGGCGGCACGGAGGTCGAGACGCAGACCCTGAAATACGGAGATCTGGCCGAGGAGCCGCAGGACATCACGAAGCCGGGCTATGTTCTCGTCTGCTGGGTGACTTCGCAGGACGAGTCTCTCGCCAGTGTGTGGGATTTCGATGTCGACGAGGTGACCGGCGACCAGACGCTTTATGCGGTGTGGGAGGCGGCGGAGATTGTCGTCAAATTCGACCTGGACGGCGGGACTTACGAGGGCTCGGCGTTTATCGAAGATCGGACCGTAACCTATGGGAAGCCCTATGGGGAGCTTCCAGTGCCTGAGAAGGAAGGCAGTCGCTTTGACGGCTGGGTTTACAGCGGTGCGGTCATCAGCGCGGACACGCCAGTCACGATGACGGGCGAGCATGTGCTCACAGCGCGCTGGGTAGCGGAGGAGTGACGGATATATGAGTGAAGACAACAGAAACCGTGCACGGTTTGCGATTTACGCCCTCGCGGGTGCCTATCTTCTTTATCTCGCATGGCAGCTCTTTCAAGGTCTGGAGGATGCCGGTTCGGACAGAACGATTATGATCGTGGCAATCATCGCGTTTACGTTGATCGGCGCCGCCGCGGTTATCGTGGGCGTCTATGTCAGCGGCAAACAGATGAAGGAGCGCTACGACGCCCAGTTGGAGTACGAGACCAAAAAGGCGCGGGAGTCGGAGGAAACGGCGGGCTCTGCAGAGGCTGAAGAGCTAGAAGAGACTGACGAAGCGTCGAACCCTGGTGAAGATACGGAGACTGGCGAAATGCCGGAGCCTGGAGTGACAGGAGAACCTGATGGGGCGGGCGAAGATGTCCAGAATGCTGGTACGGAAGGAACTGAAAAATAGAAGGAACAGAAAACCAGATGAGAGGGAGCTGCTGAGCAGTTCTCTCTTTTTATGTTGTACGATGGTTTGCCCGATAAAAACTTCTTTGTCAACAAAATGTTGACCCACGAAGTGAAATATACTATAGTATAATGGAGAAGAAGATACAGAGTGAGGAAAGAAAAAGTTTGAAACTGAGAGGTAGCGGGTAAAGAAAAACAAGAAGGCATTACAAACA
>JAJBTX010000008.1 GCA_020860645.1 Lachnospiraceae bacterium | reverse complement strand
TGGACTGATTTTTCTAGAAAATGTTAGAAAAGTAAGTTTGGCAGGTGGAAAATGAAGTTGAAGAGTGACAGGTTGGAATGCGGCAGGCTAATCCGGGATTTCCGTCTCGGCAGGCATATGACACAGGCGCAGCTTGCGGAGAGTCTGGAGGTTTCCACAAATTTTATTTCTGAGATCGAGACGGGGAAAAAGGGGATTTCCCATGATACCTTATGCCGACTCTGCAAGCGCTACAACCTGTCCGCCGACTATATTCTTTTCGGGACCGCGCCGGAGCATAGGCAAACGCCGCCACTCTATGACGCTCTTTCGACGCTCTCCGTGGAGGAAATCCCTGTCGTGATCAGATATCTGGAGGCAATGCTGAAGGTCAAGCAGCTGAAATGCATGCAGCCCGACTAATTTATAAAAAATTTATTTGTCCTCTGTCCCGCATGTATGCTATTCTGAATGCATCACATGTGAAGCGGCTCTGGCCGCAGGTTATCCTGTTTTCGGTATCCCGATTCGTGGAATGATTCCGACTATAAACTAAAAACATATAAAACGCTCGTTTTCGATACAGCGCTGCGAGCTTTCCACACCCGAGAGGAGTATTTATGTCTCAGTCTACGTCCGCCGTTTCAGGGCAGCCGTCTTATTATTCCGCAAACGGAAAAATCGACTATCCCATGACCAATGACTACATGTTTCGCGCCGTCCTGCAGCACAGCAGACCCACCCTGAAGAGCCTCATTGCCTCGCTTCTTCATCTTGAACCTGACAGCATCCAGTCGCTGGAGATTACAAACCCGATCGCTCTGGGACAGTCCTGTGATGAGAAAAGCTTCATCCTCGATATTTCTATCCTCCTGAATAATCATGCCCATATCAACCTCGAAATGCAGGTTCTGAATGAGCACAACTGGCCGGAGCGGTCCCTCAGCTATCTCTGCCGCAGCTTTGATCAGCTTCAGAAGGGTTCGGCTTATCTGGAAGCCGCACCGGCTATTCAGATCGGCTTCCTCAATTTCACGCCATTTCCGGAGAAGGAAATACCGGAATTTTACGCCACTTATCAAATGCTGAACGTCAAAGACCAGCATCTTTATAGTGACAAATTCCGATTATCTGTGGTAGACTTAACACAAATAGATTTAGCAACATCGGAGGATCGGGACTGGCATATAGACCACTGGGCTCGTCTCTTCCGAGCCACCACATGGGAGGATGTCAGGATGCTCGCCAAAAAATTCACCAATATCGACGAAGCGGCGGAAGCCCTCTACGCGCTGAACGCGGACCAGACCATCCGCGACCAGTGCCGGGCGCGCGAAGACTATATCAGACATGAAAACTGGGTCAAGTATCAAATGAAAGAACTGAAATCTGAAAATGCGGGGCTGGCTACAGCTAATGAAACATTAACTGCCAAAAATGCAGAGCTGACTACAGTCAATGAAACTTTGACTGCTGAAAAAACGGAACTGACTACAGCCAACGAAACTTTAACTACTGAAAATGTAAATCTGAGAGCTGCTTATGCCGATCAGGCAGCTCTGATCAAAACACTGCAGGCTGAACTTGCTGCCCTGAAGAATCAATAATTATGGCGGGGAAAATCCCCGCCACCAGATAAGATCGGAGTCCTGCATCCAGTCCTCATTCTTTTTCCAGATAATCCCACGCAAACTGCGCGAGCGTCCCACTGCCGGTCCAGAAGCCGTCCTCGCAGGGCGCGTACTGTGGGTTGTGCAGGAAATAATCGTTCGGGCCATCGTCGTAGCGCTGGCTGTGCTTGATGTGGACGCAGGGGATCTGATCCGCGAAGTGGGAGAAATCCTCGCCCACGAGATCGGCTTCCGTCTGGATCACGACCTTCTCCGGGCCGACGATTTTGGCTGCGGAGGCTTTCACGATCTCCAGCAGCTTCGCATCTACGCGCGTCTCCGGCACGCCGTCTCTCATCGTGCACTCGCAACGTCCGCCCATACTCTCCGCTACTGATCTGCAGATCGTCGCCATGCGGTCGAACATCCACTGATTGCGCTCCCGGTCGAGGGAACGCAGGACTCCGCCGATCGTGATGTCCTCCGCGATTCGTCCGACCGAGCCGCCGTTCACATAGCTGACGGAGATCACCGCGGGCGTCGCCGGGTCCGTCTCACGGCTGATCACGCCGTAGAGCTGCATGATCGCAGCCGCCTGCATGAAGACCGGATCGACCGCCTTCTCCGGATGCGCCGTGTGCCCGCCCTTGCCGATGAATTTCATTTCAAAGAAGGAGCTGCAGCCAAAGGCCGGAAAGCCGCTCGTGACGGAGATGCTGCCACAGGAAAATCCGGGCGCCACCTCGTTCGGCATCCCGTGAATTCCGATGCAGGCGTCGACCTTCGGATTCTCCAGCACGCCCTCCTCGATCATGGCCTTCGCGCCGAGGTAGAGCTCCTCGCCTGGCTGGAAGATCAGCTTCACATCGCCGTTCAGGGATTCCCGGTTTTCATACAGAAGCTTCGCTGCGCCCAGTCCCATCGCCGCGTGCGTATCGTGCCCGCAGGCATGCATATTTCCGTTCGTGGACGCGAAGGGAAGTCCTGTCTTCTCTTCCTCCGCGAGTGCGTCAATGTCGACGCGGATGCCGACGCATTTTCCGGTATCCTTCCCGTGAATCATAACCGCGAGTCCCGCGCCCTTCACCATCGGGCGGATATCCTCATCGGGGATTCCGATTTCCTTCAGGACCCGCGTGATCGCCGCGGCCGTCTCATAGGTCTCATTGTTCAGCTCCGGAATCTGATGAAGCTGCCTTCTCCACGCTACGATCTCAGGCTGCAGAGTCTGCGCCTGTTCCCTAAAATTCATTGTAAAGTCACCTTCTTAGTTAAAAACTCCCGCCCGGACTATGCGGGCTGTATACTTGAAAGAATGCATGTGCCCACATCCCGGTTTACATGGACATAGAGCAGACCAGTCTGTCCGGCAGCTTTCGTCCATGCCGACAGACATATACGCCTACACGGAGGGTCTTCTCCTGCTGAACATCCGCGCCAGACCGCCCTCCGAGGTCTCACGGAAACGCTGGTTCATGCTGATGCCGGTCTCGTACATCGTCTTGACAACGAGGTCGAAGGAAATCCGCTGCGTATCATGCAGAAAATAGGCCAGATTACAGGCGTTGATCGCCCGCATCGCCGCCACCGCGTTCCGCTCGATGCAGGGCACCTGCACGAGCCCGCAGATCGGGTCGCAGGTCAGTCCGAGGTGATGCTCAAGCGCGATCTCCGCCGCGTACTGAATCTGCCCGGTATCGAGTCCCATCAGATGTGACATCGCCGCAGCCGCCATCGAGCAGGCCGTGCCGATCTCCGCCTGACAGCCGCACTCCGCACCCGAGATCGAGGCGTTGTGCTTGACCAGATTGCCGAAAAGGCCGGCCACAGCCAGCGACTCCAGGATCTTCCGCTCGTCGAGATGCCGACGGTCCTTCATGTAATAGAGCATCGCCGGCAGGACGCCGCAGGCTCCGCAGGTGGGCGCCGTGACGATCGTGCCGCAGTCCGCATTCTGCTCGCAGACCGCGTAGGCGTAGGCCGACACATAGCGCACCTCCGTCACCTGGGGTACCTCGTTTGGCGCGGGATTCTCATAGAGGATCTTCGCCTTGCGCGCGATGCCGAGGCCGCCCGGCAGGATCCCCTCCGCATTCAGGCCTTCATGGATGGAATTCTGCATGGCCTCCCAGATCGTCCCCAGGAAGTCCCAGATCTCCTCGCCCTCGTTGAACTCCACATACTCCGCAAGCGAGCAGTTCCAGAGGCGGCACTGCTGCACAATCTCCGCCAGCGAATTTTCCGGATAGATTTCCAGCTCCTCCTGCCTCGCCGGGTCTTCCTCCTCGCCGACGATATGGATATCCCCGCCGCCGACCGACTCAACCCACAGCTTGCTGACCACCTCGCCGCCCTTCCACGCCTCGAATTTCATCGTGTTCGGGTGCGTCACCTTCTCCGGCATATCCGTACGGAAAATAATCTCCGTCGGGGTCGGCTCCAACACTTCCCGGAGGACGCGATCCGTCCCATGCCCCTTTCCGGTCTTGCTGAGCGAACCAAACAGCGAAACGGTGAACCGCTCCGCTGTCTGATTGTCTTTCAAAAATAGTTTTGCCGCCCGCTCCGGCCCGATCGTGTGCGAGCTGGACGGACCTTTTCCGATTTTATAAATCTCCCTGATGGACCGCATCGCGCCGTCCTCCTGCTTTATTCATAATCTACCGGATCTTTCTTCCTTCCAGGTAATAGCGCTTCTCCTGCGCGTGTCCCATCGAGAAGGTCTTTCTGGGCAGCGCGCCGTCCGCGACCACGCCGCGGAAGAGCTGGCTCTTCTCCATCGGCGGAAGCAGAAATCCGATTGCCCCATCCGCCTTCGCGAGATCCGCGAGCGTATCATCGCCGTGGATGTAGTCGACCTCGCCGGAATTCCGGGAAAGATAATCGTCGAGGAACGCCTGCAGCACGCCAACCGTCAGCTGACTCTTCGCCGGGTCGAGATAAACTGTGCCGCTCTTCGCTCCCGCGAACCAGGTCACCGGATAGCCGTCCTTCGCACACCATCCCGCCTCCAGCTCCTTCAGAAGCGCCTCCGGCTCCACACCGGTCACGATCCGGTGAATCGGCTCGAAGACCTGTGCCTCGTCGTGGATGTTTTCCAGCTCCACGAGCGCCCAGCGGGCCGGGTGATTCGAGAGATCCTCGCCCGGATGCGCGGCCTTCAATTCCTCATAGCAGGCCTTCGCCGTCGCCAGAGAATGGTTGCCGTCGCCGACCGCAAAGAGCACCGGCGTCCCGTCAAGTCCCTCATATTTTTCCCCAATCGTCTCTGCGTAGGCGGCAAGCCGCGCCTCAAAATCTGCGAGTACCTTTCCGTCTACCAGCCAGCCGCTGATGTGTCCGCCGCCCTGCATCAGATCGAAATCATAGAGCTTCGGCAGCGTGTCCTTCACGGCTCCGATCGGCTCAATCAGCATCTTTTTATGGTCGTCGCAGAGCATCAGGATATGCGGCAGCTCGATCGGCGCGTTCCGCCGCACACGCATGCGCGGAGGGATGCGCTCGACCACCGTCTTCTCCGTCGCGCGGATCGCGGAGGTCGAACCCTTGTTGTAATCATAAGCGTCCAGATCCACCTTGCCGATCAAGCCCTTGCGAATGGAGCCATTCAGCAGCGTGCGCTCCACATAGACCATCGAGTGCTCACAGGTCTGGAACACGCCGTCCTCCATATATTTTTCCATGGTAAGGTTGATCTTTCTGACCTTTTCCTCCTCATCCGGCGCTCCTAAGTCCGCCTCCGGCAGGATCAGGTTGACCGTCGAGGGCTTATCCCCCGCGATTCTGCGCACCTCCTCCCAGTACTCCGGCTGGGATGTAAACTGGTCGCAGGCGATCACGGACCAGGCCTCGCAGGACGTCCCCTGCGGAAGCAGAATATCTGCTGCTGAAAATACGCTCATGAATGTACCTCCTGTTACGTCTTCTGTTCTTTAGTTCCCCGCCGCAAAGGCCTCGATGATGTCCACCAGCTCCGCGCCGATGCGCTTCGAGGCTTCCTTCGTGCCCGCACCGATATGCGGGGTGCAGCTCACAGACGGATGGGAAGCCAGCTCCCAGTTCGGGGTCTTCTCACTCAGCCAGACGTCGAGTCCCGCCGCGCGGACCTTACCGCTGTTCAGCGCGTCCAGAAGCGCCGCCTCGTCCACGTTCGCGCCGCGGGAGACATTGACGATCACCACGCCGTCCTTCATCTTCGCGATGCTTTCCGCATCGACCATCGGCTTTCCGTCACTCGGAGCGCAGAGGACAATCACATCGGACGAGGAGATCATCTCATCCATCGGGACGAAATGCATCGTCTCGCACTCGCAGCCCTCCGGTTTGTGGCGATGCACGCTGGAGAGGACGTTCATTCCAAGCGCCTGCGCCTTCCTGCCGACCAGCTGTCCGATCCGGCCGTAGCCGATGACGCCCATCGTCTTGCCCTCGAGCTCGAAGCCCTTGGAATAGGCCTTCTTCTCCCAGCGCTCCTGCCTCATCGTGCTGCCCGCGATCGAGATCGATCTCGCGCAGGAAAAGAGAAGCGCAATCGCCAGCTCCGCCACCGCGTTGGAAGACGCCCGCGGGGTGTTGCGAACCGTGATGCCATTCTCCTCGGCATACTTCACCGCAATATTGTCCACACCGACACCCGCGCGGATGATCAGCTTCAGGCGGCTGCCCTTTGCCGCGTCGATCTGCGGCTCCTTGATCTTCGTCGCCGAGCGGATCACGACGCCGTCGAAGTCCCGCAGGGCCGCGCCCAGCTCGTCAGCCTCATAATACTGTTCCACTACCTCGATGCCATCGTTTCTAAGCTTCTCGACAGCACCCGCATCCATACCGTCCGTTACCAGAATACGCATAATAATCCCCCTTTGTCAACATTTTTCTACAGCCCGGAGCAGCAGGCGATCTCAAGGCCTGCTGCCCGATGACTTGACATTTAGCAGTTCTCCGCCTCGAATTTCTTCAGACACTCTACCAGAGCCTCGACGCCCTCCTTCGGCATCGCGTTGTAGATCGACGCGCGCAGGCCGCCGACCGAGCGGTGCCCCTTCAGGTTGTCAAAGCCGGCCGCCTTCGTGCAGGCGACCACCTTCGCGTCCAGATCCGCGTCGCCGGTGATAAAAGTAACGTTCATGAGACTCCGATCTCCTTCCACAACGGTTCCCTTAAAAAGCTTCGAGCTGTCAAGGAAGTCGTAGAGAATCTTCGCCTTGTCCGCGTTTCTCTTCGCCATCTCCTCCAGGCCGCCGATGGACTTCAAATACTTGAAGACCTTGCCGCAGGCATAGATCGCCCAGCAGTTCGGCGTGTTGTACATGGAACCGTTGTCCGCATGAGTCTTGTACTGCAGATAGATCGGCAGATCGGTGAGATCGTCGCGGATCAGGTCCTCGCGGATGATCACGACCACCATGCCGGCCGGGCCGACATTCTTCTGCACGCCCGCGTAGATCAGGCCGTAGTCGGAGACATTGCAGGGCTTCGACAGGAACATCGAAGACTGATCGGAAACAAGGATATGGCCCTTCGTGTTCGGCAGCTTCGGATAGGTGGAACCGTGAATCGTCTCATTCTCGCAGATGTAGACGTAATCTGCGTCATCCGGGATGTCGAGATCGGAGCAGTCCGGAATATAGGAATAATTCTTATCCTTGCTCGATGCGGCAACAATCACCTCGCCGACCTTCTTCGCCTCGGCGATGGCCTTCTTCGACCAGGCGCCGGTCTCGATGTAGACGGCCTTGCCGTTCTTCATCAGGTTCATCGGGATCATCGAGAACTGCAGCGTCGCGCCGCCCTGGATGAAGAGCACCTTATAATTGTCCGGGATGCCCATCAGATCCCTTAAGTCCTGCTCGGCCTCGTCGAAAATCTGCTGATAGACTTTTGAACGGTGTGACATCTCCATCACGCACATGCCCGATCCGCGATAGTTCATCATCTCATCGCGGATCTCCTCCAGTACCGGTTCCGGCATCATCGCCGGGCCTGCGGAAAAATTATACGTACGACCATACTTCATAAGAAACTACCTCCTGTAAATTATATTTGATACTTCATGAACCGTTTCTTTCATTTTTTCTACTTCAGAAGTCCCGTGCGCTCGTTGAACTCGCAGATCAGTTCATCCAGAACCTTCGCCTGCGCGTGGACCGCGTCCCAGGTGCCCTCGGTGTCATACCAGAGCGCATTCAGCTCCTCGCTCGTCTTGCCCTGCTGCTCGACCCAGGTGTAATACTTGAGGTTGTGTACGCGCTTGCGGTCGGCGTAGGTCATCTCCATCAGACTGTCAGTCTTGAGGTTCAGGATGTGGAGATTGTGGTCGAGCCGCGCCTCGTTCACATCGTAAGCGCCGTACATCTCGTTCAGCTCGTTGATGCGGCTCTGGTACATGACCGCGGAGTCGGTCAGGACGGTCACGACGACATCCTTTTCGGTGAACTCGTAGTACTTCGCCATCTTGATGCAGCAGAGCATATTCGCGATGCCGGAGATACCGAGCCAGGTCAGCTTCTCAATCAGCTCGTCGTCGAAGCCAAGCGCCTCCTTCATGTACTTCTGTCCCTCCGGCGTGTTGAAGAGGCGGAGCAGTCTCTGCGAATCTTCATCGTCGATCGCGATCGCCATGTCGGAGTTCTTCACATTGTGGATCCACGGGATGTGCTTGTCGCCGATGCCCTCGATGCGGTGGCCGCCGAAGCCGTTGTTCAGAATCGTCGGGCACTGCAGCGCCTCGCCGACGCCGAGCTTCATCTGCGGATGCAGCTCCTTCAGGCGGTCGCCCGCGGACATCGTCCCGGCGGAACCCGATGTGAAGCAGGCGCCCGCGAGTCTCTGACCCGGTTTCTTGATCGCATTGTAGACATCCTCCAGCGCGTTGCCGGTCACATTGTAGTGCCAGAGCGGATTGCCCATCTCCTCGAACTGGTTGAAGATCATGTACTGCGGATCCTGCTTCAGCTCGTTCGTCTTGTCGAAGATCTCCTTCACATTCGACTCGCAGCCCGGCGTCGCGATGACCTCCGCACCGATCTCATGCAGCCAGTCAAAGCGCTCCTGACTCATCTCCGCCGGAAGGATCGCCACGCCCTGCGCGCCCATCAGACGGGAATTAAAAGCGCCGCCGCGGCAGTAGTTACCGGTGGACGGCCACACAGCCTTGTGCTTCTGTACGTCGAACTGTCCGGTCACGAGACGCGGCGCCAGGCAGCCGAAGGATGCGCCGACCTTGTGGCAGCCGGTGGGGAACCACTTGCCGACCATTGCGATGATGCGGCAGGGCACGCCGGTCAGCTCACTCGGCAGCTCCACATAATTCGGGACCTTCTGAAAGAGTCCGCCGCTCTCCTTCGGCTCGTTCTTCCAGGTGATGCGGAACAGGTTCAGCGGGTTCACATCCCAGAGTCCTACGTCCTTCAGCTTATCCTTGATCTTTCCGGGAATCTCCTCCGGATGCTGCATCTCGTGGATCGTCGGGATGATGATCCCATTCTCCTTCGCGTTCTGAATATTCCGCTCAAGGGCGGCTTCGTTTTTTGTCAGATCAATCCTCGATAGATAACCTCCTGCTGTTTTTACTGTTTTATCTTATGCTTAAATTGTATAAGATAAGATTTTTTGCGTCAACGATGCGGTAAACGCAAAAGAAGCCGTCAAAATTCAATCGAAATGATAGATTTTCAGCGGTTTCCTGCATTTTTTTCACTATCAAATTGATAGCGCCACTATCTATTTGATAGTTTCACTGTTTTCCAGCTTCTTTATTTTACGATAAAATGTCGCAATTCCAATCCCCATCATCCGGGCCAGCTCCTCATTGGACACGCCCGTCTGTTTCTGATACAGCAGCGCGCGGCGAAAAGTCTCCTCCTCCAGCTTCGCGAGATTCAGGCTGGCGTTCAGAAAGCCCGGCGCTTCCGGCCGTACTCTCTGCGGCAGCCGCTCCGCGCTGATCTTTCCCTCCTCCCGCTGCATGTTCACGACATATTCCATCGCGCTCTTCAGCTCCCGGATGTTACCCGGCCAGTCGTAGGCCTCGACGGACTCCCAGAAAGCCGGCTCGATGTCCGTGATCTTTTTCCCCAGTGTCCTCGCACAGTCGCTTAAGAATTCCAGCGCGAGCGGGCGCAGATCCTCCTTGCGCTCCCGCAGCGGCGGAATCTCGATCGGCAGCACGTCCAGCAGGTACAGAAGACCACGGTGAAAACGTCCCTTCGCGCAGAGCTCCGCAAGATCGGCGCTCGTCGAGGCGATAACGCGAAAGCTGACCTTGCGGCTCTTGCCGGAACCAATGCGCCTGATCTCATGCCGTTCGAGCAGCGGCAGCAGCTTCTGCTGGATCGCCAGCGGCAGCGCGTCCACATCATCGAGAAACAGTGTGCCGCCCGCAGCCGCCTCCAGGCGTCCGGGTCTGCCGCGGCTGCCCGCGCCCCCGGTCCCCGCCACGCCGAAGAGATATTCCTCCGTCTGCTGCGCCGGAAGCATCCCGCAGTCGATCCGCACAAAAGGCTTGTCCGCATAGGCGCTCTGCTCATGAATCGCCTGCGCGTAAAGCTCCTTGCGCAGACCGTCCTCCGCGTAGAGCAGCACATTGGACGGCGAGAGCGCGGAACTGCGGATTCGCTCGCGCACCTCCATGATCTGCTGAGAAATCCCTTTAATCTGTGAGAAGGCGGTCGGCCGCCGTTCCCTGCGCCGGAGCGCCTCGTCGTCCGCAAAGATCAGCACACGGTCAAAGTGCTCGACACTGACCTGATAGAGACTGCCCGCGACGCAGCAGCTTCCGCTCCCGCAGTGCAGACGGTAGACATCCATCTGGCCAAGCTTTTCACCGGTCGCCTCAATGCTGATCGGCTGTTCACCGAGCTGGTAGAGCCGGTCCTCAATCAGAGTCCGTCCCGTGCGGTTGAGCTTCTGTATATTTCCCGCGCTGTCCAGCATCAGGATGCCGAGCGCAGTGCGGTTCAGCGCGAAATCCATCATGGAGAGCAGCTCCTGATTTCGCTCCGCCTCCGTCTGCTGCAGCGCCTCGAAGGCGATCAGGTTCGCGATCTGTTCGATAAACGCGAGATAGGCGGCGCTCTCCTCCCGGATGCGCTCCCACTGCTGCCGGTCGTTGCTGACAAAGCCGATCACACCCAGCACCTTTCCGTTCGCAACGATCGGCGCGAGCATCTGCGCGACGTCCCGGCAGGTGTCCCGCTCCTCACAGTGACGGCAGGCCGGATGTCCCTTCGGATGCGTCATCATCTGCGGTCGCCCACTGTCGATCGCCGCCTGCAGGATGTTTCCGCTGAGCTCCAGGCTCGCGCCGACGCTTAAGCCCACGCTCTCTCCCTTGCTCACGATGCGGATCATCTGGTCGTCCACGACAGTGACCGGCATGCGCACCAGCTGCGAAATCACCTCCGCGTAGCGTTCGAGCGAGGGCAGCATTTTATAGAGAATGTTCTGCTCCATGGCGGCCTCCGCTTATGATACCGTGATACCCTTCTCCGCAAACGCCTGCATCAGGCGGTCCATATCGCCCGGAATCGAGATCGGCTCGCCGCAGGAGCGGATCGCGTTCTCGACATCCTTGAGGCCATTGCCGGTGACGACGGAGACGACCGTCGCGTCGGCCGGGATCTTCCCCTGCTCACAGAGCTTTTTGAGGCCTGCCGTGCCGGTGACGCCGGCGGGCTCTCCGAAGACGCCGCAGGTCGAACCGAGCAACTTCTGCGCCGCCATGATTTCTTCGTCCGTCACATTGACCGTCAGGCCATTCGACTCCCGGATCGCCATCAAAGCCTTATCCGCATTGCGCGGGACGCCGACCGCAATCGAATCCGCGAGTGTATTTTCCTCCATCGGATGCCAGTCCTCGCCCGTCTCGATCGCGCGGTTCAGCGGGCAGCAGCCGCTGGCCTGCGCCGAGATGAGGCGCGGCAGCCGGTCGATAAAGCCGATGGCATGGAGGTCCTTCAGACCCTTCCAGAGACCCGCGATCGTGCAGCCGTCGCCGACCGAAATCGCAATATAGTCCGGGACCTGCCAGCCGAGCTGCTCCATGATCTCGAGGCCGACCGTCTTCTTCCCCTCGGAGAGATAGGGGTTGATCGCCGCATTGCGGTTGTACCAGCCCCACCTGTCGATGGCCTGTTTTGAGAGCTCGAAGGTGTCCTCGTAGGAGCCCTGCACGGAAATCACCGTCGCGCCAAAGGTCATGAGCTGCGCGACCTTGCCCTTCGGGGCGCGGGACGGCACGAAGATATAGGTCGAGAGGCCTGCCGCGGCCGCGTTGCCCGCCAGGGAGGAGGCCGCGTTGCCGGTCGAGGAGCAGGCAATCACCTTTGCTCCTGCCTCGCCAGCCTTGGCGACCGCCATCGAGGAGGCGCGGTCCTTCAGCGACGCGGTCGGATTGAGACCGTCGTCCTTCACATAGAGCTTCGCAATACCAAGCTGCTCCGCCAGCCGCGGCTCCTCATAGAGCGGCGACCAGCCGACGCGCAGCGGCGGCGCGGGCGTCTCCTCCTCCACGGGGAGCAGCTCGCGGTAACGCCACATCGAGCGCTCCTCCCGCTTTGCGAGCTTTTCCTTTGTCAGATTTTCTCTGATATAATCATAGTCATACACGATGTCCAGGATGCCGCCACAGGAGCAGTTCGTCAGATTCGGAACCGCCTCATAGGTTTTGCCGCAGCGCACACACTTTCCATATTTCACATTTTTCATCTCTTCTATCCCCTTCATCGACAACTACAGGGCATCAAAGATCATCTATCCGGTTTTTGACACCCTGTAAATCTTCACTATTCACTTCAAGATATTCTATGCTCAGCGCTCCTCGCGGAAATACGAGGTACCCAGGCTCGCCGGCGGCTGATTCTCCGGCTTATTGCGGCGGCTGGTGAGAACCAGCACGATGATCGTCACGAGATACGGGAACATCTTGAAGACCTCCTGCATCGCGCGCGAGAGCCCCGGCACATAGATGTAGAGAATATACAGCGCGCCAAACAGGAAGGACCCCCAGATCGCGCTGCGCGCGTTCCAGAGCGCCATGATGACGAGCGCGATCGCGAGCCAGCCCCGGTCGCCGAAACCGTTCTCAATCCAGGTACCGCCGAGATAATCCATGACATAATAGAGACCGCCGAGTCCCGCGATGGCCGCGCCGATGATCGTCGCCGTGTACTTATAGCGCGTCACATTGATGCCCGCGGCGTCCGCGGTCGCCGGACTCTCTCCGACCGCCCGCAGGTTCAGACCCTTTCTCGTCTTCGTCAGGAACCAGGCAATGACAAAGGCCAGAATGATAGAAAGATAGGTCAGAAAACCATAAGAAAACAGAAGCGGTCCGATGATCGGGATCTCAGAGAGCACCGGTATCGTCGTGCGAAAGGCCTCGCCCGTCGTCTTCACGGAAATCTGGCCGACGCCGCCGGCCAGCTTTGAGAGCGAGCCGCCGAAGAAGTTGCCAAAACCGGTGCCGAAGGTCGTGAGCGCGAGACCGACCACATTCTGGTTTGCGCGCAGCGTGATCGTGAGGAAAGCATAGATCAGGCCGCCCAGCGCGGAGACGACGAGCGCCATCAGAAGGGCGATCAGAAGACCCACGAGCCCGTTCGGATTTTCCACGGAATTCTCATAGAAGAAAGCTCCCATCAGGCCGGACACGCCGCCCATATACATGATACCGGGAATACCAAGGTTCAGGTTGCCCGACTTCTCAATCAGGATCTCGCCGGAGGCGCCGAACAGAATCGCGATGCCCTGGCCGATCGCCTTCTGGATAAAGGTTAAAATCAAAGTCATATTCTTCAGGCCTCCTTCTGCTTTTTGCGGAATTCCAGTTCATAGTTGATAAAGAACTCACAGCCGATCAGGAAGAACAGGATGATGCCCGTGATGATGTCGGAGGCGTTCTTGTTCAGGCCGAACTGCGTGGCGATCTGGATCGCGCCCTGCTGCATGAAGACCAGCAGCGCCGAAATCAGAATCATGAAGAAAGGATTGAACTTCGCCATCCAGGCCACAATGATCGCCGTAAAGCCGCGGCCGTTCGCCGTGCTCGTCGAGATCGTATGACCTGCGCCGCAGACGATCACCATACCCGCCAGACCGCAGATCGCGCCGGAGATCATCATCGTGCGCTTAATCACGCGTTTGACGTTGATACCGGCGTAGCGGGCCGTGTTCTGGCTCTCGCCGACGACGGCGATCTCATAGCCCTGCTTGCTGTAGGCCATGTAGTAATACATCAGCACGGTGAAGACCAGTACGATGATCACATTCAGTACGTAGGAATTGCCCGCGATGGTCGGAAACCAGCCCTTCTGCGAGGCCGCGTTGATGATGCCGACCGTGTTGGATCCGGCGGGATTCTCCCAGAAGACGATGCAGAAGGTGACGACCTGCATCGCGACGTAGTTCATCATCAGGGTGAACAGCGTCTCGTTCGTATTGTAACGCGCCTTGAAGAAAGCCGGAATGTAACCCCAGATGAGGCCCGCCAGCATACTGGCGACAAAGATGACGATAAGCAGGACGAAATTCGGGAGAAGGTCGCCCAGATAAATCATCAGCGCTGCGCTCGCGAGACCGCCCATCAGCACTTGTCCTTCCGCGCCGATATTCCAGAAGCGCATCTTGAAGGCTGGCGCGAGGCCGACAGCGATCAGCAGCAATACCACCGTCTCGCGGATCGTCACCCAGGCTCTCCTGCCCGTGCCGACTGCTCCGTCGATAATACCGGCATAGACCTGAATCGGGTTCTGCTGCGTCACGATTACGATGAAGACCGCGCAGACGACCAGCGAGAGGAGAACGGCAATCAGGCGAACCAGAACCGCCTGCTTCAGGGAGACTGTGCTCCGTTTTTTCATTCGTACTAAGGGTTCTTTATGGTTCATCTACCGCTTCCTCCTTTCCGATCGTACCGGTCATCATCAGCCCGAGCTGCTCCTTAGTCGCTGTCCGCGCGTCCACCGTCCCGGCTACTCTGCCACCCTGGAGTACCAGAATGCGGTCACAGAGCTCCAGCAGTACGTCCAGATCCTCCCCGACGCAGATGACCGCCGCGCCGTTCTCCTTCTGCTTATTCAGAAGGTTGTAAATCGTATAGGAGGAGTTGATATCGAGTCCGCGCACCGGGTAGGCCACCATGAGCACCGTCGGATTCGACGAAATCTCACGTCCTACCAGCACCTTCTGCACGTTGCCGCCCGAGAGACGGCGCACCGGCGTCGTGACGCCCGGCGTGACGACCTCGAGCTCCTCGATGATCGTCCGCGCGAGCTGCTCGGGCGTCTTCCGGTCTGTGATCAGACCTTTTCCGTCCCGATAGCTCCGCAGCATCATATTATTTGTAATGTCCATCGAACCGACAAGTCCCATGCCGAGCCGGTCCTCCGGTACAAAGGAGAGGCGCACGCCCAGATTCCGGATCTCGGTGACGCTCAGGGAATGGAGCGCCTGCGCTTCCCCGCCCGGTGGGTAGTACCAGACCTCGCCCTCCTCCATATGCTGCAGTCCCGCGATCGACTCCAACAGCTCCTTCTGGCCGCTGCCGGAGATACCGGCGACGCCGAGAATCTCACCGCTGCGCGCGGCGAAGGACGCTTTGTTCAGCGTGACGGTGCCTTCTTTGTTCCTGCAGGTAACGCCCTTCATCTCCAGACGGAGCTCGGGATTCACCGGCTCGGAACGGTCGATATTCAGGCTCACCTTCTCGCCGACCATCATCTCGGTCAGAGAGGGGATGGTAGCCTCGGAGGTTTTCACCGTACCAATGTACTTTCCCTTGCGCAGCACGGCCACGCGGTCCGAGATCTCCATGACCTCGTTCAGTTTATGTGTAATGATGATGATGGATTTCCCATCATCCCGCATATTTTTCAATACCTGGAACAGCCGCTCTGTCTCCTGCGGCGTCAATACGGCGGTCGGCTCATCCAGAATCAGGATTTCCGCGCCGCGATAAAGTACCTTGACGATCTCGACCGTCTGCTTCTGCGAGACCGACATATCATATATTTTTTTCGCGGGATTCATGTCAAAGCCGTAACGGTCGACCAGCTGCTGAATATCGGCCTCGATCCGGCTCATATTCTGCCCCTTTTCCGTCGGCAGCCCCAGCACGATGTTCTCCGCCGCCGTAAAGATCGGGACAAGCTTAAAATGCTGGTGAATCATGCCGATTCCGAGGTCGAAGGAATCCTTCGGCGAACGGATGGTCACTTCCTGCCCATTTACAAAAATATGTCCCTCATCCGGAAAATAGATACCGGAAATCATGTTCATCAGCGTCGTCTTGCCGCTGCCGTTCTCACCCAGAATGGCGAGAATTTCCCCCTTCATAAGGCTTAAGTCGACGCTGTCGTTTGCTACAACCTCTCCGAACCGTTTTGTCACGTTTTTCAGTTCTATCGCGTAGTTCGTTTCCACAGGCAGTACCTCCTATAAAGAGAGGCAGCGGAACTGCTTACCCTCCGCAGCTCCGCTTCCCCATGCTTACTTTACTGCTTTTTTATTTCTCGGTAATTCCGTCGATGATGTATGAGAACGACGGAGCGGACGCGAGCTCAGACTCGTGATAGTATCCATCGTATACATAGTCATCATCCGCCAGCGTCTCGCCGTCCACCGTGAAGGTAGAGGTATCGAACACGTGCAGGCTGCCGTCCTTGAGCGCCGCTTCCGCAGCGTCCACCGCCTCCTGCGTACCCTCGGCGACGATGTCCTCGTTGAGATCGGTAATCAGCACCGCGCCCGACGAATAGCCTTCCGCCCAGTCGGTCACGATCGACTCGCCGTTCAGCACACAGCTGATCGCGTACTCATAGTAGACTTCCCAGTTGTTCGTGGAGGAGGTCAGGGCAACGCTCGGAGCCACGGAGGTCATGTCGATGTTGTAACCGACGCAGTACACTCCGGCGTCCTCGCAGGCGCTCGGGGCGCCCGTCGTATCCGCGTGCTGGCCGATCATGATGCAGCCGTCCGCGATCAGCGCCTGTGCCGTCTCATTCTCAAGCGAGATGTCCGCCCAGCTGTTCGTGTACTTCACTTCCATGGTCACGGAGTCTACAATGCTCTTCGCGCCAAGATAGAAGGCCGTGAAGCCGGAAATCACTTCCGCGTAGGGATATGCGCCGACGTAGCCGATCTTCGCCTCATCTTCGGTGATCTCGCCATTATCGATCATCTCCTGGATCTTCATACCTGCCACAACGCCGGACACATAACGCGCCTCAAAGATATAATCGAAGTAGTTATGTACGTTGTCCAGTCCGTAGCTCGCAGCCTGGTAGCCGGTCGCATGGCAGAACTCGATGTCCGGATACTCGGTCGCGGCCTGGAACAGATAATCCTCATGGCCGAAGCTCGTCGCGAAGATGATGTCGCAGCCCTGCTCCGCAAGGTCGACCGCCGCGTCGTAGCAGGTCTCATCCTCCGGGATGTTCGTCTTCTCGATGATCTGATCGGAAGAGATACCAAGCGCCTCGGCAGCAGCCGCCACGCCGTTGATATGGGATGCGGAATAGCCCTCGTTCTCATCGCCGACGTAGATCACGCCGATCTTGATATCCGATGCGGCAGAGCTATCGGCCGTTTCCGTCTCCTCCGCTTCCTCCGTGTCCTCAGATGTCTCCTCAGTGGTCGTGTCAGACGAGCTGTCACTCGAGCTCGAGCTGCCGCAGGCAGCAAGAGAAGCCGTCATCGCCACACACAGAAGAACTGCCAACAGTTTCTTTTTCATAGTACATTCCTCCTTTTCTTTTTCGCCCATGAGCCCCATATTTGAGAAAAAAGGCACTTTGTCCATGAAAAAACAAGCGCCTTTGTCTGCTATCACATAATCTCCTTTATTACAGGGCCCGGACGGGCTATAAAAAAATTTGCAGTTAGATTATAGCAGACTTTCAAAACGATAGCAAGGAAAAATCACAGGATGCCCAATCTCCTCTTCATCGTCTTTTCCACAGCGTTTAAAATATTCTCATAACCCGTGCAGCGGCACAGGTGCCCGCTCAGCAGCTTACGCAGCTCGTCGCGGCTGTATTCCTTTCCGCTCTCGAGGATCTCGACCGCACTCATGATGAAGCCCGGCGTACAGAAGCCGCACTGCACGGCGGTCTCGTCGATGAAAGCCTGCTGGATATCGGAGAGTTCTCCGTCCGGCCCCATCAGGCTCTCGAGCGTGCGGATATTCTTTCCCTCCGCCCAGACAGCCAGATAGATGCAGGAATTGTAGCACTCACCGTCGATGATCACGTTGCAGGCGCCGCACTCGCCGACCTCGCAGCCCTTCTTGACGCTTGTCAGCTGGTAGTCGTTCCGCAGCATGTCGGTCAGCGAGGCGCGGACATCGACCATCGTCTCCCGCTCCACTCCGTTGATCGTGCAGTGCACCAGCTTATACTGTCTTTCAGCCATGAATCTCACCTCCCGCCAGACGGATGGATTCGCGGAGCGCGCGCCCCGCCAGCACCTGAGAAATATGTTCACGGAAGGCCTTGCTCGCCCTCCAGCTGTCCCTGGGATTGATATCCTCCAGCACTGACTTTGAGAACTGGTCGATCATCTCCTCCGTCAGCGCCTTTCCGCGTCCGTAGTCCTCCGCATGCGGCGCGCGCATCGGCACCGGGCCGGCGACGCCGTAGGCAATCCGCACGTCCTCGATGCGCTCCTTATCCTCCGTGAGCTTCACATTCACGGAGCAGCCGAGCGTCGCGATATCCATCGCGTTCCGCATCGCATACTTGATGTAATGACCATAATAACCCTCGTAGGCCGCTTTCGGAATCAGGATCGCGGTCTCGATCTCCGCCGGATGCAGATCCACCTTGCCGGCCCGGATATAAAAGTCTTTGATCGGCGTGCGGCGCACGCCCTCCGGCCCGGTGAGCTCGACGATCGCGTCCCAGGCGTGCAGCGTCGACGCGGAATCCGCGCTCGTCACGCCGTTGCAGGTATTCCCGCCGATCGTCCCGATATTGCGGATCTGCGGCCCGCCGACCATGTCGACCGCCTCGCCGAGCACGTTGATATACTTCTGAATAATGGGATCCTTCGTAATGTGGGAGAAGCTCGTGAGCGAACCGATGCGGATCGTTCCGTCCTCCTCCATCGTAATGCCCCGGAGCGCGTCGATCATGTAGATGCTGACGAGCTCCGCACCGGCGCGCCGTCCCTCGCGCATCTGCACGAGCACGTCGCTGCCCCCGGCGATAATCTGCGCCTGCGGGTGCTCCTGCAAAAGCCGGATCGCATCGGAGACGCTTTCCGCCTCATAGAGTGCTTTCATATCATACATCGCGCCATATCTCCTTCCCTTTTTGCTCTTTTCGCTGCCGTCATACAAGTCCTTCCTCGCGGAATCTCCGGAACAGATTATGCGGGTTCAGCGGCAGCTCATTCACCGCCACGCCGGTCGCCTGCAGGATCGCGTTGCGGATCGCGGGAGCGACCGAACAGACCGGCGGCTCGCCGAGCGCCTTCGTCCCGTACACGCTGGTCGGCTCATAGTTCTCCACAAACTCCGCCTCGAGGTGCGGGTGATCCATGAAGGTCGAAAGCTTGTAATCGAGCAGGTTGTTGTTGAGCGGCCTTCCGGTCTTCTCATCAAAGAGCAGCTGCTCCGAGAGTCCGTAGCCGATGCCCATACTCATGCCGCCGTGCACCTGCGCCTCGGCGAGCGCCGGATTGATGAGGCGGCCGCAGTCGTGGACATTGATGATGTTCAGAAGCGTCGCGCGGCAGGCCGGGATATCGACCTCCACCTCCGCGATCGTGCAGCCGAAGGAGTAGGCGTTGCTCTTGATCTGGTAGGTGCTCTCCGCCGTCAGATGCTCGCTGTGCGAGAGACTGTAGAGCGCCTCGGTCGCCAGCTCCTCAAGCGACATCTGCACCTGATAATCCGTTTTTCGCACGATCATGCCGTCCACAATGTCGAGAATACTGACCGGCATGCGCGTCAGCTCGTGCGCGTAATTCAGAATTTTCTCCTTCAATAACAAAGCCGTCTGGTGGATGGAGAAGCCCGCCACATAGGTCTGCCGGGAAGCATAGGCGCCGGTGCCGAAGGGCGTCACATCCGTATCCTGGCAGGAGACAACGTGCACATTCTCCAGCGGAATGCCGAGCGTCTCCGCCGCCATCTGTGTGAAGGTCGTATCCGCGCCCTGTCCGATCTCCGTCTCGCCGACCTGCACCTGGACAGAGCCGTCCTGATTGAGCACAATCCGGCAGGAGGAGGACTCGAGCGAGATCGGCCAGACCGCCGTATTGTACCAGAAGGCTGCGAGCCCGATGCCTCTGCGGACCGGTCCGTCCTGCTGCGCGTACTCCGCATATTTCCGGTCGTAATCCATATAGGCGCGCGCCTTGTCGATACACTGATTAAAAGAATCATCATACAGCACGTTCTTTGAGAAGGCGTCCGTAAAGCCGACCGGCATCAGATTTTTCTGCCGGAATTCCAATGGGCTCATGCCGATCGCCTTCGCGACGTCGTCCGTATGACTTTCAAAGAGAAACATCGCCTGCGGAATGCCGTAGCCGCGCATGGCTCCCGCCGCGGGGCGGTTCGTGAACACCGTATAGGAATCCGCATCCACATTCGGGCAGGGATACATCTGCGGAAACGCGCCCATGCCCTTCGCCGCGATGCTGTGGCCATGAGAGGCGTAGGCGCCCTGGTTCGAGAACATCTCCAGCTTGCGCGCCGCGTAGGTGCCGTCCGGGCGCACCCAGGAAATGATGTGGCCGCGGATCGCGTGGCGCACGCGGTTGCAGACGAAGGTCTCCTCGCGCGTGCAGTCGAGCTTCACGCGTCTGCCGCCTACCAGCGTGCAGAGCCAGGCGCAGAGCGGCTCATAGAGCACGTCCTGCTTGTTGCCGAAGCCGCCGCCGATATAGGGCTTGATCACACGCACCTTGCCCCAGGGAATGCCGAGCGCCTGCCCGACCACGCGCCGCACGATATGCGGAATCTGTGTGGAAGCCGTGACGACAATCCTGCCCTTATCCATCTCCGCGTAGCAGATGAAATTCTCGATATGGCAGTGCTGAACGGTCGGCGTGTCATACCAGCCCTCAACCTTGATAAGGCCGGGTTCTTTGATCGCTTCCTCGTAATTCCCATTCCGGATACTCGTATGCTTCAGGATATTATTCGGAAATTCCTCGTGGAGCTGCGGCGCGCCGTCCTCCATCGCCTTCTGCACGTCGAACACAAAGGGATACTCCTCGTACTCCACGTGGATCGCACGCAGCGCCTGCGCCGCCGCGACCTCGTCCTCCGCGACGACCGCCGCCACGTCGTCCCCATAGAGACGCACATGCTCATTCAGCATCAGCCGGTCGGCCACGTCCTGATGCGCCGGGTCGGTCGACCAGGGATGCCCCGCCGTCGGAAAATAATTTTTCGGCACGTCGAAACAGGTCACGACCTTGACGACGCCCGGAATCTTCTCCGCCTCCGAGCAGTCGACCGATACCACGCGCCCGTGCGCGATCGTCGAGTGCAGCACCCTGGCCACCAGCGATTTCCCGCAGAGGTCGTCGGTGTACTTTGTGATCCCGCACACCTTGTCGTGCGCGTCCACCCTCTTTACGCTTTTACCAAGTACGCTGCTTTTTTCTTCCATAAAGCCGCCTCCCTTTCAGATTTATAACAGCTCAGCAGAAAAGCTCCTCTCCCGCCACATATTTTGCCTTAATATCCTGCTCCTGATGAAAATAGAGGAATCGCTCCAGCCGGTCGGCGATACTGTATTCACATGGAGCAGAGTGCCGGCTGTCGTCAAGCACGACCGCGTCAAATTCATAACCCGGCTCGAAGCTGCCGACCTTTCCAAAGAAGGCGCCGCCGCCCTTCGTGCCCAGATAGAAGACCTCCGCCGCGCTCAGGGGCTTCAGGCTATCGTCCACGAGCCGCCAGCGAAGCTTCGAGGCCTGAATCGCGTGCATCATCGCCGTGAAAATGCTTAAAACCGTGCCGCCCGCCACGTCGCTCCCCATTCCCACGTGCAGTCCCTCGTCGAGGAAACGCCGCACCGGCGCGATCCCGGAGCAGACATTCATATTGGACTCCGGGCAATGCGCGACGAAGACGCCGTTCTCCTTCATCCGCCGGATCTCCCGCTCGTCGGAGTAGACACAGTGCGCCATGATGGTCGGACAGTCCGCGCCGAAGAGACCGAAGCGGTCGTAGGCGTCGCCGTAGAACTCCGCCTCGGGGCAGAGCTCCTTCACCCACTCGATCTCGCTTAAATTCTCCGATAGATGGGACTGCAGCGGCAGCCCGTAGCGCAGCTGAACCTTCTTCAGATTCTCCATCAGCGCATCCGTACAGCTCGGCGTAAAGCGCGGCGTCAGGATCGGCTTCGTATTGCGATAGCGCTTCCGGCAGTCCTTCACCCATTCGACGGTATCCTGGGCGGAGACTTCCGCGCTCTCCTCGCACAGATAATCCGGCGCGTTGCGGTCCATATTGACCTTGCCGACCATCGTGCGCAGCCCGGACTGCTCCAGCAGATCCATCAGGATCTCAGTCGCCGGGACATGCAGCGTCCCGAAAATGCAGGCGCGGGTCGTCGCACCCCTCCGCAGATCATTAACAAAGACTGTGTACCGCTTTCGCGCGTAATCCTCATCGGCATATTTCGACTCCTCCGGGAAGGTATAGCGGTTCAGCCAGTCCAGCAGTTCGAGATCCATGTGCGTCCCGCGGAAGGAATACTGCGGCGCGTGCACATGCAGGTCGACGAGCCCGGGGATGATCATCTGACGCCCGAAGTCCCGCACGGGAATTCCCGCGAAGCGCTCCGGCAGGCTCCCGTAGACGCCCTCCACAAGGCCGTTCTCACAGACCAGATATCCCCGCTCCAGCGTCTTCAGCTCCCCGCAGACCTCACTGTAACAAATATCTCCTCTTACTATAAATGTTGACGGATTCATAACAATCTCCATTCTGAATTTTTAGTGCCCGCGCTTCTTTTTCGCGTAGGGCGTATTTTCAAGCGGCAACTTTGTCTGAAACTCCCCCTGTAGCCGCTCATACGCGCCCGCGATCGCCGGGGCCGTCGGGATCGAGGTGATCTCTCCGATGCCGATCGCGCCGTAGGCCTTATCGATGCCCGGCTTCTCGACGATGATCGTGTGAATCGGCGGCACCTTATCCGCCTTCCACAGACCGAGCGTCCCGTATTTGGACTTCGGCTCGCCGCCTTCCAGAACATACTGCTCCGTCAGCGCGTAGCCCATGCCCATCACAACGCCGCCCTCGATCTGCCCCTCTACACTCTTCGGGTTGACCGCCTTTCCGACATCATGGGCCGCGATCATCTCCTTGATCGTGCCGTCCTCGTTCAGGACGCACATCTGTGTGGCGTAGCCGTAGGCCACGTGGGACACCGGATAGGGGACGTCCGCGCCCATCGGGTCGGTCTTCGCGAGGTATTCGCCGTAAAACTCCTGCCCTTCCAGCTCCTCCAGCGTATGTCCTTTCAGCGCCTCCTTCAGGAGCTCTGCCGCCCGCCTCGCCGCCTCACCGGTAATCAGCGTCTGACGCGAGCCGGAGGTCGTACCGGCGTCCGGCGCCCGCGAGGTGTTCGGTCGGAAGTAGACGAGCTCATCGAGCCTGAGCCCCGCCGTCTGCGAGACGACCTGGGTCAGCACCGTGCCGAGGCCCTGCCCGATGCAGGACGCACCGGCATGAATCTGCGTCTTTCCATCCTTCACCAGAAGCCTGCAGCGACCGAAGTCCGGCAGGCCGACGCCGACGCCCGCATTCTTCATCGCGCAGGCGATGCCGACATAGGGCTCCCGGTCGTAGATCTTCTTCACCGCCTCCAGCGTCTCCGCGACGCCGGTGGAGGCGTCCGCGATCTGCCCGTTCGGCAGCACCTGGCCAGGTCGGATCGCGTTGCGGTAACGGATCTCCCAGGGAGAGATGCCGACGAGCTTCGCGAGTTGATTGAGATTCATCTCGGAGGCGAAGCAGGTCTGTGTCACGCCGAAGCCGCGAAACGCGCCCGCGGGCGGATTATTTGTATAGACGGCCTTGCCGTCGATGTCAATGACCTGAAAATTATAAGGTCCGGCCGCATGGGTACAGGCTCTCTGCAGCACCGGCCCGCCGAGCGAGGCGTAGGCGCCGGTATCCGAGACAACGACCGCCTTCATTGCAGTAAGGTGTCCTTCTTCATCACAGGCCGAGGTGACGTCCATCCACATCGCATGGCGCTTCGGGTGAATCAGAATACTCTCCTTCCGCGTCAGCTTTACCTTCACAATGCGCTTCGTAAGGTAGGCGATCAGCGCCGCGTGGTGCTGCACCGTCACGTCCTCCTTGCCGCCGAAGCCGCCGCCGACCAGCTTGTTCTCTACAATCACCTTCTCCGGCGGAAGCCCCAGCATCAGACAGCACTCGTGCTGCGTATCGTAGACGCCCTGGTCGCTCGAATAGATGAACACCCCATCGTCGAAGGGCATCGCGACCGCCGCCTCCGGTTCGAGAAAGGCGTGCTCCGTCCACGGAGTCTCGTAGTGATTGGTCACTTTATATTTCGACCGTGCGATCACCGCGTCTGCGTCGCCGCGAACCAGATGCTCATGCGCCAGAATATTTCCTTTCGCGTGCACCCGCGGCGCATCCTCCTTCATCGCCTCGAAGGGGTCAAGCACCGGCGGGAGCTCCTCATACTCCACCTCGACGAGCGCCTTTGCCTGCTCTAAAATCTCCGGCGTCTCCGCTGCCACGAGGCAGATCGCGTCGCCCAGATAGTGCGTCTCTTTCCCGACCGGGATCATCATATCCCAGTCCTGCACGAGATGGCCGACCTTCACGCTGCCCGGAACATCCGCCGCCGTAAAGACGCCGACGACGCCCGGCAGAGCCTTCGCCGCCTCCGTATGGATCGCGAGCACCCGCGCGCGCGGATAACGGGAGCGCACCGCGCTGCCGTAGATCATGCCGTCAAGATAAAGATCGTCTACATATTCTCCAGTGCCAAGGGCCTTCTCGCGCGCGTCGATCCGCTGCATCGCCTGCCCGACCGTCACGACGCCCTCCTCGTCCACAGCGGGCAGATTTTCACGGAACATCTTCGCGCTCAGCAGGATCGCCTCGATAATCTTCTTGTAACCGGTACAGCGGCAGATATTGTTCCGGATCGCCGCCGCCACCTCGAGCCTGGTCGGGTCGGGATTCACGTCGAGCAGCGCCTTGCCGGAGAGCACCATGCCCGGGATGCAGAAGCCGCACTGCACCGCGCCGACCTTGCCGAAGGCATAGCCGTAAACTTCCTTTTCCCGCTCTGTCAGGCCCTCTACCGTGACAATCTTCTTTCCCTCCAGCTTCGAGAGCGTCGGGATACAGGCGCGCGTGGCCTTCCCGTCGACCAGCACCGTACAGGTCCCGCAGGCGCCCTCGCTGCAGCCGTCCTTGGTCGCCGTCAGGTGCAGGTCGTCCCGGAGGTAACGCAGGAGTTTCTTATCCTGCTCTGTCGTATATATTTTTCCGTTAATATCCAGTGTGTACATATCTGTACACCTCCCGACTGATATTTCCTGTCAGCTCTTCGTCAAATACATGGGCAGAATGCAGTTTTTCTGCATGTGCCGCACAAAAAGCATGGCTGTCAGTGCTTTATATAGATTCCCAGGTTTGCCTTCAGAACCTTCCCGTCCTCCGCTGCCAGCTCACCCCGCAGGAACACCTTCTCCGCCATTCCCTTGAGCTGCGTGCCTTCGAGCGGGCAGTATTCCGCCGCGGACTGCTGGTTATGAGCGCTGAGCGTCCACTCCTCTTCGGGATTCCAGACGACGATGTCCGCATCGCTCCCCGGCGCGATCACGCCTTTCCGCGGGTAGAGATGGTACTGCTTCGCCGGATTCTCCGACAGATAACGGCACATCTGTTCCACCGTCAGGCGTCCTGTACTCACGCCATAATGCCAGATCAGCATGGGGCGCTCCTGCGCGCCCGGCATGCCGCAGGGCGTCTTCGAGAAATCCGCCTCCCCGGCCAGCTTCTGCTTCGGCGTGAAGCTGCAGTGGTCGGTCGCAATCGTCTGTAACTGATCCTCCGAGAGGGCCTTCCAGAGCACCTCCTGATCAGAAGTCTTCCGCAGCGGCGGCGCGATCATATAGAGCCTGCCCCTGCCGTCCGGCAGGGCATAGCGACTGTCGTCCATGACAAGATACTGCGGGCAGGTCTCGACGTAGACCGTCTGTCCCTCCGCCCGGGCCCGCTCGATCTCGCGGTAGCCCGCCGCCGTGCTCAGATGCACAACGATCACCGGCGTATCGACACACTTCGCGATCTTCAGAAGACGGGCAACCGCCTCGGCCTCCGCCTCGGCCGGCCTGGTCCAGGGATAATCACTCACGTCCAGCCGGCTGCCCTTCTCCTGCAGCACCTCCGCGAGCCTCGCCTGAATGATCCCGTGATTCTCGCAGTGCACGCCGGCCAGGCCGCCCAGCTCCTTCACGCGCGTCAGAATCCCGTAGAGCGTCTGGTCGTCCACACGGTTGTCATAGGTGAGATAGACCTTGAAGGAGGATATCCCGCCCTTCACGATCTCCTCCATCTCGCGGCTGACAGCCTCGTTCCACTCGCCGATCGCCATATGAAAGGCATAATCGCAGGAGGACTGTCCGTCCGCCTTGGCGTGCCAGTGCGCGAGCGCCTCCGAGAGCGTCTCGCCGCGCTCCTGCGTTGCAAAATCAATGATGCAGGTCGTTCCGCCGACGAGCTCCGCCTTCGTGCCGGTGTCAAATTTATCCGCCGTGATCGTGCCGGACACCTCGAGCGCCATATGCGTGTGCGCGTCGATGAAGCCCGGGAAGAGCAGACGCCCCGTGACATCCATCACCTCGGCGTCCGCAGCGTCCAGATGCTCTCCCACCGCGAGGATCTTCTCTCCATCCATCAGAACGTCCAGTTTTTTCCGGCTCTCGCCGCTGACAACAGTTCCGCCTCTGAGTAATCGTTTCATGCTTATAATCCGCCTTTCTGCGAAAGGCACCGATGGGGTTATGAAACAC
>JAJBTX010000056.1 GCA_020860645.1 Lachnospiraceae bacterium | reverse complement strand
CCCCCAGAATCGTCTCCTCCAGCTCCTTCAGCTCCGGCGTAATGTAGCGCTCGGCATTCGTCAGCGTCTGCTTGCGGATATAGTCATCCGGCACCAGATTTTTGAAGGAATTCGTCACTTCCAGATAATAACCGAAGACCTTGTTATATTTGACACGGAGATTTTTGATGCCGGTGCGCTCCCGCTCGCGCGTCTCGATGTCGGCCAGCCAGGATTTTCCTTCCGTGCGCGCGCTGCGGTATTTGTCCACGTCCTCGTTGTAGCCGTCTTTGATCATGTTGCCCTCGCGGACGGAGATCGGCGGATCTTCGATAATGGATTTGTCAAGCAGCTCATAGAGATCCGTGAGTGGATCAAGCTCCTCCAGAATTTCCTGCAGAAGCGGCGATTTCAACTCCGAAAGCAGCGTGCGGATCGGCGGCAGCATTTCGAGCGAAGTCTTAAATGCGATCAGATCCCGCGGATTCGCCGACTGGTAACTGATGCGCCCGATCAGGCGCTCCAGGTCGTAAATCGGATTCAGATACTCGCGCAGCTCGTCGCGCGTGATGAGCTGGCTGTTCAGCTCCTCGATCGCGCTGAGCCGTTTTTCGATCTCGTCCCGGTCGATGAGCGGCTGTTCGATATAGCCGCGCAGCGTGCGCGCGCCCATGGCCGTCTTCGTGCGGTCGAGCACCCAGAGCAGCGAACCGCGCTTCTGCTTCTCGCGCAGCGTCTCCACCAGTTCCAGATTCCTCCGACTTGAACTGTCGATGAGCATATAGCTGCCCGTCACATAGGGCTGCAGCTTACTGAGATGCGCAAGCGATGTCTTCTGCGTCTCCGTGAGATAACGCAGCAGCGCCCCGGCGGCGATGACGCCGCAGTCCAGATCCTGCACGCCCAGCCCTTCGAGGGAATTCACATGGAAATGCTCACAGATCTCCTTCCGACACAGTTCATCGTCAAAATACCAGTTGTCCAGGGAATAGAGCGAGATGCCGAGCCGCTCCTTCAGGTCGTCGAGGTCGACGCCGCTGACAAAGAGCGCCTCATTGCAGACCAGCTCCCGTGGCGTGATTTTGGCGATCTCATCGATCAGCTTCCGCGCGGAGTCGAGTTCCGTGACAAAATAATCGCCGGTCGTCACGTCCGCAAAGGAGACGCCAAACCGGTCGCTGACATAGACGATGCTCATGATGTAATTATTCCGGGATTCGTCGAGCGCCTGGGCATTCAGATTCGTCCCCGGCGTCACGATGCGCACCACCTCGCGCTTCACAAGGCCCTTCGCGAGCGCGGGATCCTCCATCTGCTCGCAGATCGCGACCTTGTAGCCCTTCGAGACCAGACGGCTTAAGTAGCCGTCCACCGCATGGTAGGGTACGCCGCACATCGGCGCGCGCTCCTCGAGGCCGCAGCTCTTTCCCGTCAGCGTCAGCTCCAGTTCGCGGGACACAGTCTTCGCATCGTCAAAAAACATCTCGTAGAAATCGCCGAGACGATAAAATAAGATGCAGTCCGGGTACTCTTCTTTCGTCTTCATGTACTGCTGCATCATTGGTGTAAGCTCTGCCACTTTCTTTCCTCACTTTCGCCCCTTATCATAACATAAGAGCAAAATCCGGTAAAGAAGAAAGTTCAACGATACGCCGCCAGGAACTCTTTATGCTCCTCCGTGACCCGGAAGCTCTCTCTGGCCTTGCGGATCGTCATCCGCTGCACCCACGGGTCGAGCCTTTTTTCCGTGATATAGGGCAATACCGCGTCGTACTGCTTCGCCAGCGCCGTGGCGAAGTACCAGGCGATCATCATATTCACGTAATATTCTTCTGAGTGAACCGCGGCGACGCGCTCCGGGTATTTCCCATCGAAATCTTCGTCGAGAAAATGCTGCATCAACATCCCGATGCCAAAGCGCAGGATATAAGGATGCTCTGAGGCAAGCCACTGATCGATGTACGGCAGCAGCTCCTGATGGTGCTTCCGGAAAATCTTCGGGGAAAGCTGATCACAGGTCGCCCAGTTGTCAATATAGGGAAGAAATGCCAGGAGTTCCTCCATACAAGCGTCAAAATCCCGCTCTCCGCAAATCAGGAAAGCGTGGAGCTGATTTTCCTCAAAATAAGTATGTGGCAGTTCCGTCATAAACTGCCGTGCATCTTCTGTCCCTCTCAGTTCCTTCGCACAGGTCCGCAGGATCGGCGTGCGCACGCCGATCACCGCCTCCGGCGGCACGGTAGGCATCAGCTTTCTCTGGAAATCACGATAGCCGGTATCCTGCCGGGACCATAAGTATTCTGCCATTATCATCATTCAGTCTCCGTTTATCATTTTACAATCACAAAAAGAAAGGTCCTGAACATCAGAACCTTTCCAAAGTGGACCTGAGGGGAATCGAACCCCTGTCCGAAAGCCCTTCCATTGCGGTATCTCCCATCACAGCCGTTTGTTTGTCATTCCCTCCACCGCACGCCAGACGGCAGGCTTACGGCTTCAGTAGCTTCATCATACGCCCATGCGCGCAAAGCTTAACGCATGTCGTTTCCCGCATCAATGATGCCCGGGTCTCAGGGTGCGGGTGCCCTGAGTCGGACAGCAGCCCTTAGGCTGCGAGTGCTAAATTATCTTCAGCGTTTATATTTAGGTTTGCACCTTGCGCGGTGCCTTCGGATGGCTGCCACAACTTCAAAACCCCCGTCGAAACCTTTACAAGCCCTGAAAGATTGTAGAGGCAACGCAAAAGATCTTTGTAGCGGACTTTACTATAACGAAAAGAAACACATTTGTCAAGCGAATCATTCACAAAATGGACATAATAAACTGATAGAATGAAAAAAAACTGGATTACAGGAGCGTGGGCTTATGGAGAAACTGAAGATTCTGGTGGTGGACGATGAGAGCCGCATGCGGAAGCTCGTGAGGGACTTCCTGGTAAAAAAGAATTATGAGGTGCTCGAAGCAGGGGACGGAGAACAGGCGATCGACATCTTCTTTGAACAGAAGGACATTGCGCTCATCATTCTGGATGTGATGATGCCGAAGATGGACGGCTGGCAGGTCTGCCGCGAGATCCGCGGCTACTCCAAGGTGCCGATCATCATGCTGACCGCGAAAGGCGACGAGCGGGACGAGCTGCAGGGCTTTGAACTCGGCGTCGATGAGTACGTGACCAAGCCCTTCAGCCCGAAGATTCTGGTCGCGCGCGTCGAGGCGATCCTGCGCCGCTCCAATCTGCTGGCGAGCGAGGACGTGCTGCATGCGGACGGGATCGAGCTCAATAAATCAGCTCATCAGGTCAATATCGACGGCCAGGACGTGGAACTGAGCTACAAGGAATTTGAACTGCTCGCCTATTTTATGGAAAATCAAGGGATTGCTCTCTCCCGTGAAAAGATCCTCAATAATGTGTGGAATTACGACTATTTCGGGGACGCGCGCACGATCGACACGCATGTGAAAAAGCTCCGCAGCAAGCTCGGCGAAAAGGGCGAGTACATCAAGACGATCTGGGGCATGGGATATAAATTCGAGGTATGACAGAGACGGGAACGAATTTCCATCGTCCGGTACAACGTTTCTAACCGGACTTTATGCGCAGGATGTCCGGCTATTTCAAAAACGCTACACCTGGAACACACAGACTACGGCGAGAAGCGAGGCTTCCTGCCGCGGTCTGTTTTCTTGTAAATGCATTCCCAGATGAGGACCCGCGAAGCACATATCGCACACACGCATCGATCAGGCTTTTATATCTGCAGGTGATTTTATGATTGCGGAGCGAAACGAATCTCGCCGGTCTCGGCGTTCATGCTCTCCACGATGGCCAGCGACTCCAGGCGGTAGCCAAGATTCCGGATCGTGCGTCCTCCGGGCTGAAAGCCCTTTTCAATTGCGATACCGATACCCTCGACAGTCGCCCCGGCGGAATTGACGATGGAAATCAGACCCTGCAGCGCGCAGCCATTTGCAAGAAAATCATCGATGATCAGCACATGATCCTCCGGTGAAAGGAATTTCTGCGAGACAATGACCTGATTCTTGCAGCGGTGCGTAAAGGACTCAACCTCCGCAACATACATCTCACCTTCGAGATTGATCGTGTGGGATTTCTTCGCGAAGACGACCGGCGCGTCGAAATAGCGCGCGACAATACTGGCGATACCAATGCCGGATGCCTCAATCGTCAGGATCTTGTTGATCGGCACCCCCTCAAAACGCCGCTTAAACTCAGCTCCCATCTGTTCAAACAGCTGAATATCCATCTGATGGTTCAGAAAACTGTCAACCTTCAGGACATTTCCCTCTTTTACAATGCCGTCCCTGATGATGCGCTCCTCCAAAAAGTTCATTTCGCAATTCCTCCGTCTGTAAAAAATGATAAATGAAGCGTATCATATTTTAGATTCGCTGACAAGCTCTTTATCTGGCATTATTAAAAATGATAAAACTGGTTATTTTCAAATAGCCAGATGCGGAGTAGGATACTTAAAAAGCTCTGAATGGCTTCCATACAGAACAGAAGTACACAGACATCAGACTGACCATTTGCAGAAAAGAGGAAACGCATATGAGCACAAGAGAAATTACTTCTGATAAAAATAACGTCAACGTTTCTGAGATCGCGATCACCGGCGTGTGCATCGCCCTCACCTTCGTCGCCACCGGTTTTGTCAATATCCGCCTGCCGATCGCGGCGAACGGCGGCCTGGTACACTTAGGAAACGTCCCGCTGTTTCTCGCGGCCATCATTTTCGGAAAGCGCTGCGGCGCGCTGTCCGGCTCCATCGGCATGGCGCTCTTCGACCTGATGGGCGGCTGGGTGCTCTGGGCTCCCTTCACCTTTGTGGTCGTCGGACTGATGGGCTGGACAGTTGGCACGATTACGGAACGGCACCACGGATTCGGCTGGAACGCGCTCGCCATCGCGGCAGCCTGCGTCATCAAGATCGTCGGCTATTATATCGCCGAGGGCATCATCTATGGAAACTGGATCGCCCCGGCGCTGTCGATTCCGGGGAATCTCGTGCAGATCGGCGTCGCGGCAGTGCTGGTGCTGCCAATCGCTGAGGGCGTGAGGAGAGTTGTCAGGCGTCAGACCATGTAGGATTGATAAACAGCGCCTCAATACGGAAGCTCCCCCATGCGGGACGTTTTCCGCAGCATAAGATATGGAAACAAAGTGTAAATTTTGAAATGTGATATAACCCAGAAAGGAAACCTGCCGACATGTATAAAATCATGACCCCCGGACCCACGCAGGTCCGTGAAAATGTGCGCCAGGCGAGAAGCCTCGCCTGCACGAACCCGGATCTCGACCCGGAATTCTACGACTATTATCGCGACACCTGCTCGCTGATCAGCGAGCTTCTGGAAACCGAAAATCTCGCCTACATTCTGGACGGCGAGGGCATCCTCGGCCTCGAGGCCGCCTGCGCCTCTCTGACCGAGCCGGGCGACCGGGTGCTGGTTGTGGACAACGGCGTATACGGCCGCGGCTTCGCCGATTTTGTAAAGATCTACGGCGGGGAACCCGTCTTCTACGAAGCCCCCTACACCCGTGCGATCGACGTGGACGCGTTCCGCGCTTATCTGGAGGAACATCACGACTTCAAGTACGCGGCGATGGTGCACTGCGACACGCCGAGCGGCGTGCTGAATCCGGTGGAGGAGATGGGCCGTGCGCTCCACGAATACGGCATTTTTTCCGTCGTCGATTCCGTGTCCGCCATGTTCGGCGAGCAGCTGCATGTGGATGCGGGGCAGCTCGACATCGTCTGCGGAGGCTCGCAGAAAGCGCTCTCCGCCCCTCCCGGCCTGACCTTTGTGACGGTGAGTCCCGCGGCCATGAAGGCCATGGAGGAACGGAAGGTGCCTATCGCCTCCTTCTACGCGAATATTCTCGTATTCCGGGATTATTATAAGAATCAGTGGTTTCCCTATACGATGCCGATCAGCGACATCTACGGGCTGCGGACCGCACTGGAAAATGTGAAGGCCGACCCCGGGCGCTTCGAGCGGCACCGGAAGCTCGGCGAGCTCTGCCGGAAGCGCATTCTCGATATGGGACTCTCCCTCTATCTGGAAAACGGCTACTCCAACACCGTGACCGTTGTGCGCGTGCCTGAGGGAATCAGCGCCGCGGATATTCTGGAAGGCATGAAGCGCGAACATGGCATCATGATCGCCGGCAGCTTTGACGTCCTCGCCGGACAGGTCATCCGTATCGGCCACATGGGCGAGAACGCGAATGAAAAAGATGTCTGCGAGACGCTCGATGCGCTCGAAGATGTGCTGAGTAAACTTGCTTAAAAAACAGGGGCGTCCTGCATTCAGGACGCCCTTTCAGATCTCACCCCCGCTCCGAATACCCCGCCGTGCTGCTCTCAAGCTGGCTCTTCGCCTCGCGCAGCGCCTGGATGTCAGCATCCGTCACCTTGTCGAGGCGGCACTTGCTCACGAGCTTCTGCAGTCTCGCGCTGTCATTTTTGATCTGCTTCTTCTGCTGCTTATCCATCTGCTTTCCGTTGTTTCTGATAATCTGATCGGCCTGCCCGAGCAGCTTTCTGCACTCGTCGAGCAGCTCCATGGCCTCGCGCCGCACCTGATCCTGGCCGGAATAGGCCGCCGCGTCGCGGATGGCCTGGTCAATCTCCGCATCGGACATGCGGTCGTTCGCCGTGATCGTAATGGACTGCGCTTTCCCGGTGTCCAGATCCTTCGCGGAGACCTGCAGAATGCCGTTGGCGTCGATGTCAAAGGTCACCTCGATCTGCGGCACGCCTGCCGGCGCTTTCTTGATGCCGTTCAGGCGGAATTTTCCGATCGTCTTATTGTCGCGTGCCATGGGACGCTCTCCCTGCAGCACGTGAATGTCCACCGCACGCTGATAGGGCGCCGCCGTGGAGAATACCTGCGAGTAGCGCGTGGGGAGCGTGGAGTTGCGCTCGATGAGCCGCGTAGCCACACCGCCCACCGTCTCGATGGAGAGGCTAAGCGGAATCACGTCGAGCAGCAGCAGATCCTGTCCGGTGCCCGCTGCGGCCAGGCCGTTGCCCTGCAGCGTGCTGCCCAGGATGGCCGCGCCCTGCGCCACGCACTCGTCCGGATTGATATTGCGGGAGGGTTCCTTTCCGGTCAGCGCCTTCACCTTGGCCTGCACCGCCGGAATACGTGTGGAACCTCCTACCAGCAGCACGCGTCCGAGCTGAGACGGAGAAATCCTTGCGTCGCTCAGGGCACTCTGCACTGGACCTGCGGTGCGTTCCACCAGGTCGTAGGTGAGCTCGTCGAACTTCGCCCGCGTCAGCGTGAGGTCGAGGTGCAGCGGCTCGCCACGCGACTGCGTGAGATACGGCAGCGTGATCTGCGTCCGGTCCGAGGAGGAGAGCTCCTTCTTCGCCTGCTCCGCCGCGTCCTTCACACGCTGCATCGCCGCAAAGTCACGGCGCAGGTCGACATGCTGACTCTCTTTAAAGCTTTTGACAATCCAGTCCACGACCCGCTCGTCGAAATCGTCGCCGCCCAGATGATTGTCACCCGCCGTGGCCAGCACCTCGATGACGCCGTCGCCGATCTCAATGATAGACACGTCGAAGGTGCCACCGCCGAGGTCATAGACCATGACCTTCTGCGCCTCCCCGTGGTCGAGGCCATAGGACAGCGCCGCGCTGGTCGGCTCGTTGATGATGCGCTTCACGGTCAGACCCGCGATACGCCCGGCGTCCTTGGTCGCCTGCCGCTGAATGTCGTTGAAATAGGCCGGAACCGTGATGACCGCCTCCGTCACCGGTTCCCCGATGAATTCCTCCGCGTCCTTCTTCAGCTGCATCAGAATCATCGCGCTGATCGTCTGCGGCTTATACTCCTTGCCGTCGATCCGGACGCCCCAGTCGTCGCCCATGTGACGCTTGATCGAGCTGATCGTCCTGTCCGGATTGGTCACCGCCTGCCGTCTCGCGCTCTCTCCCACCAGCCGTTCGCCGTTCTTCGTGAAGGCCACCACGCTCGGCGTCGTCCTGCTCCCCGACGCGCTCGGCACAATGACCGGCTCGTCGTGCTCGATGACCGAAACACAGCTGTTCGTCGTGCCAAGATCGATCCCGATTATCTTACTCATTCTGTATTTTCTCCTTCCATACCCAAATAAAAAAAGAGGCGAACCGTCCGACGATCCGCCTTTTGCGAGAATAGTTTGGGTTTCAAACAATATGGTAAAGATTTTCAGAATGAAATGCAAGTTTCGTCTGTGAAAATACTGTGTACTTTTTAGAAAAATTTTCTAAACTTTTTCACCTTAAAACAGGAGATACTCCCCATCCAGCAGCGCATAGTAAAGGCTGTCGCCCTCGCGGACAGCGGCCTGGCCGCTCGTGGCCTCGGTGACGGCCTTCGTGATCTCCGGAACCCTTGCCGCCGGGACGAGCACCGTGAAGCTCACGCTGTCCGTGTACACAGCGTCCAGCATTGGGGTACCCCTCTGACCGAAGAGATACTGCAGCTTTCCGATGCCGCCATAATCTGTCCCGATCTCCAGCTTTGTACCCCAGTATTTTGTGATCTGTACACTGTTTTCCAGTCCCGCGCGCGCCGCCGCCTGATAGGCGCGGACGAGCCCGCCCGTGCCGAGCAGCACGCCGCCAAAGTAACGCGTGACGACGACAGCAACATTCGTAAGCCCTTCCCCGACGAGCACGTCGAGCATCGGCTTTCCAGCGGTCTGGGACGGCTCGCCGTCGTCGCTGCAGCGCAGCAGCTCCTGCCGTTCGCCGAGCACATAAGCCCAGCAGTTATGCCGCGCGTCCCAGTATTTTTTTCGCATCTCCTCGATGAAGGCCAGCGCCGCTTCCTCCGTCTCCACCGGCCGCACCGTCGCGATGAAGCGGGATTTCTTTTCCGTAATCTCGCCAACGCCGCCCTCATAGATTGTCTGATACTGTTCTGTCATTTTTCCTCCATCTCCTCCACAAAGCGCGACATGCGTGCCTCGTGGCTGCCCTGCTTCTTCGACCAGCAGATTGTAAGCTCGCGCTTCGCGCGGGTCATCGCGACGTAGAACATGCGACGCTCCTCCTCCATATCGGCGTCGAGCACCGCTTTCTTGTAGGGCGTGACGCCCTCCGCCGCGTCGAGGATCCAGACCTTCTCGTACTCCAGACCCTTGCTGCTGTGCATCGTCGTCAGGTGCACGCCGTCCTTCACCTCCTGCTGGCGGCGGCGCGTTTCCTCCATCTGCTGCTTATACTTCTCCATGTACTCGAACCATTCGCCATAGGTTCGATAATCCTTTGCGCTCTCCTGCAGCTCGTTCAGAACCTCAATCAGGTCCTCCGCGTTCATACGCCGGAACCTCGCGTACTCGCGGAGATATTCTTCGTAGCCGACTACATGGCGGATATAGTTGACCGCCGCGTAGGGACCCATGCGCCCGAGCATCCGGATATCGTAGCGCAACCGCTCAATCCGGTCGCACACATAGTCCTTGTCCTCATAGTATTCCAGCATAAGCTCCCAGTCAATCCGCTCGCCCGGCAGGCACTCCCGGTTCAGGTAGCGCTTCGGCCGGTTCAGCACTGGCAGCAGATCCCGCCGCAGCTCTGAGCCCATCGCGAGCCGGATATAGCAGAACAGATTCTTCGCGATCCAGTGCTCGAAGAGATTCGGCATCGTGTCGCGCATGCGGAAGGGCACATTGTACTCCAGCAGCTTCTGCACAAGCAGCCGGGGCTGCGTGTTTGTCCGGAAAATCACCGCCGCGTCCGTAAGATTCTTCCCGGCCCTCTTCCAGTCCTGAATTTCCTTTAAAATATAGAGGCACTCCTGCTGCTGATCCGGGAAAGGCAACACACGCACCGCAGAGCCTTCTCCCCCGCGCGCTGTGATCTCCTTCGGAAAGCGCTCCTTGTTCCAGCGCACGACACGTCCCGCCGCCTCGACGATCTGCCGCGTCGAGCGAAAATTGTCGTTCAGGAGAATCTGCACCGCCTCCGGATAATCCTTCGGGAAATTCAGCATAATCGAGGGATCCGCGCCGCGGAAACGGTATATCGACTGGTCATCGTCCCCCACGATGAAAAGATTGTTCTGCGGCAGAGCCAGCAGCTTCAGGATATCATACTGGATGCGGTTGATGTCCTGAAATTCGTCCACGAGAATATACTGGTATTTCTGCTGCCAGGCCGCGAGAATGTCGGCCCGCTTCGAGAGCAGCTCCCAGGTGTAAGTCAGCATATCGTCGAAATCGAGCAGCCGCGCACGTTTCTTGCGCTCCTCGTACTCCGTATAAATTTTCCGGAATATCTCCTCGGCGCAGTTTTTGGAAAAATAATTTTCGATCGGAATCCGCTCATTCTTGATGAGGCTGATCTCCGCCGATATTCCGGCCAGAAACTCATTCTCGTCGTCGAGCTCAAGCTTCTGCCGCTCGACGCTCTCCTTCAGATACTGGTAACGGACCTCCTCGCGCAGAATATTTCCCGCAGTGAAACCATAGGACAGCTTGAGGATCGTGAAAAAGACCGCGTGGAAGGTGCCGAAAGACACATTCCCGCAGCCGCGCGGCGCATCCCCGCTCCGCTCCATCAGGCGCCCGAAACGCTCCTTCATCTCGGTGGCAGCGGCCTTCGTGAAGGTGATCACCAGTATGGAGGAGGGCGATATGCGGCAGTCCCGCACCAGGTACTGCACTCTGTTTGTCACAACGGTGGTTTTGCCCGAGCCGGGGCCGGCCAGAATGAGCGCTGGTCCCTGCACGTGCCTGATTGCCCGATTCTGGGCATCGCTGAATGAATTGCTCATTTTTCAAAACATCTCAGATAATTGTTTTCTACATCCAGAGGATTCCGGTACTCTGTCTGTGGTTTCGATCTCAGATTTTTATAGTCCTCGGAGAGCGGCTGCGGCATGAGCTCCTTAAATTCCAGTGACAGTATCGCGTCATCGATCTCGAAGACCAGCTTTCGTTCTGTCTCCGTCACTTCACCGATATATTTCTCCCAGATCACGTCCAGCAGACGATCCTCGACCGCCTGGTATTCCGGCAGCAGCGCCTTGACCGGGCGCGTCACGTCCGAGAGATAGGCCTCCGCCGCGTCGTGCAGCAGGCAGGCGAGCTGCAGCTTCTCCGAATAGCCCCGCGCCTCCGCCTCACGGCAGCAGTTGACGCAGTGCTGCGCGACCGAGTAGAAATGCCGCAGATGTCCGTTCGCGCGGCACAGCAGTGACAGCGCGTGGGCGATATCCCGGATATCAATCAACTCCGCGTCGATCTCGATCGGATCAAAATGCTTTCCGGTGTAAGTTGTTATGTAGGTCATGTAATTCTCCCCATTCAACAGGATGGTTTAAGTCCTTACAGGCTTTTGATGACAGCTGTCTGCACAGGCGCATTCATCAACGGACAAAGTTCGTCTGGAATTCCCGCTCTGTCTGCGGCAGCGCGACGCCCGCCTTCTCTCCCGCCTCGAAGCATTTCATCATCCAGGCCAGGTTGCGGGCCAGATTGCGCATCGTCTGCATTCCTTCCGCATCAAGCTCCGCCTCTCCCGGAACGCGTCCGTGCACAAGGTTCCAGTAAGTCGATCCGGCGACTGGCATCTGGGAAATGCCGAAATACTTGTTCATCGCGTCGAAGGACGCACTCGTACCGCCCCTGCGCGCGACCGCGACCGACGCGCCCGGCTTGAAGGCAAAGGAATGGCTGCTGCTGTAGAATACGCGGTCGAGGAAGGACAGTACCCGCCCGCTCGGGTGCGCATAGTAGACCGGCGTGCCGAACACGAAGCCGTCCGCCTCCTTTGCCTTTGCAATAAATTCATTCACCTTATCATCCGTGAACACGCAGCCCTGCTCCGAACATTGCCCGCAGCCGATGCAGTCTCTTACCGGGCCGCAGCCGATCTGGAAAATCTCATACTCGATGCCTTCCTTTTCCAGCTGCTTTCCAACTTCAAGCAATGCCCGGTTCGTGTTGCCATTTTTCTTCGAACTACCGTTTAACATTAAAACTTTCATATATTTTCTCCTTTCTGCTCCGTGATTTCCCTTTCCTGCAGAATTTCCAGCATATGTGTGAGCATCTTCTTCTCATCATATGCGAAGTCCTTCTTGTTCAGCCAGATTGCGTCCTGCTCCCGCTTAAACCAGGTGAGCTGGCGCTTCGCGAAATGCCGCGTATCGTGCTTCAGGACCTCCATCGCCTCATCAAGCGTACACTCCCCGTCGAGATACGCGAGAATCTCCTTGTAGCCGAGACCTTTCATGGAGGTCATCTCCCGGCGGCAGCCCATCGCTTTCAGGCGCGCGACCTCGTCCACCAGCCCCGCCGCGAGCATCGCGTCCACGCGCTGATCGATACGCGCATAGAGCCGCTCCCGCTCATCAGTCAGCACGAAATAAGCCAGATTGTAGGGCGTCGCACGCTCGCGCTGCTCCTCATTGTGCTCCGATATCCTCCGCCCGGTCAGATGATAGAATTCCAAGGCGCGGATCACGCGCTTTGTGTTGTTTTCATGGATATTCTCCGCCGATGCCGGATCAACATCTGCAAGAAGGCCGTGCAGGTACGCGCTGCCCTTCTCCCGCGCCAGCGCCTCCAGCTCCTGCCGGTACGGCGTCGCCTCATTTTCCGTAAAATCGATATCACGCGTAATCGCCTGGATATAGAAGCCCGTGCCGCCCACCAGAATGGGGATGTGCCCGTGGCTGCGAATCTCCCGCATGGCCTCCTTTGCCATCTGCTGGAAGCGAACGACGTGAAAATCCTCCGTCGGCTCCAGCACATCCAACAGGTAATGCGGCACGCCGTCCATCTCATCCGGCGTGATTTTCGCGGAGCCAATATCCATGTGGCGGTAGACCTGCATCGAATCCGCCGATACGATCTCCCCTCCCACGGCTTTCGCGAGCGAGATCGAGAGAGCGGTCTTTCCCACCGCCGTGGGCCCGGCCAGCACGATGAGCGGCTCTTTTTTCATTCGAGTCTCCATTTGCTTATCACCTCACCGCAATAAAACTGATCCAGCGTTTTTCACCGTCCCGATACACCGTGATTTCAGAAAACCCGGCTTCCTCCAGCAGCTCCCGTATCTCCTGCTCCCGGTAGATGCGCAGGCCTGAGACCTTCTTTTCCATCTCATAGTCGGCGGGATCGTCCCCGTCCACCTCATTGCAGATAAAGAACTGGCCGCCCTTTTTCAATACGCGGCAGACCTGCGCGAAAGCTTCCTTTAAATCCGGCCAGAAGTAGATCGTCTCAAAAGCTGTCGCAAGGTCGAAAATGCAATTCGCAAAAGGCAGCTCCTGTACATTGGCGCACTCGACCCGGCAGCGTCCGGCAGCGATCGCCTCCGCGTTAAAGTTCCTGCTCTTTTCTACGCTGATCTCCGAGTAGTCGACGCCGGTCACCCGCCCGTCCGGGCAGAGCGCGAGCAGCCGCGCTACATTCGCGCCGCCCCCGCAGCCGATCTCCAGCATGGCGGACGCTGGCTCGATACGCAGATGAGAAAGCCCCCAGTCCGACAACCGGGCGTGATTGCCGCTGTTCATGCGGTTCAGCATCAGCTTCCCGGAAAGTCCCTCCGGCCTGCCCGGGTTCTGTCTGCGCCGCATCGCCTCCACAAAGGCCGCAGCCAGCTTCCGGCAGTACAGGTCGTTCTGATACGCGAATTCCGGATGCCACTGCACGCCGACGAAAAAACTCTTTCCCGGCATCGAGACTGCCTCGATGAGGCCGTCCCCGGAACGCGCCAGCTCCTCCAGCGCAGGCGCCAGCTTCCGGAGCGCCTGATGATGATAGCTGTTGACGCCGATGCGCTCCTCGCCGAGAATATCGTATAGCAGCGAATCCTTTTTTATGTCAACATCATGCACCGTACGGTTATAGGGCGGAGACATATGATGCTCGATCTCACTGTCGAATTCCTGTGGCAGATCCTGATAAAGCGTACCGCCGAAGCAGGCGTTCATGAACTGAATACCGCGGCAGATACCGAGCACCGCTTTGTCCAGCTCTGCACATTTTTTCAGAAGATAATCCTCCATCCGGTCCCGCAGCGGACAGATCGCGCCGCAGTACGGCTCCCTCTTTGCGTGATAATATTCCGGAGAGATATCATGTCCGCCCGTGAAAAGAAAGCCGTCGCAAAGCTCCAGAAAACCGTCGAGCTCCGCCGTGTCGTCTGTCAGCGGCAGCATAATGGGAAGCGCTCCCTGCTCTTCCAGCATTCGCATATAGCCCGGCAGCATCCAGTAACTGTCCTTCTCCTCATCGTAAAGCGGGGTGAGGCCCACGATCGGTCTTTTCTCACTCATTAGTATAATCCGCCTTTCCTCTTTTCGCCATATAACACAAAGCCCGAAACGGCTCTCGCCCCGGACCTTTCAACTATATCATTTCTCATTCAGAAATACAAGTGAGGCGGGAAGGAGAAGCTTTCCCCTTTTCATAAAAGGCTCATGTGATTACACGGGAGAAAAAGCATTGAAATTATGTACATTTTATGTATACACTTATATTTCTCTTGAAAAAACAGCTTTATTCCCTTATAATTGAAAAGCGATTGTAAAACGTCAAAAATGCTTGAAAATAAAGGAGTTTTTTATGATATCTGCAAACAATGTAACGCTTAGAATCGGCAAGAAGGCCCTCTTCGAGGATGTCAATATCAAATTTACCGAGGGGAACTGCTACGGCCTGATCGGCGCGAACGGCGCCGGGAAGTCCACCTTCCTGAAGATCCTCTCCGGCGAGCTGGACAGCACGAAGGGCGAGATCGCGGTCACACCCGGCCAGCGCATTTCCTTCCTGAAGCAGGACCACTTCCGCTACGATGAATATACAGTGCTGGACACGGTCATCATGGGAAATGCCCGGCTCTATGAGATCATGAAGGAGAAGGACGCGATCTACGCGAAGGAGGATTTCTCCGAGGAGGACGGCATCCGCGCGAGCGAGCTCGAGGCGGAGTTCGCGGACATGGACGGCTGGGAGGCGGAGTCCGACGCCGCCACGCTGCTGAACGGTCTCGGTATCGAGACGGAGCTGCATTATTCCCTGATGAAGGATCTCCTCGGCGCGCAGAAGGTCAAGGTGTTGCTCGCGCAGGCCCTGTTCGGCAATCCGGACATCCTGCTGCTCGACGAGCCGACGAACCACCTCGACCTCGACGCAATCGCCTGGCTCGAGGAATTTCTGATCAATTTCAATAACACTGTGATCGTGGTCTCCCACGACCGTTACTTTTTAAATAAGGTGTGTACACACATTGCGGACATCGACTACGGCAAGATTCAGCTCTATGCCGGCAACTACGATTTCTGGTATGAGTCGAGCCAGCTGCTGATCCGCCAGATGAAGGAAGCGAATAAAAAGAAAGAGGAAAAGATCAAGGAGCTGCAGGAGTTCATCTCCCGCTTCTCCGCAAATGCCTCAAAGTCCAAGCAGGCGACCTCCCGCAAGCGGGCGCTCGAGAAGATCCAGCTCGACGAGATCCGCCCTTCGAGCCGCAAGTATCCCTACATCGATTTTCGTCCGAACCGCGAGATCGGCAACGAGGTGCTGACGGTGGAGGGCATTTCCAAAACCATCGACGGCGTGAAGGTGCTGGACAACATCTCCTTCATCATGGGACACGACGACAAGATCGCCTTCGTTGGCAGCAATGAGTTTGCGAAGACGACGCTCTTCCAGATTCTATCCGGGGAAATGGAGCCGGATGAAGGCACTTACAAATGGGGCATCACCACCTCGCAGTCCTACTTCCCGAAGGACAACTCGCACGAGTTCGACAACGACGACACCATTGTTGACTGGCTTACTCAATACTCCGAGATCAAGGATGTCACCTACGTCCGCGGCTTTCTCGGGCGTATGCTCTTCGCGGGCGAGGACGGCGTGAAGAAGGTGCGCGTGCTCTCCGGTGGCGAGAAGGTTCGCTGCATGCTGAGCAAGCTGATGATCTCCGGAGCGAACGTACTGATCCTCGACGAACCGACCGACCACCTCGACATGGAAGCGATCACGGCGCTGAACAACGGCCTGATCAAATTCCCGGGCGTGCTGCTCTTCTCCTCCCGCGATCACCAGATCGTGCAGACGACGGCCAACCGCATCATCGAGATCCTGCCGGACGGCTCCTTCATCGACAAGATCACAACCTACGACGAGTACCTGGAGAGCGATGCGATGGCGCGCAAGCGCACGGTCTACACCAGCGCAAAGACTGTGGAGGAAGACAACTAAACGTTCAGGCAGAAGACTGTGCCAGGGTTCTGCCCTTCCACAGCGCCATATGTATCATCTCATGCAGGCGTTTTCAACAGAGAAATGTACACCGGAGAACACGGGTATGAAAAAGTCGGTTTCCTGTCAAACGAAACCGACTTTTTTACCGTTCTATACTTACTTTTCCGCTGCCGCAGCCGTCATCCGGCGGTGCTTCAGCCGGTAGCGGCGCGGCGTGATGTTGTAGCGCTGCTTGAACTGCCTGTGAAAATAGCTCTGGTTCTCATAACCGATCTCCAGGGCGATCTCCTCGACCGGAAGATTTGTCTCCACGAGGAGCTGTGAAGCCTTCTGGAAACGCTTCGTCATCAGCAGCTCCTGGAAGGTAGAACCCGTCCCGGCCTTGATCATCTTGCTGATGACCGGCAGCGTCTGGTGAAACTGCTCCGCCAGATAGCCAAGTCTGGCGGTCTTATAGTTCTGCTCGATGTATTTCAGGGTCTCCTGTATCACAAGCGCCTTGTAGCTCTGCGCGGAATTCGGGTCCACGCGGTTCAGATGGTCGCTCAGGTGCAGGAAAATCAGACCCATCGTATACTGACTGATCTCGGAGCTGCGCCCTCCGTCGTCCAGGAGCGATTCACAGAGATTTTCTACCAGATTTTCGAGCGGATGCCGCTCTCCCAGATGCAGCAGCAGATATTCCGGCGTCCGCTCACCCTTCAGCAGCGCGTTCGCAAGAAAGTCCGTGATCCGGCTCTGTCCGTCGAGCATCTGAAACGATTTCTCAAAAAATACGGGCAGCGCAGCGAGGCAAATCACGTTGCTGCGTTCCCCGACTTCCTTTATGGCATATTCTATATACTGATTCAGGAGCAGAATGTCACCCGCCGCGACGCTGAGCTCTTCATGCCCTGCTTCCACAATCACCTTTCCATCGCATACGTACAAAAATACGAGCGCGCGTTGTCCGCCGGTCAGGGACTCCAGTCCCCCGTCTAACATACTCACCGCGGCCAGCCTCTGATCATTCAGCGTCCTGTCCGGGGACTGTCCGCGCAGTTTCCCGATGATACTCTCATCTACCATGATGTCACACCTCCAAAAGTCGTTCCATGAGACTGTCAATCAGTTTACTATTTTAAGGTCTCCTGGCATAAATGTCCACACATAAATATAACAGAATCTAACATCTCTTTTAAGGTTCTCATTTACGCAAAAAACTATCTTTAATTTCCGCATTTTGCCGTATCTTTGTAGCAACCAGATGTAATATCTGTCAAATAATGTTGACATCACTTCTGCAAAGTAGTAAGATACCTTTTAAATTGAATCGCTTTCGATAGAGGCGCGGCATTCATAAGTAACGTTTCCGCCAGGGCAGGCAGCCGCGGGACGTGAAAGGGGAGGCCGCCGAAGCGTCCGGGAAGTGCCTGATTCCCCGATGCTGGGACGGCAGATAAGATCTGACCGAACTGTCACAGATTACTTTGTGGAGCGCTATCAGAGAGAAAATGTCCCGTATTTTCGATGAACCGCCTGACAAAGCGGTTCTTATTTATTTACTATAAAAGTCTCGGACGACGACTATGCGGACTGCATGCTCGCATGCAAGGCCACATAGACATCGGACGAGCTAGCCTGTATGAGCAAGTAGCGCGATAGCGCGGATTGCGAATGCAGGCGGCGATTGCGGGAGTGCTGAAAGCACGGAGCAATCGACTTTTATATCTTATCTAATTTATTCACCCAAAGGAGGAACCTGTTATGAAAAAGTATGCAGCAATTCTGTTGACCCTGACCATGGCCTGCTCTCTGGCCGCCTGCGGCAGCTCCGGCAGCACCGCCACGGAGACCACGAGCGCGGAGGAAAGCACGGAAGACACCGAAAAAACGGAAGATGCTGAAACCAGCGAAGAAGCCGGGACCTCGGAGGTCGCATCCGGCGTGGAGGACGGCGTCCTGACCATCGCGATGGAGTGCGCCTACGCCCCCTACAACTGGACGCAGAGCGACGATTCCAACGGCGCAGTCGAGATCTCGAACGTTCCCGGACAGTATGCGAACGGCTACGACGTCATGATCGGCAAGCTGATCTGTGAGGCGAACGGCTGGGAGCTCGAAGTCGTCCAGTCTGACTGGGATTCCCTTGTACCGGCGGTACAGACCGGCACGATCGACGCGGTTATCGCCGGTCAGTCCATGACGGAAGAGCGCATGGAACAGGTCGATTTCGCGGGACCCTACTTCTACGCTTCCATCGTCTGCGTAACAAAGGCTGACAGCGAGTTTGCGGACGCGCAGGGCATCTCCGACCTTGCCGGCGGCACCTGCACCGCGCAGATCGCGACGATCTGGTATGACAGCTGCCTGCCGCAGATTGAAGGTGCCGAGATCCAGACCGCTTCCGAGACCGCTCCTGCCATGCTGATGGCGCTGGAGACCGACACGGTCGACTTCATCTGCACCGACATGCCGACCGCCATGGGCGCGGTGGCCGCCTATCCGGATATGAAGATTCTGGATTTCAGCGGCACGGACGATGACTTTGACGTCGACGAGGGCGAAATCAACATCGGCATTTCCCTTATGAAGGGCAACACCGTGCTGAAGGAGGCCATTGACAGTGTGCTTTCCACGATGACGGTCGACGATTTCAACGATCTGATGGACGAGGCGATCGCGGTTCAGCCGATGAGCGAGTAACCAGCGTGCTCCGGCGCTGCCGGATGCTTTTAAGAAGGGATATACATCCATGAATAAATTTGTACAGCTTTCCACAGATATCGGCAAGCTATGGGCAAACTACAGCAGCGGATACCTGAGTGGTATCCGCAACACCCTGATCCTCGCGCTGATCGGCACGGTGATCGGCTGTCTGATCGGCTTCGTCTGCGGCGTGCTCAACACCATTCCGCATGATAAGAGCGATCCGCCCGTCAGGCGCTTTATCCTCTGCCTGATCCGCGTCGTCGTGCGCGTCTACGTGGAGGTCTTCCGCGGCACTCCCATGGTGCTGCAGGCGGTCTTCCTCTACTATGGACTGCCCTATTTTACCAACAATGCGGTAAAGTGGGGAAGCGTCTGGATGGCGGCGATCTTTGTCGTGTCCATCAATACGGGCGCGTACATGGCGGAATCCGTGCGTGGCGGCATCATTTCCATTGATCCGGGGCAGACGGAGGGCGCGAAAGCCATCGGCATGAACCATGTGCAGACGATGACGAGCGTCATCCTGCCGCAGGCGCTGCGCAATATCATGCCTCAGATTGGCAATAACTTTATCATCAACGTGAAAGACACCTCGGTCATGTTCATCATCGGATTCCCGGATTTCTTCGCCGCTCACCGGGCGGCGGTGGGCGCGACCTATCTCTATTTCCCGTCCGCGACGGTGGAGATGGCCGGATACCTGACGATGACGCTGATCGCGTCCTTCCTGCTCCGCTACGTGGAGAAACGGCTGGACGGCGACAGCAGCTATGAGCTGGCGGAGGCAGATATGCTGACCATGCCGGCCGGTACCTACAAGCATCCGGACAAAGGGACGCCCTTTGACGAGCGCAGCCGCGAGTATAAGGAGGAGGAATAAGATGGGCGAAATGATATTACAGGTCAGTCATCTGTCAAAATCCTTCGGCTCTAACGCTGTGCTGCGGGATATCGACTTTACAGTGGAAAAGGGGGATGTGACCTCCATCATCGGCGCTTCCGGCTCCGGAAAATCCACGCTGCTGCGCTGCATCAACCTGCTGGAGACGCCGACCGGCGGCGAGATCCGCTACCATGACCGCCTGGTCAGCGGGCGCGGCGTCAACGCCTCGGAATACCGTTCCCATGTGGGCATGGTCTTCCAGTCCTTCAATCTCTTCAACAATATGACGGTTCTGGAAAACTGCATCGTGGGACAGGTGAAGGTTCTGAAAAAAAAGAAGGAAGAAGCGCGCGAAAACGCGCTGTTCTATCTCGACCGCGTCGGCATGGCGCCCTATATCAACGCCAGACCGCGTCAGATTTCCGGCGGTCAGAAGCAGCGTGTCGCGATTGCCCGCGCGCTGGCGATGGGACCCGAGGTGCTGCTCTTCGACGAGCCGACCTCCGCGCTTGACCCCGAGATGGTCGGCGAGGTGCTGAATGTCATGCAGTCCCTCGCACAGGATGGGATGACGATGCTGGTCGTCACACACGAGATGGCCTTCGCGCGCGACGTGAGCAACCAGGTCGTCTACATGAACGACGGCGTGATCTGCGAACAGGGCACACCGCAGGAAATCTTCGGAAATCCGCAGAAGCCGGAAACAAGGGAATTTCTCTCCCGCTTCCGCGAGAACAAGGTTTAATCCTGCACGGCTGCCAGCCAGTCCACGATTTCACGGGCTTTCCGCCGCTGCTCTTCGGAGCAGCCGGGAAGCCCTTTTTCAATGTCCACGTCGGACATATCATAGCGTTTCCCGATCAGAAACCTGGCAAACAGTTCCGGAAACTCGACGTCCAGCATGTCGGAATAGACAGTAGCCTCACTGACGCGCAGGTTCTGAAGCTTCAGGGAAATCTCGATCTCTCCCCATGCAAAACGCTTTCGGTAACTCGTCTCACAGGCGGGAGATTTCCCGTAACGCCAGTCCCAGGAAGAATAGAGCTCATAGATCTTCCGCGCCTCCGGGCAATCAAGTGAAGTGACATCGAGCTCCGTAAAATCACCGTAAATCTCCCGGAAGCTCTCCTTCAGCGCCGCGCGCATTGCGTCTGTCGTGACATCGGCATTCAGCTCCTTCAGATTGCAGACGCGGGAGCGGACAGACTTCACGCCTTTTGACTGCAGCTTTTCTCTGGACGGAGTCAGGTATTTTCCGAGCTGCGTAACGTCGACGTCGACCATCAGCGTCCCGTGCTGAATCCAGCACTGCCGCGTCTTCGAGAAGGCATTCCCGGAGAATTTGAAGCCCTCCTCTGTGATCATGTCATTTCGCCCGGAGAGCTGTGTCTCAATGCCAAAGCTCCGGCAGGCGCGCTGAATCACACTCATCTGCCGCGTGAGATCGTAGACTTCGGGGGAAGCAAGGAAGGTAAAGCAGAGATTTCCCAGGTCGTGATAGACCGCACCGCCGCCGGTCGTGCGCCTGGCAAGAAATCCACCGTCCTCCTCCAGCAGCTTCGCGCGGCACTCGCGCAGCGCATTCTGGTTGCGCCCGATCACGACTGTGTGGTCGTTCTGCCAGAGGTAGAGCCAGACGTCGCCTTCCCCAATCTGCTCTGAAAGATATGTTTCCACCGCAAGGTTCCACCAGGGATTCCAGGTTCTCGTCTCCAGAAAACAGTTTGCCATCTCGTCATTTCCCTTCGTTTTAAGTAAAACGGGGCCGGAACAGTACATTCCGACCCCGCATGTTTCACAGTTTCTTTTGCTTAGACTCCCAGCTTCAGCCTTCTCATCTGCTCGTCCGGCTTCACGTTCGTCGCGGGCTCATAACCCGGAAGCGGCATGATCTTCTCGTTGATCGCGTCGAGGATCCACTCCTTCTGCGGGAAGAAGTAATGATCATATTCGAAGGGCGGGGTGATGCCGTTCATCGCGCCAACGACCACAGGCGGAGCATCCAGGTAATCAAATGCCAGCTCGGTGATGTTCTTCGCGACGTCGTTGAGGAAGGTTCCTCTCGCGCAGGCGTCGGAGGCCAGGACGACCTTGCCGGTCTTCTTCACGGACTCGATGATCGTCTCGTAATCCAACGGCACCAGGCTCGGCAGGTTGATAAGCTCAACGCTCAGACCGTACTTCTCCTGCAGCTCCTTCGCCGCGTCCACCGCACGATACAGGGTCGCTCCGATCGTCAGCATCGTGATGTCGGAACCGGTCTGGATCACGTCGACCGCGCCGAACGGAATCTCATACTCTTCCGCCGGGACGCCGCCCTCGTGGAACTTCTCGCCGATATCGTAGATTCTCTGGCTCTCGAAGAACACGACCGGATCGGTGCCGTTCAGCGCAGACTGCATCAGACCCTTCGCCTCATAAGGCGTAGCCGGGAAGGCCACCTTCAGGCCCGGTACATGCGCACACATCGAGGTCCAGTCCTGAGAGTGCTGCGCGCCGTACTTGGAACCAACGGACACACGCAGGATCAGCGGCATCTTCAGGATGCCCGCGCTCATGGCCTGCCACTTCGCCATCTGGTTGAAGATCTCGTCTCCGCAGCAGCCGATGAAGTCGCCGTACATCAGCTCCACCACCGCGCGGCCGCCGCACATCGTGTAGCCGACACCGGTACCGACGATCGCGGACTCGGAAATCGGGGAGTTGAACAGTCTAGAGTAAGGAATCACATCCGTGAATCCACGGTACACCGCAAAGGCGCCGCCCCAGTCACGCACATCCTCGCCGTAGGCGATGAGCGTCGGATCCTCATAATACTTGTTGATCATCGGCTCAAAGATCGCGTCACGGATATTGTAGCGCTTCATCGAGCTGACTTCCTTGCCGTCCGCGTCGTAGTGCGTGCGGACCTTCTTCTGGATATCCGTATAGCGCTTGCAGCTCTCCTTCGGGCCGGTCACGGACGGCTCTCTCGTCGTATCCATGCTGCGGCGCTCCTCATTGTTGTACATCAGCTTGCGGATGATATCCGGATCCTTGTCAAAATCAAGATACGGGGAGGCTTCCTTGTCGGAGGCAAGGCGGCAGATGCGCGCCATTCTCTCCTTCGTCTTCGCCCAGATCGCCTCGAACTCGCTGTCGTCCGCGATACCCGCGTCCACGATCGCCTTGCGGAAGGTGATGATCGGATCCTGCGCTCTCCAGGCCTCGATCTCCTCCTTCGTACGATACGCGTTCTGATCGGAGGTCGAATGACCGAGCAGACGGTAGGTCACGACATCGAGGAAGACCGGACCTTCGCCACTCTTGACAAGCGGAAGCTTGCGGCGGTACGCGTCGATCACAGCCAGCGGATTGTAGCCGTCGACTCTCTCCGCGTGCAGCTGGCTCTCAGTCACGCCGGCGCCCATACGTGCGAGCTCACCGTAACCCATCGTCTCACCGCAGGTCTGGCCGCCCATGCCGTAGGAGTTATTGTTGATATTGAAGATCAGCGGAAGGCCGCCCTTGCGTCCCTCCTCCCAGAGGGTCTTGTACTGATCCATCGTTGCGAAGGAAAGAGCTTCCCACACGGGGCCGCGGCCCATCGAGCCGTCGCCCAGGTTTGCGACAACAACGCCGCCCTTGTCATTGCACTTCTTGAACAGCGCAGCGCCGGTCGCGATCGTCGCAGAGCCGCCCACGAGAGCGTTGTTCGGATAGACGCCGAAGGGCAGGAAGAACGCGTGCATGGATCCGCCGAGGCCCTTGTGGAAACCGTTCTCTCTCGCGAACAGCTCCGCCAGCGCGCCATAGACGATGAACTCGATCGCGAGCTCTTTCACATCGCCGTCAGCCTTGCTGACCTTCTTCACAGCCGCGAGGGTCTTGCCATCGAAGAAATTCTCCATGTCGTCCATCAGTTCCTTGTCGTCCAGCTTCTGGATACAGGAAAGGCACTTCGCGAGGATCTCGCTGTGGCTTCTGTGGCTGCCGAAGGTGAAGTCCTCTTTATTCAGCAGATAAGCCTCGCCGACGGCTGCGGCTTCCTGTCCATAGGAAAGGTGCGCCGGGCCCGGATAGGTCGTCTCGACGTCGGCGTACTTCGCCTGCGTCTTGATCTGGTTCAGCATGTCCTCAAACTCGCGGCAGATCGTCATGTCGCGGTAGATGCGGAGCAGGTCTTCCTTGGTGAAGTTACCCTCCGCGACTTCTTCCTTGACAGTTTTCTGGTAGGTGTTGATCGGGATATCCTGGAATGTAATTTTTCCAGGAGCACGCATTTTGTCAGGATCGACATACAGTGACTTTGGCATGTTAATACATCTCCTTTTTATATTGTTTTTATTTATTTAACCTCAAACAAAGCTTCCCGGATGACCTCGCTCACCGTCGGATGCGGGAATACCAGCTCCTTCAGGTGATCGATCGAAATGTGCGTCTCGAGCATCAGCGCCGCGCCATAGATCATCTCCGAAGTGTAGCTGCCGATCATGTGAACGCCGATCAGGGTATTGTTCTTCGCATCGACAACGATCTTGCAGATTCCGTCGCCCTTCTCGACCTCGGCCAGGTAACGGCCCGACATCCGCATGGACACCTTCGCGGTCTTTACCTCAATGCCCTTCGCCTTCGCGCTCTCCTCGGTCTCGCCGACACTCGCCACCTCGGGATTCGTGTAGATAACGGACGGAATCGCGTTATAGCGCATGACATCCTTCTTCCCGATGATGTTGTTGACGGCGACCTCCGCCTCGCGGTAAGCCGTATGCGCCAGCATGATCTTGCCGTTGATATCTCCGACCGCATAGACGCCCTTCACGCTCGTCTGCATGAATTCGTTCGTCACGACCGCGCCGCGGTTCATCTCAAGGCCCAGGTTTTCGATACCGACGCCCTTTGTGAAGGCCCTTCTGCCCGTCGCCCAGAGCACCAGATCTCCTGTCTCCTTCTTGCTCTCGCCGTTCTCCTCGTAGCATACGCCGTCCGTCTCGATAGCGGTCACCTTGCAGGAAAGCTTGAAATCGATGCCCTTCTTCTTATAATTCTTCATCAGAATCTGGGAGATCTCGCGGTCCGTCGGTCCGGCGATCTTGTCCAGCATCTCGATGATGGTCACCGGTACGCCGATCATCGCGAAGTAGGAGGCCATCTCCAGTCCGATGACTCCGCCGCCGATCGCGATCAGCTTCTTCGGCAACGTCTCCATGCTCAGAATCTCGCGGTTCGTCACGACATAGCCGGACTTCAGTCCTTCCTCAAGTCCCGGAAGCGGGAAGGTCGTTACCTCGGAACCGCAGGCCAGAATCAGATTTTCTCCGGCATACTCCTCGCCGTCCGCTTCGACGACAAAGCCGTCCGCGGTCTTCCCCTTTATGTAGCCGTTCGCCATCACGACATTCACGCCGTTCGCCTGCATCGTCGAGCCCACGCCGGAGACAAGCGCCTTCACGACCTTGCCCTTGCGCTTCACGACCTTCGTATGGTCGATCTTCACGTTCTCCGCGGTCACGCCGAAGGCCTCGCCGTGCAGCGCATGCTCATAGAGCTTCGCGGAATTTAAAAGCGCCTTGGAGGGAATGCAGCCCTCGTTCAGACAGGTACCGCCGAGCGCACGCTTCTCAATCAGCGTCACGCTCTTTCCACCCTGTGCGGCCCGTTCAGCCGCCATATATCCACCCGGGCCGCCGCCCAATACTAATACATCCGTTTTGGTCATTCGGTGCCCTCCTTTACTTCATCATCAGCAAATCGAAGTTCTCCAGCGCATTGCAGAGCTCCTTCATGAACTTCGAAGCCGGCGTTCCGTCGAGCGCCCTGTGGTCGTAGGACAGGCACAGGCTCATCGCCGGATAGGTCTTAATCTCACCGTTCACTTCCTTCACACGGGTGGTGATGCCGCACACGCCGAGGATACCGACCTGCGGCGGATTCACAACCGGGGTGAACATCTCGACGCCGAGGGAACCGACATTCGACACGGTAAAGCTCGCGCCGGCCAGCATATCCGGCGTCGCCTGGCCGTCCTGGCAGATCTTCGCAAGGCGCTTCGCCTCCACGCTGATCTCGGCAAGACTCAGCTTGTTCGCGTTGAAGATCGTCGGCACCATCAGGCCCTTCGGCGTATCTACCGCCATGCCAAGGTGGACATTCGTGTACTTACGCAGCACATTGTCCTCCGGCATAATCGCGTTCAGATCGGAATGGTTCAGGATCACACGGGAAACTGCATACATTACGATATCGTTCAGCGTGATGTTCGGCAGACCCATCGCCTCGCCATTCGCCTTGATCTGCTTGCGCAGCTTCTGGATTGCGGTCGCATCGAAGGAATGGCAGTGCGTGAGCTGCGCCATCGTGCTCAGGGACTTCGTCATCGCCTTCGCGGTCGCCTTTCTCACAGCGGAGAACTTCACATCGACATACTCCGCTTCCGCCGCCGCAGCTGCAGCCGCCGCGGAAACCTGCTCCACCGGAGCGTCCGCCGGAAGACTCGCCGCATAGGCCTTCACATCGCTCTCCACAATACGTCCGTAAGGGCCGCTTCCTGTCGCCGCCGTCGCGTCCACACCAAGCTCGGCCGCCGTCTTTCTCGCTCTCGGAGACACCTTCGCATCCGCCTTCGCGCTTCCTGTGGCCGCCGGGGCTGCCGCAGGCGCTGCCTCAGCTGCAGGAGCTGCTGCCGGAGCTTCCTCGCCCTCTCTTAAGCCCACGATACAGTCGCCGGGCTTGCCAACCGCGCAGACATTCACGAGCACCGGAACCTCGTCCCCGTCCTCATAGAAGATATCGAGGATCTCGCCCTCTGCCGTGGACTCACACTCAAATTCTGCCTTGTCCGTCTCATAGGTAAAGAGGATATCGCCAACCTTGACATGATCGCCCTTCTTCACCTTCCACTCGCTGATCACGCACTC
>JAJBTX010000133.1:20972-27548 GCA_020860645.1 Lachnospiraceae bacterium | reverse complement strand
AAAAAAGAATAAGAAAGTTATACTTGCCAATGATTTAAATATCGTGTATAGTTGGTTACGTTTACAGCCCGTGTCCCTGGAAGAACTGGTGGGAAAGACCGGTTTTTCCGTCTCGAAAACCCTCGCGGTTCTGATGGGCCTGGAGTTAAAGGGCTGTATTCGGGAAGTTCAGAAAAATCATTATGTAAGGACGGATTTAAAATTTACAGATGGCGAAGAATCTGGTGATCGTGGAGTCGCCTGCAAAGGTGAAGACAATTAAAAAATTTCTGGGGCCGAAATACGAGGTCATGGCCTCGAACGGGCATGTAAGGGATTTCCCCAAGAGTCAGTTCGGAATTGACGTTGAGAACGACTATGAGCCCAAATACATTACGATCCGGGGAAAGGGGGAGATCCTCGCAAAGCTTCGCAAGGAAGCAAAGAAGGCGGACAAGGTTTACCTTGCGACCGACCCGGACCGCGAGGGCGAGGCGATCTCCTGGCATCTGTCCCAGGCGTTAAATCTTGATGAGAAGAAAATGTACCGTATCTCTTTCAACGAGATCACGAAGAGCGCGGTGAAGGAGTCGCTCAAAAACGCGCGTCAGATCGACATGGATCTGGTGGACGCCCAGCAGGCGCGCCGCATGCTCGACCGCATGGTCGGTTACCGGATCAGCCCGATCCTCTGGGCGAAGGTGAAGCGGGGCCTGAGCGCCGGCAGAGTGCAGTCGGTGGCGCTGCGCATCATCGCGGACCGTGAGGAGGAGATCGCGGCTTTCGTTCCGGAGGAATACTGGAGTCTGGATGCGGACTTTGGCGTGGAGGGGGAGAAGAAGCCCCTGACGGCGAAATTTTACGGGACGACAGAGGAGAAGCGCACGATCGGCTCCCGCGAGGAGATGGATCAGGTGCTGGCGGCGCTTGAGAACGCCACATTCTCGGTAACGGATGTGAAAAAAGGCGAGCGCACGAAGAAAGCGCCACTTCCCTTCACGACCAGCACGCTGCAGCAGGAGGCGTCGAAGCTTCTGAATTTCTCCACCTCGAAGACAATGCGGCTGGCGCAGCAGCTCTATGAGGGTGTCGACATCGGCTCACGGGACACGGTGGGTATCATCACCTATCTGCGTACGGATTCTACGCGTGTAGCCGAAGAGGCGGACCGCTCGGCGAGAGAATACATTTCCGATCAGTACGGAGAATCCTATGTGCGCGCAGGCGAGGAGAAAAAGAGCAGCGGGAAGCGGATACAGGACGCCCACGAGGCGATCCGCCCCACTGATATCCGGCGCACGCCGGCTTCACTCAAAGAATATCTGTCCCGTGATCAGCTCCGTCTCTACCAGCTCATCTGGAAGCGTTTTACGGCGAGCCGCATGGCGGACGCGCGTTATCAGACGATGGCGGTAAAGATTGACGGCGGTGGATATCGTTTCACGGTTTCGGCCTCAGCGGTTGACTTTGACGGTTTTCTGTCGGTCTACGCGCAGGACGAGGAGGAGAAGGGCGTAAATATCCGCCTGTTGAAGAGCCTGAGTAAGGACTCGCAGCTCTCCCTTCAGAAGCTCGATGACAGGCAGCATTTCACGCAGCCGTCGGCGCACTATACGGAGGCGACGCTGGTGAAGACGCTGGAGGAGCTCGGCATTGGCCGCCCCAGCACCTACGCGCCGACGATCACTACGATTATTTCCCGCCGCTACGTGTCGAAGGAGGGAAAGAATCTCTATCTGACCGAGCTCGGCGAGGTAGTCAATAATATGATGAAGCAGGCCTTTCCGAGCATCGTGGAGACTGATTTCACGGCAAACGTGGAGTCGCTGCTCGACATGGTAGAGGAGGGGAAGGTCGGCTGGAAGACGGTCGTTTCCAATTTCTATCCGGATCTTGACGCGGCGGTGCAGGCGGCGGAGAAGGATCTGGAGAAGGTGCAGGTGCGCGACGAGGTTTCGGACGAGATCTGCGAGCAGTGCGGGCGCAATATGGTGATCAAGTACGGTCCGCATGGAAAATTTCTCGCATGTCCGGGATTTCCGGAGTGCCGGAACACGAAGCCCTACCTTGAGAAGATTGGCGTGGCCTGCCCTAAATGCGGGCGCGAGGTTGTACTGAAACGCTCCTCGAAGGGTAGGAAGTTTTACAGCTGTGAGGGGTATCCGGACTGCGACTTTATTTCGTGGAAAAAACCGTCTGAAAATTCGAAAAATTAATTGAATTCCACGGGAAAATATGCTAAGATTCATTGTGCGGCTGCGCGGGCAGCTGCACTTTTCCGCATACAGAGGGAAAGCGGCGCGTTTTCGGGAGAAACAAAAATGAGTGTACAGTTATTAGACAAAACGAGGAAAATCAACAAGCTCCTCCACAACAACAGTAAGGGCAAAGTGGTATTCAACGATATCTGCAGCGTATTGTCAGACATCCTGAAGTCCAACGTACTGGTAATCAGCAGGAAGGGCAAGGTGCTGGGAATCAGCCACTGCAAGGGTGTTGAGGAGATTCATGAGCTGATTGTGGATCAGGTGGGCGGCATGATTGATCCGCTGCTGAACGAGCGGCTGCTTGGAATTTTGTCTACGAAGGAGAATGTCAATCTCCAGACACTCGGTTTTATGGTAGAGAACATTCGCCGCTGCCACGCGCTCGTGACGCCGATCATCATCGCGGGGGAGCGCCTGGGAACGCTGTTTCTGTACAAATATGAGGATGATTACGATATCGACGACATTATCCTGAGTGAGTACGGAACGACGGTGGTCGGCCTGGAGATGATGCGCTCTGTTCACGAGGAAAGCGAGGAGGAGATTCGCAAACAGCACATCGTGCAGTCGGCGATCAGCACGCTCTCTGTGACGGAGTTGGAGGCCATCATCCTGATTTTCCGCGAGATGAAGGGCAGCGAGTGCACGCTCGTCGCAAGCCGTATCGCGGACGAGGCCGGCATCACCCGTTCCGTGATCGTCAACGCGCTGCGCAAGTTCGAGAGCGCGGGCGGGATCGAGTCGCGTTCCTCCGGTATGAAAGGCACGAAAATCAAGGTGCTGAACGATTCTGTCTTCGAGGAACTCGAGAAAATCGAGCAGAAGAACTCCACAAAAAATTTATAAAAAATTTTCAAAAGACCATTGACAATTTCAGGGAACTGTACTAATATATGTTCCAGAAGTTAGCACTCGACAGAAGTGAGTGCTAATAAACTCAGAAAGACAGAACAGGAGGAATTATCATGAAGTTAGTACCTTTGGGCGACAGAGTTGTGTTGAAGCAGAGCGAAAAAGAGGAGACGACCAAATCCGGTATCATTCTCGCGGCGAAATCGCAGGAGAAGCCGGTGACGGCGGAGGTCATCGCGGTGGGCCCCGGCGGAGTCGTGGACGGCAAGGAAGTGACCATGCAGGTCAAGGTCGGCGACAAGGTTATCTACTCCAAGTATGCGGGCAACGAGATCAAGATCGACGACGAAGAGTACGTGATTGTAAAGCAGAATGATATTCTTGCGGTAGTAGAATAAGAAAGACAGAATCAGGAGGTAAAATCATCATGGCGAAGGAATTGAAATATGGCGTAGACGCCAGAAAATCACTGGAAGCTGGCGTAAATAAACTTGCAGATACCGTCCGTGTGACACTTGGACCGAAGGGCAGAAACGTAGTGCTCGACAAGCAGTACGGCGCTCCGCTGATTACGAACGACGGCGTGACGATCGCGAAGGAGATCGAGCTCGAGGATGCGTTTGAGAACATGGGCGCGCAGCTTGTGAAGGAAGTCGCGACGAAGACGAACGACGTGGCCGGTGACGGCACCACGACCGCGACCGTGCTGGCGCAGGCGATGATCCACGAGGGCATGAAGAACCTCGAGGCGGGCGCGAATCCGATCGTGCTCCGCAAGGGCATGAAGAAGGCGACCGACGCGGCTGTCGAGGCGATCAAGGGTATGAGCAGCAAGGTATCCGGCAAGCATCAGATGGCCAGAGTCGCGGCGATTTCCGCGGGCGACGACAAGGTCGGCGATATGGTTGCGGACGCGATGGAGAAGGTCGCGAACGACGGCGTTATCACAGTCGAGGAGTCCAAGACGATGCAGACCGAGCTGGACGTTGTGGAAGGCATGCAGTTCGACCGCGGTTACATTTCCGCTTACATGGCGACCGATACCGAGAAGATGGAGGCGGTTCTCGAGGATCCGTACATCCTGATCACGGATAAGAAGATCTCCAATATCCAGGAGATCCTTCCGATTCTGGAGCAGCTCGTACAGGCCGGCAAGAAGCTCCTCATCATCGCTGAGGATATCGAGGGCGAGGCTCTGACGACGCTCGTGCTGAACAAGCTGCGCGGCACCTTCATTGCGGTTGGCGTGAAGGCTCCGGGCTACGGCGACAGAAGGAAGGCCATGCTGCAGGATATCGCGGTACTGACCGGCGGCACGGTGATCTCTGAGGAGGTCGGCCTTGAGCTGAAGGACACGACGCTCGACATGCTCGGACGCGCGAAGTCCGTAAAGGTACAGAAGGAGAATACCGTCATCGTCGACGGCCTTGGCGATAAGGACGCGATCGCGGACCGCACCCGTCAGATCAAGGCGGAGATCGAGACGACGACTTCCGATTATGATAAAGAGAAGCTGCAGGAGCGTTTCGCGAAGCTCGCGGGCGGCGTAGCGGTGATCCGTGTAGGCGCGGCGACCGAGACCGAGATGAAGGAAGCGAAGCTGCGCATGGAGGATGCTCTGGCTGCCACGAGAGCGGCTGTTGAGGAAGGCATCATCTGCGGCGGCGGCGCGGCCTACATCCACGCGGCGAAGGAAGTGGCGAAGCTGGTTGATACCCTTGAGGGCGACGAGAAGACCGGCGGCAAGGTTATCCTGAAGGCTCTGGAAGCGCCGATGTACCACATCGCGTCGAATGCGGGTCTTGAAGGAGCCGTCATCATCAACAAGGTGAGAGAGTCCGAGGTGGGTGTCGGCTTTGATGCCTATAAGGAAGAGTACGTGAACATGGTCGAGGCCGGTATCATCGACCCGACGAAGGTGACCAGAAGCGCTCTGCAGAATGCGACGAGCGTAGCCTCCACCTTCCTGACCACTGAGGCCTGCGTAGCCAACATCAAGGAGCCCGCTCCCGCGATGCCCCAGGGCGGCGGCATGGACGGAATGATGTGATAACAATGAGACGTGCGCAGACCGGGACGTGAACTGCCCGTGCAAGCTCGCTTGCGAAGGGCGGTTCATGGCACGGGATGCATAGGGCGAAGCCCAACAGCCCCGTGCCGCGAAGCGGTGCGGGGCTGTTAGCACGTCGGGGCACCCCTGCGCCAGAGCTTGCTTGTGAAGGGCAGTTCGCGGTGCGGGGCTGTCAGCACGTCGGAGTGCCAACGCGCCAGAGCTTGCTTGCGGAGGGGGAATCCCCTCTTTTTGTTTTCAGATTTTTCCACCTTCATGTGTACAAGCTTTCACTTGCCAACGATTCCCACGGGTGCTATTATATTTATAATTGGGTGCAGTATCGACTGCCGGAAGCCGGAGAGGAGGATGCCGATGTTTGCATATCGTGTCAGCGCGGGAGACCCGGAGCGAATGGGTGTGACAAAGACAGGGAGAGACAGCTGCTTTACGGTGACCGTACGGGACGGGCAGGATGCAAGTCTCCTTCTTTACCGAAAGGGAGAAGCAGAGCCCTCCGCGGAACTCCCCTTCACGGAGGAGATGCGTTTTGCGGATGTCTGTGCGATGCGGATCCAGAATTTCCCGTTGCGGGACTATGAGTACAACTACCGGATTGACGGCAGCGTCGCGCAGGATCCTTATGCAGACGAGATTCGCGGGCGCGCCTCCTGGGGAGAGCCCCCCAAAGGGGCGCATGCGCTGCGCTGTGCCGCGCGCCTGGAGAGTTTCCCGTGGCAGGGCGACAGGCCGCTGCAGCTGGCGGAGGAGGAGTGTGTCCTCTATGTGACGCATCCCCGGGGCTTTACGATGGACAGCTCATCCGGTGTGAAACACCCCGGAACCTTTGCCGGCATCCGCGAGAAGATACCGTATCTGAAGGATCAGGGAATCACGCAGCTCGAACTGATGCCGGTCTATGAATTCGCAGAGACGGGCGGCGAGCGCGCTGTGCGCAGGCACAGGCCGCTGCGGAAGCGTGGGACGGCGCATGGCAATTACTGGGGCTATGGCGAGGCTTTTTTCTTCGCGCCGAAGGCCGCCTACAGTGCGACCGGGGATCCGGTCCGGGAGCTGAAGAGCCTGGTGCGGGAGCTGCACCGAAACGGAATTGAACTGATCCTGGAGTTCTCTTTTCCGGAATATACGCCTCCGGAGCTGGCGACGGACTGTGTTCGCCACTGGGTACGGGACTATCACATCGATGGCATCCATGTGACCGGCGCTGCCGTGCCAATTACCGCGCTGGCGCTTGACCCGCTACTGGGCGGGACCAAAATCATGAGCGACCGTCTGCCGGTGGAACATATTTATGAAAAGGATTATCATCCGCGAAAGAGGCGGCTTTTTGAGTATAACGACGATTTCCAGGTGAAGCTGCGGCGCTTCCTGCGCGGTGACGCGGACTTTGTGTGGAAGGCCGCCGAA
>JAJBTX010000133.1:0-20962 GCA_020860645.1 Lachnospiraceae bacterium | reverse complement strand
CCGAAAGCCTCTGCCGCAATCCGGCGCAGTACGGCGTCGTGAACTATGTGGCCGGACATAATGGCTTCACGCTGGCGGATGCGCTGCGCTATGAAGAAAAGCATAACGAGGCAAACGGAGAGGGAAATCTTGACGGGACCGATCACAATTACAGCTGTAATTACGGACTGGAGGGTCCTTCTGATGATACGGAGCTGGAAGAACTGCGCGGGAGGCAGGCGAGGAACGCGCTGCTTCTGACGATTCTGGCACAGGGAATTCCGGCGATCTATGGCGGAGACGAGATGGGAAATTCCCAGCAGGGCAATAACAACAGCTACTGTCAGGACAACGCGATCTCGTGGCTGCAGTGGCCGCAGGACGAAAGAGGGCGGGCGCTGCAGCGCTTTGTCAGGGACGCGCTTGCCTTCCGCAGAGAACATCCGGTTTTCGGGCGTGTTCACACGCACATCCAGGGTACGCCCGCGATTTCCTACCACGGCAGCAGGGCCTGGTACGGTGATTTTGACAGCACAAGCCGCCACCTTGGAATTCTGTACGCGGGCGAGGAGACGCTCTACGTGGCGATTAATATGCATGAGAAGCCTCTGGAGCTTGCGGTACCGACGGCTCCGGCCGGACAGCGCTGGCAGATCATCGCGGACACCGGGCGCGAGGACGCCGTATTTTCGGAGGACGGGCCTGCGCTTTCCCGCAGGACGGGGAAGACCGTGGTGATTCCGCCGCGGACCATTCTGGTGATGGCAGGAAGGAAAGCATGAAGCTGATTAATATATGGAGACATTTTCATACAATTACAGAGCACCGGATCATGGTCGCGAGGCACTGTTTCCAGGTGGGGATGTACTGGCAGGGGCTGACGCATGACCTGTCGAAGTATTCGCCGTCCGAGTTCTGGCAGGGCTGCCGCTACTATCAGGGCTTCTGCAGCCCGAACAACGCGGAGCGTAAGGATAAGGGCTACTCAGTTGCCTGGATGCATCACAAGGGCAGAAACCGGCATCATTATGAATACTGGACGGACTATAACATCGAGACCCATCGCATGGAAGGCGTGAAAATGCCGCTCAAGTATGTGAATGAGATGATTATGGACCGGATCGCGGCCTCCAAGGTGTACGAGGGGGAAAAGTATACGCAGCACTCTCCCCTGGCATATTATGAGCAGGGAAAGGACGGCTACATGATTCATCCGCAGACGCGCGCTCTGCTCGAATATGTCCTGCGCATGCTGGACGAGCAGGGGGAGGAGCGCACGTTCGCCTGGATGAAAAAGCATATGGTCGGGAAGAAACAGTATCCCCGTATTGCCGTCAGGGCTGCGCACAGGAGAAAGGAGGAGGCTTCATGACGATCCGTGAAAAGACAGAAGAATGGGAGAGCCGCTTCTTAAGCCCTTACGCGGCGAAGAGCAGCGCTTCACGCGGACGAGCCGTGGACGAGCCTCCCTGTGAGATCAGGCCGATCTATCAGCGCGACCGCGATCGAATCCTGCACTGCAAATCGTTCCGCAGGCTGAAGCACAAGACGCAGGTGTTTCTCGCGCCGAAGGGTGACCATTACCGGACGCGCCTGACGCACACGCTGGAGGTTTCGCAGGTTGCGCGGACGATTGCGCGCGCGCTCCGGCTTAATGAGGATCTGACCGAGGCAATCGCACTCGGGCATGATCTCGGGCATACGCCCTTCGGCCACGCGGGCGAGCGGGTGCTGAATCAGGTCTGTTCGGAGGGCTTCGCCCATTACATACAGAGCGTACGGGTCGTGGAGAAGCTCGAGAAGGAAGGGCGTGGCCTGAATCTGGCCTGGGAGGTCCGCGACGGGATCCGGCAGCACCAGATGGACGGCCGGGCGGCTACGCTGGAGGGCAGAGTTGTACGGCTCGCGGACAAGATTGCCTATATCCATCACGATGTGGACGACGCGATCCGCGGCGGCATTATCCGGGAGGAGGATATTCCGGAATCCTATCGTGTGACGCTTGGCCGGTCGAGCCGGGAGCGGCTGAACACGATGGTCTGCGATATCATCATGAACAGTCTTGATCAGCCGGATATCCGGATGTCGGACGAGGTGGACGCGGCCTTCCGCGGCATCCGGCGCTTCATGTTTGAGAATGTCTATACCAATCCGGTCGCGAAGGCGGAGGAGAAGAAGGCGGAGAATATTGTAAGAGAGCTGTTTCGCTACTATATGGAGCGTCCGGAGCTGCTCTCAAACGAGTATATCGAGCGCATGTGGAAGGCGGGCGAGACGCAGGAGCGCAGCGTCTGCGATTATATCTCGGGGATGACAGACCAGTTTGCCATCGATAAATTCCGGGAGTTTTTCGTGCCGGAGGCGTGGAGATACTGACGAAAAGGCAGGTGCTGTATGGGATTTTATTCGCAGGAGCTTGTGGAGGAGATCCGTTCGCGCAGCGACATCGTGGATGTGGTTTCCGGCTATATCAAATTACAGCGCAAGGGCAGCAGCTATGTGTGCGTCTGCCCCTTTCACAACGACCATAATCCGTCCATGAATGTGAACAGGCCGCGGCAGATGTACTATTGTTTCAGCTGCGGCGCCGGCGGCGATGTGTTCAAATTTGTCATGGACTATGAAAATCTGTCCTTCCCGGAGGCGGTGAAGGTGCTGGCGGACCGCGCGGGGATCGCGCTGCCCGAGCGGGAGGATTCGCGCGAGGAGCGCGAATCGAGAGACCTGAAGGAGCGGATTCTGGAAGTCAATAAGCTGGCGGCACAGTTTTATTACTATATGCTGCGGCAGCCGGACGGACGGCAGGCTTATGAGTATCTGACCGGGCGCGGGCTTTCGCAGGAGACGATCCGCAGCTTCGGACTCGGCTGTTCCGGAAAACGCGGGAACGAGCTCTATCAGTACCTGAAAAGCAAGGGCTACTCCGATTCCCTGCTGAAGGAGTCGGGGCTTATGAATGCGGATGAGAAGCGCGGTATGTATGACCGCTTCTGGAATCGCGTGATGTTCCCGATTATGGACACGCGCAGCCGTGTGATCGGCTTTGGGGGCCGCGTCATGGGAGACGCGAAGCCAAAATATCTGAATTCGCCGGAGACGCGGGCGTTTGACAAGAGCCGGAATCTGTACGGTCTGCATCTTGCGCGGGCGAGCCGGAAGCCCAATATGATTCTCTGCGAGGGCTACATGGACGTGATCGCGCTGCACCAGGCCGGCTTTAACCAGGCGGTGGCCTCGCTCGGGACGGCCTTCACGCAGCAGCAGTCCGTGATTCTGAAGCGCTATACGAACGAGGTGCTGCTGACTTATGACAGTGACGACGCTGGCGTCCGGGCGGCGGCGCGCGCGATTCCGATTCTGAAGGATGCGGGGCTCAGAGCGCGTGTTATCAATATGGAGCCCTACAAGGATCCGGACGAGTTTATCCGGGCGCTCGGCGCGGAAGAGTTCCAGAAGCGGATTGACAGCGCCGAGAGCAGCTTTTTCTTTGAGCTGCGCATTCTGGAGCGAAATTATGATCTGAAGGATCCGGAGAGTAAGACGGCATTTTTCCGGGAGGTGTCCGGGAAGCTTCTGGAATTTGAGGCGGGCATCGAGCGGAATAACTATATAGAGGCTACGGCGGCGAGATATCATCTGAGCGCGGAGCAGCTACGGAAGCTGGTTAGCCAGACCGGCGAGCGCCTGGGAGGCATGCCGAGGGCGGCAGCACCGAAACCGCCGCCCGGCAGGAAGAAGCCGGACGATGCGGAGCCTGCGGCGCAGAGACTGCTGCTGGGCTGGATGAGTGCGGATGAAAAGCATTTTCGCAGTATTTCGCGCTATGTGGAGCCTGAAGATTTCACGGATCCGCTGTGTCGGAAGGTCGTGGAGCTTTTGAGGGAACAGACGGAGTCGGGGATGTTTCAGCCCGCTTCGCTGTATCAGTATTTCACAGAAGAGGAGGAGCAGAAGAAGCTGTCCGCCGCGCTGGGGGCGCAGATACCGGTCCCGGACGGACGGGCTGAGGAGGAAAAAGCATTACAGGAGTTGATACTGAGAGTAAAGCAGCAGAGTATTGCCTGGCAGACGGAAAATATGGAGCCGGGGGACATGGACACCCTCATGAAGATCGTCCGGAAACGCCGGGAAATCGAGAAACTGCATATTTCTCTGGATTAAGGAGAAAATAGGAACAATTATGGAAGGAAGAACCAGTATGGACGAAAATGTAGCAAAATTTAACGAAAAGCTGAAGGAATTGCTGGAGCTCGCAAAGAAGAAAAAAAATGCGCTGGAGTATCAGGAAGTCAGCGATTTCTTCAGCGATATGGAGCTGAGTCCGGAAAAGCTTGAGAAGGTGCTGGAATTCCTCGAGCAGAACAACGTGGACGTACTCCGGATCACCGAGGATGACGACGATACACTCATCCTGACCGACGAGGAAGAAGTGGACATGGAGCAGATTGACCTGTCTGTTCCGGACGGTGTGAGTATCGAGGATCCGGTGCGTATGTACCTGAAGGAGATCGGAAAGGTGCCGCTTCTGACTGCGGAGGAGGAGATCGAGCTCGCGAAGCGGATGGAAGCCGGGGATGAGGAGGCCAAAAAGCGTCTGGCCGAGGCGAATCTGCGCCTTGTAGTCAGCATCGCGAAGCGCTATGTCGGCCGCGGCATGCAGTTTCTCGACTTGATCCAGGAGGGAAATCTGGGACTCATCAAGGCGGTGGAGAAGTTTGATTACCGCAAGGGATATAAGTTCAGCACCTACGCGACCTGGTGGATCCGCCAGGCGATCACGCGCGCGATCGCGGACCAGGCGAGGACGATCCGCATCCCGGTGCACATGGTTGAGACGATCAATAAGCTGATCCGCGTGTCGCGGCAGCTTCTGCAGGAGCTGGGCCGTGAGCCAACGCCGGAGGAGATCGCGGCGGAGATGAGTATGCCGGTGGAGCGCGTGCGCGAGATCCTGAAAATTTCCCAGGAGCCGGTCTCGCTCGAGACGCCGATCGGCGAGGAGGAGGACAGCCACCTGGGCGACTTCATCCAGGACGACAATGTCCCGGTTCCGGCGGACGCCGCCGCCTTTACCCTGCTCAAGGAGCAGCTTGTCGAGGTACTCAGCACGCTGACAGACCGCGAGCAGAAGGTGCTGCGGTTGCGCTTCGGACTGGACGATGGCCGTGCCCGCACGCTCGAGGAGGTCGGCAAGGAGTTCAATGTGACGCGTGAACGCATCCGACAGATCGAGGCGAAGGCGCTCAGGAAGCTGCGTCACCCGAGCCGCAGCCGGAAGCTGAAGGATTTTCTGGAATAAAAGGAGCAGGTCTTCGTATGCCCTGCTCTGCATACATAAAAAAGGAGAAGAGGATGCAGATCACGCTGTCAAGGAGGCTGGAACGCCTGGCCGCTTATGTGACGGAGGGAAACCGCCTAGCCGATATCGGCACGGATCACGCGTATCTTCCCATTGCGCTCGTGCAGGCGGGGCGGATTCCGTCCGCGATCGCCGCGGATGTGAACGAGGGGCCGCTTTTGCGTGCGGACGCTCATATTCGTGCGGCGGGTCTCGGCAACCGGATTGAGACGCGCCTGTCCGACGGCTTTTCGGGTATTCAGCCGGATGAGACGGATACGGTCATGATCGCCGGGATGGGCGGACAGCTGATGAAAAAGATACTGGAGGGCGGCGCGCACTGTCTGGCCTCCGTATCGGAGCTGGTGCTGCAGCCGCAGTCGGAGATCGGTCTGGTGCGCGGCTGGCTCGGAAAGCACGGATTTTGTATTACAGATGAGGATATTGTGTTCGAGGATGGGAAGTATTATCCCATGTTCCGCGCGGCACATGGAAGTCCGGAAGTGGTGCTGAACCAGGCGGAGCTTTCTTTCGGCAGAGCCGCGATTCAGCGCTCCCCGCAGGTGATGCTTGACTTCCTGGAAAGAGAATCGCAGAAGAACCGGAGAATTATGGCGGGCTTAAGCGCGAATGAGAGCGGGCAGGCGGCGAGGCTCCGGGAGCTGGAAGAGGTCGAAGCGTGGATCGGACAGATGCATGCGGCTGTGAGCCGCCGCTGTAAAAGATAGTTCTCTGTCCTGAACGAGTTCCGGGCAGATGTTCCTGTGATATGGCAGTTGTCTCATTGATTGCAACGCCGACAGCGGAACATTGAAATGGAGAAAAATATGAAATGTAGTGAGATCTGCGCGCTCCTGGAGCGCGAATACGGTACGGAATATGCCTGCGACTGGGACAATGTCGGGCTGCTGGCCGGTCGGCGTGACAAGGAGGTAAAGCGTATCCTGCTGGCGCTGGACGCGAATGATGAGACGGTGGCGCGCGCGGCGGAGGGTGGATATGATATGCTGATCACGCACCATCCGATGATTTTCACGCCGCTCAGGAGTGTGACGGACGCGGATATGAACGGCAGACGGCTGCTGAAGCTGATCCGGCATGATATTTCCTATTATGCGATGCATACCAATTATGATACGCGCGGTATGGCGGATCTGGCGGCGAAGATGCTGGGTCTGACCGAGTGCGCGGTGCTGGAGGAGGTAAAGGACGGCGAGGGCATCGGGCGCGTCGGACGCCTGCCGCGGAGCATGACGCTCCGGGAGTGCGCACAGCATGTAAAAGCGGTTTTCGGCATTCCGAGCGTGCGTCTTTACGGCGATCCGGAGCAGGAACTCAGCCTTGTGGCAATCTGCCCGGGATCCGGAAAGAGCACGATGAAGGAAGTCCTGAAATTTCACTGCGATGTCTATATCACCGGTGATATCGACCATCATACCGGGCTGGACGCGGTGGACCAGGGACTGTGCATTGTCGATGCGGGGCACTACGGCGTCGAGCATATTTTCATGGAGGACGTGCGCGCATATCTGGAGAAGGTGCTGACAGGCGTGCATATGGACTGCATGCCGGTCCATCATCCCTTTGAGGTTGTGTGAAAGGAGGCTGCGCTTATGCAGATAACGATAGAGGGAAAGCTGACGGAAGTGCCGGAGGGCATGCGCTATCTGGAGCTTGCGGAGCAATATCAGAAGAATTACAGTAATGATATCGTACTTATTCTTGAAAACGGCAGCAAGATGCGTGAACTGTTTCGCCCGGTGAAGGAAGGGGCGCACATTGAATTCCTGACAACAGCCAGCGCGGATGGCTTCAAGACTTACCGGCGCAGCGCGACGCTGCTGCTCTTAAAGGCAGTCTATGATGTGGCGGGGCAGGAGGCCGTGAACGGCATCCGGGTCTGTTTTTCTCTCGGCGACGGTTATTACTGTACAAGCAAAAACCGGACCGTGGATGAGGAGTTTCTGCGCGTGGTGCAGGCGCGGATGGAGGAGCTGGTGGCACAGCGGCTTCCCTTCGTGAAGAAGAGCATTCCGGTCGAGGAGGCGATCGAGCACTTTACGCGTCACGGAATGCTGGATAAGGCGCGGCTGTTTCGTTTTCGCAGAAGCTCGTCGGTGAATGTATATCTGCTGGACGGCTTTGAGGATTACTATTATGGATATATGCTGCCGGATACGGGCTATCTCAAACATTTCCGGCTGCTTGCCTGGGATGAGGGCTTTGTGCTCGATTTTCCTTCAAGAAAGACGCCGGATACCTTTGCCGAATTCCGGCCGCAGCGGAAGCTGTTTCAGGTGCTGAAGCGTTCAAACGCGTGGAGCGAGATGCTTGACACGCCGACAGTCGGCGCGCTGAATGCGCAGATCGCGGACGGAAATATGACCGATATCATCCTGGCGCAGGAGGCGCTGATGGAGAAGGAGATCGGAAATATTGCGGAGCAGATCGCGGAGCGGCAGGATCGGAAGCTGATTATGATCGCGGGTCCTTCCTCTTCGGGCAAGACGAGCTTTTCCCATCGCCTGTCGATTCAGTTGCTCGCGCACGGCCTGAAGCCGCATCCGATCGCGGTGGACAATTATTTTGTAGAGCGGGACGACACGCCGAGGGACGAGAACGGGCAGTTCAATTTTGAATGCCTCGGCGCGATGGACATCGCGCTGTTCAACGAGCAGATGAGCGCCCTTCTGCGCGGCGAGGAGGTCTCGATGCCGACCTTCAACTTCGTGACCGGAAAGAAGGAGTACAAGGGTGATTTCCTGCGGCTGCACGCCGATGAGGTGCTTGTGATCGAGGGTATTCACTGCCTGAATGATAAGCTTTCCTGGTCGCTCCCGAAGGAAAGCAAGCTCAAAATTTATGTGAGCGCGCTGACGCAGCTCAATATCGACGAGCACAACCGGATTGCGACGACGGACGGGCGGATGATCCGCCGGATGGTACGGGACGCGCGCACGCGCGGTACCTCCGCAAAGAAGACGATCGCGATGTGGCCGTCGGTGCGCCGCGGCGAAGACGAAAATATTTTCCCGTATCAGGAGGACGCCGATGTGATCTTCAACTCGGCGCTGATCTATGAGCTGGCCGTGCTCAAGCAGTATGCGGAGCCGCTGCTCTTTGGCATCCAGCCGGGCGAGCCGGAGTACCCGGAGGCAAAGCGCCTGCTGAAATTCCTGAATTATTTTCAGGGAGTCGACAGCAACCTGGTTCCGAATAACTCGATTCTGCGGGAATTCATAGGAGGAAGTGTATTCAACGTATGATAGAAAACGTAAAAACATTTATCAAAAGAAGAAAGCTGATTCCGGTCGCGATCTGGTTTGCCGTCTACATGGCGTTGTTTGTATTCCTGGAGGTGCGGCCGCACAAGAAGGTGCATCTTGTGCACAGCAAACTGGACGATAAAATCCCGCATGTGCCGCAGTTTATCTATCCCTATCTGAGCTGGTTCCCCTATATCATCGTGTGTGTGTTCCTCGCTCTGAAGAATCTCTCAGACGAGGATTACAAAAAAGCGCTGACGGTGCTCTCGACGGGTATGAATCTGTTCATCCTGATCGCCTATATCTGGCCGACCGGACTGGATTTCCGCGACAGCATAACCTACAATTCCGAGAAACTGAGCGGGCGGCTGATGAAATTCGTACAGACCGTCGATACGCCGCAGAGCGTCTTCCCGAGCATGCATGCCTATGTGACAATGGTGTTCCAGGGGACGCTTGAGATGCAGGCAGGGCAGCTACCGCGTGCCGGCATCCTGTTTGGCCGCGTGCTTTCCGTGTCGATCATCGCCTCGACCGTTTTCACGAAGCAGCATTCGATCCTGGATGTAATCGCTTCGGTCGCGCTGTACGGCACGTTGGAGACGGCCTGGCGTTTCTCACAGAAGAAGGAGAAATAGACTTATGATGAAACGACTCTATTCCTGGAATGTCAACGGGCTGCGCGCCTGCATGAATAAGGGCTTTATGGAATTCCTCGAGAGGGAGCAGCCGGACGTGCTGTGCCTGCAGGAGACGAAGATGCAGCCGGAGCAGGCGGATTTTGATTTCCCCGACTATGAGCTGTACTGGAACAGCGCGGTAAAGAAGGGCTACTCCGGCACCGCGGTGCTGACGAGGGAGAAGCCGCTCTCAGTTTCGTACGATCTCGGCATGGAGGGAAAGCACGACGACGAGGGGCGCGCAATCACGCTCGAATATGAGGAGTATTACCTCGTCTGCGTTTATGTGCCGAACGCGCAGGACGGTTTGCGCCGGATCGCCTACCGGATGGAGTGGGAGGACGATTTTCGCGCCTATCTTGGCGCGCTGAAGGAGAAAAAGCCGGTCATTGTGACCGGGGACTTCAACGTGGCGAAGGAGGAGATCGACCTCAAGAACCCGAAGACGAACCGCGGCAACGCGGGCTTTTCCGACGAGGAGCGGGGCAAGATGCGCGAGCTTCTCGCATCTGGCTTTGTCGACTCCTTCCGCTACCTTTACCCCGATAAAGCGGAGGCCTACAGCTGGTGGTCGTACCGGGCAAGAGCTCGTGAGCGGAACGCGGGGTGGCGCATCGACTATTTCCTTGTCTCGGAGGGCTTTGAAGAACATATTGAGGACAGTCGTATCCTGGCGGAGCAGCTGGGGAGCGACCACTGCCCGGTGGAACTGATCCTGAGATAAACAGGCATGGACAAACGGGCTTTTTTCGGTTAAAATGGACGGTACAGCAAGTAGGACAGGCAATCGCGGCTCGCGCAAGCGGGGTGAGGAAAGTCCGGGCTTCACAGGGCAGGATGCCGGATAACGTCCGGTGGAGGTGACTCCAAGGCCAGTGCAACAGAAATATACCGCGTTAGTGAATGCCGTGTAGCGAGAATTGCGCAGCAATTCGAGCCGCGCATGGCAGACTAGCGTAAGGGTGGAAAGGCAGTGTAAGAGACTACCGCCCGCCTGGTAACAGGCGGGGCACATGTAAACCCCATCCGAAGCAAGACCAAGCAGAAGCATATGGCGGCCCGTCAGCTTCAGGTAGGTCGCTCGAGCGCGCCGGCGACGGCGCGCCTGGATAGATGATTGTCCACGACAGAACCCGGCTTATCGTCCTGCTTGCTGTGTTAAAAAGAAAGGAATTTCGCCATGAGTAAGAAGAAAGTTGTCGTTGCCCTCGGGCATAAGGCGCTCGGCACGACGCTGCCGGAGCAGAAGATCGCAACAAAGGTCGCTGCGAAGGCGATTGCGGATTTGGTCGAGGCGGGCTGTCAGGTCGTCATTTCCCACAGCAACGCACCGCAGGTGGGTATGATCCATACGGCCATGAATGAGTTCGGAAAACAGCACCCGGACTACACCTTTGCGCCGATGTCGGTCTGTTCGGCCATGAGTCAGGGCTATATCGGCTATGATCTGCAGAATGCGATCCGCGAGGAGCTCCTGAACCGCGGCATCGGCCGCCCGGTTTCCACGATTCTGACACAGGTCGTTGTAAATCCCTACGACGATTCCTTCTATAAGCCGGTCAAGGTCGTGGGTCGTGTCATGAGCCGCGAGGAGGCGGATGCCGAGGAGGAGAAGGGCAATTATGTGACGAAGGTAGAGGGCGGCTATCGCAGGATTGTCTCCGCGCCGAAGCCGGAGGACATTGTCGAGATCGAGTCGATCCGCGTTCTCTCGGACGCTGGCCATGTCGTCATCGCCTGCGGAGGCGGCGGAATCCCGGTGCTTCGGCAGTCTCATCACCTGAAGGGCGCCAGCGCCGTCATTGAAAAGGATCTTGCGAGCGGCAAGCTTGCCGAGCTTCTGGACGCCGATATGCTGCTGCTCCTGACGAGCGAGAAAAAGCTCTATCTGAATTATGGAAAAGAGAATGCGGAGCCGCTCGACGCGATCAGCGTGGAGAAAGCGCGCGCTTACATTGCGGAGGGACAGTTCGATGAGACGAGCGTGCTGCCAAAGGTTGTGGCGGCGGTCTCCTTCGTCTCCGGCAAGCCGGGGCGCGTGACGGTTATCGCCGATCTCGACGACGCGAAGGAAGCGCTCGAGGAAAGAGCGGGGACGATCATTCGATAAGAATACAGAGATTTCAGTGGGCAGGAATGCGCAGGCTGCGATTCCTGCCCACTTTGTGAGAGCGCAGTATGCGCGACAAGTTTTGGACGTGGCATTGATTTTTCCAGTATGCTGATTTACAATATTTTGGAGAGCATTTTGCCCGTCTTGCAGACATTATCCGTTGTGTGTTATACTGTCATTCAGGCGATGGAAGTTCAGCAATTCTGAAAACTTTTGGAACACAAGGCTTAGAATAATGTAAAGCGTTTTGTATAAGGAGACACGTTATGAAAGAACTATCCGCACTGCTCGCGGAGCTTGACTACCGGCTGATAAAGGGAACAACGAAGGGCGAGGTCAGCGCACTCGTCTACGATACGAGAAAGGTCACGGAAGGTTGCCTCTTTGTCTGCATCAAAGGACTTGTCTATGACAGCCACGAGCATGTGGCTGAGATTGTGGCCGCGGGTGCGCGCTGCATCGTGGCGGAGCGCCCGGTGGAGGTGCCGGAGGACGTGACGCTGATCGAGGTGGAGGATACGCGCTATGCGCTGGCGATCCTGTCATCGGCCTGGTTCGACTGGCCGGCGCGCAGGATGAAGGTGATCGGCGTCACCGGTACAAAGGGGAAGACGACGACGACCTTTATGATCAAGGGGATTCTGGAGCATGCGGGCTACCGTGTAGGGCTTATCGGCACGATCGAGGCGATTATCGGCGATGAGCGCATCCCGGCGGACAATACGACACCGGAGTCCTACCTGATTCAGGAATATTTCTCCCGGATGGTGGAGGCCGACTGCGAGATCTGCGTGATGGAGGTGTCCTCGCAGGGGCTCATGATGCACCGGACGGCGGGTATCCCCTTTGAAATCGGAATTTTTACGAATCTCGTGCCGGATCACATCGGTCCGAATGAGCACGCGAGTTTTGAGGAGTATGCGGCCTGCAAGGGACTCCTGTTCCGGCAGTGCCGGTACGGTATCGCGAATATTGACGATGAGAATTTCGACCTGGTGCTGGACGGTCATACCTGTGATCTCGAAACCATCGGATTCTCGGAGAAGGCGGACTATCGCGCCTCGGATATGGAGCTGCTGGGCGGCGAGGGCTATCTGGGTGTGCGATATCATATTTCCGGAAAGCTGGATATGGATGTGGAGATCGACGTACCGGGCCGCTTCAGCGTCTACAATTCCCTCGTTGCGATCGCCGTATGCGAGCACTTCCGGGTGTCGAAGGACGATCTGAAGGAGGCGCTGCGCGTCGTGAAGACGAAAGGGCGTATCGAGATGATTCCGATGCCGGGCAACTTCACGCTGATGATCGATTATGCGCACAATGCGATGGCGCTCGAGAGTCTTCTGAACACCCTGCGGGAGTATCGCCCGAAGCGGCTCGTCTGCGTCTTCGGCTGCGGCGGGAACCGCTCGAAGCTCCGCCGCTACGAGATGGGCGAGGTGTCGGGGCGGCTTGCCGACCTTTCGATCATCACCTCGGACAATCCGCGCTACGAGGAGCCGCAGGCCATCATCGACGATATCAAGATCGGCATGGCGAAGACAGACGGTGACTTCGTGGAGATCTGCGACCGGAAGGAAGCGATTCGTTATGCCATCGGGAACGCGCTGGATGGCGATGTGATCGTGCTGGCGGGAAAGGGCCACGAGGATTATCAGGAGATCAAAGGCGTAAAATACCCGATGGATGAGCGCGTGCTGATCCAGGAGGTTTTAAAAGAGCTGGCGGAGAGATAGATGGAGTATGTTGATGTCATTGTTGACATTTCACATGAAAAGCTGGACCGTGTGTTCCAGTACCGCGTGCCGGAGGCGCTGAGCGGGAAGATTCGCATTGGCATGCAGGTAAGTTTTCCCTTTGGCCGGGGAAACCGCCCGATGAAGGGCTATGTGACCGGCATTACGGAGGAGCCGGACTACCCGCCGGAGAAGATCAAGGAGCTTGACGGAATTGTCGAAGGCTCTGTGTGTGCGGAATCGCAGCTCATCGCGCTCGCAGCCTGGATGCGTGAACAGTATGGCTCAACGATGAACCAGGCGCTGAAGACGGTGCTTCCGGTGAAGCAGGAGGTCGCGCGGCAGCGCGATGTCACGCTGCGGCTTATCATTTCGCGCGAAGAGGCGGAGGAGCAGCTTCGGAAGGAGCTGAAAAAAAATAACCGGACGCGGGCCAGACTGCTCGCGGCGCTTCTCGATGCGGATGGGACCATCACAAAACGGGAGGCGGCGGAGCGCTATCGGATTACCGCTCCGGTAATCCGCGGACTCGAGCGCGATGATGTCCTGAAGAGTGAGACGCAGACGCGTTACCGGAATCCCTTCGAGGGACATTTTAAGAAAAGGGCAGAAGTACCGGAGCTGAGCGCGCAGCAGCGCGCGGCAGTCGATGGAATCTGGGCGGATTATGAGCGGGGCGAGCGTCGGACCTGCCTGCTGCAGGGCGTCACCGGCAGCGGCAAGACCGAGGTCTACATGGCGCTCATCGAGCGCGTGATCCGGCAGGGAAAGCAGGCGATTGTACTGATTCCGGAGATCGCCCTGACCTATCAGACGGTGCGGCGCTTCTACGAACGCTTTGGCGCCCGGGTGTCGGTGTTGCATTCGCGCCTGTCGGACGGCGAGCGTTATGACCAGTTCGTGCGGGCAAAGGAAGGACAGCTCGACGTGATGATCGGGCCGCGCTCCGCGCTGTTTACACCCTTTTCCGATCTGGGTATGATCATCATTGACGAGGAACATGAGGGAGCCTACAAGAGCGAGACAGTTCCGCGCTATGACGCGCGGGAGGCGGCAATTTACCGCGCGTCCCTCTGCGGCGCTTCCGTCGTACTCGGCAGCGCGACGCCCTCGCTCGAATCGAGCTACCGCGCGCGGGAGGGCGTCTACGGTTGGTATCGGCTGGACAGCCGGATCGGGACCGCCGTGCTGCCGCAGGTGGAGATTATCGATCTGAGAGAGGAACTGCGCGAGGGAAACCGGGGCATTTTCAGCAGAAAGCTCACAGACGCCCTCAGCGAACGGCTTCGCCGGGGAGAGCAGGCGATGCTCTTTCTCAATCGCAGGGGCTTTTCGGGCTTCGTCTCCTGCCGCTCCTGCGGCGAGGCGCTGCGCTGCCCGCACTGCGACGTGTCGCTTTCCCTTCACACGGACGGTTATCTCAAGTGCCACTATTGCGGCTATGAGATGCGGATGCCGAAGAAATGCCCGTCCTGCGGCTCGCCCTACATCTCCGGCTTCCGCGCCGGAACGCAGCAGATTGAGCGCGAGGTGAAGCGCCTGTTTCCAGCGGCGCGCGTACTCCGGATGGATTATGATACGACGCGCGCGAAGGAGAGCTATGAGACGATCCTCTCCGCCTTTGGGCGCGGCGAGGCTGACGTGCTTGTCGGAACACAGATGATCGTGAAGGGGCATGATTTCCCGAATGTGACGCTGGTCGGCGTTGTGGCGGCGGATATCTCCCTGCATGCGCCGGATTACCGCGCGGCGGAGCGGACCTTCACGCTGCTGACGCAGGCGGTCGGGCGAGCCGGGCGAGCCGAAAAGCCGGGCGAGGCGCTGATCCAGACCTACCGGCCGGAGCACTACAGCATCCGGGCCGCAGCGCGGCAGGACTATGACGCCTTCTATGAACAGGAGCTTTCCTATCGTCGGCTGATGGCTTATCCGCCGGTGCAGGAGATGCTGGGAATTTATCTTTCCTGCGAGGAGCAGGAGCTCTTGAAGCAGAGAGCGGAGGAGCTGGGCGCGTATATCCGTGCGCAGGATCCGGCGCTGCAGGTGATCGGCCCGGCCGTCGCAGCGCTTTCAAAGAAAAATGATATCTACCGCATGGTAATTTATATAAAATATGAAAGAAAAGAACGGCTGCTTGAGATCAAGCGTCGGCTGGAATGCAGGATAAAGGAAGAACCGCAGTGGGACCGGGTGCGCGTACAGTTTGACTACAATCCGCAGCAGTCGTATTAGTGCAGGAGGAAGAGATGGCAACCAGGAATATCAGATATGACGGAGATCCGATCTTGAGGAAGATCAGCAGGGAAGTTCCGGCGGTGACGCCGCGGGTCCGCATGCTGATCGAGGATATGCTGGAGACGATGTACGGGGCGAACGGCGTGGGGCTTGCCGCACCGCAGGTCGGGATTTTGAAGCGTATTGTCGTGATTGACATCGGCGAAGGTCCGATTGTCATGATCAACCCGAAGATCACCAGGACGGAAGGAGAGCAGACCGGGGATGAGGGCTGCTTAAGCCTCCCGGGAAAGGCCGGTACGGTGACCCGTCCCAATGAGGTGACGGTGCAGTTCATGGGGGAGGACGGCGACTACTACGAGCTCGAGGGAACGGAGCTTCTGGCGCGCGCGATCTGCCATGAGTGCGACCATCTGGACGGAAAGCTTTACAAGGATTTCGTGGAGGGAGAGCTCCGCGACGTCACCGCCGAGGATGAGGAAGAAGAGGAGGAGCAGTCTTAATATGCGTGTTATCTTTATGGGAACGCCGGACTTCGCGGTCGGCACGCTGGAAGCGCTGGCGGGATCGGAGCATGAGGTCGTGCTTGCCCTGAGTCAGCCGGACCGTCCGAAGGGGCGCGGGCACAGTCTGCAGCCGACGCCGGTGAAGGCGGCGGCGGAACGCCTTGGCATCCCGGTCATCCAGCCGCTGAAAATACGCGAGGCGATGGAAACGCTGGAGCAGACGGAGGCCGATGTGATCGTGGTGGCCGCCTTTGGCCAGATCATCCCGAAGGAAATTCTCAAAATGAAGAAATACGGCTGCGTCAACGTCCACGCGTCTCTTCTGCCGAAATACCGGGGCGCTGCGCCGATCCAGTGGGCATTGCTGAACGGAGAGAAGGAGTCGGGCGTCACGATCATGCAGATGGACGAGGGGCTCGACACGGGAGATATGCTCGCGAAGGTTGTCGTGCCGCTGGATGAGGAAGAGACGGGCGGAAGCCTCTTTGACAGGCTGAGCGCCGCGGGGGCGAAGCTCTGTGTGGAGACGCTTGGCAGGCTGGAGCGGGGCGAAATTGTCCCGGAGAAGCAGGGGGAGTCCCCGACCGCCTACGCGTCAATGCTGAAAAAGAGCATGGGAAAGATCGACTGGACAAAGGACGCCGCGAGCATTGAGCGGCTTGTGCGGGCTTTAAATCCCTGGCCGAGCGCCTATACGCGGCTCTTTGGAAAGACGCTGAAGATATGGAAATGCCATGTAGTGCCGGAGGGCGTGCGAAAGGGCGCCTGCGGCGAGGTCATCGAGCTGAGAAAGGACGCGATCCTGGTGCAGACCGGGGAGGGGATCCTTTCGATCACGGAACTGCAGCTCGAGGGGAAGGCGAGGATGGAGACCTCCGCCTTCCTGCGCGGATATAAGATCGAGCCGGGACTGCTGCTCCCGGCGGAAAAGGAGGCCTGACATGCTGTTCTATGATCCCACCTATATTCTGGTGCTGATCGGAGCGATTCTGTCCATGTGCGCGTCGGCGCGGGTAAATTCCACCTACCGGAAATATTCGCGGATACGCAGTTATTCCGGACTTACGGGGGCGGAGGCCGCGCAGCGCATCCTGCGGGGCGCCGGTATCTATGATGTGCAGGTGGAGTACATTCATGGAAATCTGACCGATCACTATGACCCGCGGGATAAGGTGCTGCGCCTGTCTGATGGCGTCTATGGTTCGACCTCCGTGGCGGCGATCGGCATCGCGGCGCACGAGTGCGGGCACGCGATCCAGGACGACCGCGCCTACGTGCCGCTCCAGATCCGCAATACCTTCGTGCCGGTCGCAAATTTCGGGACGAAGGCCGCACTGCCGATCATTCTCGTCGGAATCCTGTTTGGCAGCTCCTATGTGCTGATTGAGATTGGTCTGCTCTGCTTTTTCTTTGGCGTCGCCTTCCAGCTCATCACGCTGCCGGTGGAGTTCAACGCCTCGAAGCGCGCGGTGCGTATCCTCGGAGATACCGGGATTCTCACGGAGGAGGAGCTCCATGGCACGAGAAAGGTGCTGTCCGCTGCGGCGATGACCTATGTGGCGGCGGCCGCGGCGTCGATCCTGTCCATGTTCCGCCTGCTGATCCTCTTTGGCGGCGGCAGAAAGCGCAGATGAGGGACGGGACGTGGCGGAACAGATCAATGTAAGACTGCTCGCGCTCGAGTACCTTCTGGAGGTGACGGAGCGCGGGGCGATGGCGCATACGGCGCTTCGCGGCATGCTGGAGCGCTATCAGTATCTGGAAAAGCGGGAACGGGCCTTTCTCACGAGGCTCTGCGAGGGCACGCTCGAGCGTCTGATCGAACTCGACTGGATCATCGATCAGGTCTCCAGAGTGCCGTCGAAAAAACAGAAGCCGGTGATCCGCGGCATTCTGCGGCTGTCGGTCTATCAGCTGAAATATATGGATCAGGTGCCGGACGCCGCGGTCTGCTCCGAGGCGGTCCGGCTTGCGAGGGCAAAGGGTTTTTCCGGCCTTACCGGTTTTGTCAACGGCGTTCTGCGGAATATCGCGCGCAGAAAACCGGAGCCCGCGCCGGATGATCTTTCGGTCCGCTATTCTACGCCGGAGTGGATCGTGGAGCAGTGGACGCGGGAATACGGGGCGGAGTGTACTCTTCGGATGCTGGAGGATCAGTACCGTAAGAAGCCGACGACGATTCGCGTCAATCTCTCAAAAATCACCAGGGAAAAGCTTAAAAGACGCCTGAAGGCGGAGGGTACGACGGTATGCGAGATCGAGGGGACGAACTGCGCGCTCGCGCTTTCCGATTATGATTATCTGCGTGCGCTGCCCTCCTTCCGGGAAGGACTTTTCCAGGTGCAGGATGTCAGTTCGATGCAGGCGGCGCTCCTGGCAGCACCGCGTCCCGGAGATTACTGTATCGATCTCTGCGCCGCGCCGGGCGGAAAGAGCCTGCACCTGGCGGAGCTGCTCGGCGGCAGCGGCATGGTCGAAGCGCGTGACCTGACGGAGGAAAAGGTGGAGATGATCCGTGAAAATATTGCGCGCTCACAGCTTTCGAATATCCGCACCGTCTGCCGGGATGCGAGACAGCCGGACGAGGAGTCCTTTGAGAAGGCGGACGTCGTACTGGCGGATCTTCCCTGTTCGGGACTCGGCGTTCTGAATAAAAAGCATGATCTGAAGTACTGGATGTCGCCCGCGCAGCAGGACGAGCTGGTGCTGCTGCAAAGACAGATACTGGACGCTTCCTGGCGCTATGTGAAGCCGGGCGGGACGCTGCTCTACAGCACCTGTACCGTGCACCGGGAGGAGAATGAGGGGAATGTGGAATGGCTGCTCGCCCACTATCCTTTTGTCCTGGAAACGCAGAAGAAGACGCTGCCGGGGATGGATCCCTGGGACGGTTTCGTCCTGGCGAAATTAAAGAGGAAAGTCTGATGACGGATATCAAATCTCTGACGCTTGCCGAGCTGCAGGATCAGATGGAAAAAATGGGGGAGAAAAAGTTTCGCGCAGGGCAGATCTACAGCTGGCTTCACGAAAAGCTGGCGGACGATTTCGATGAGATGAGTAATCTTTCAAAAGCGCTGCGGGAGCGGCTGCGTGCGGAGTACGAGCTGGTTTCCCTGGAACTTCTGGAAGTACAGACCTCGAAGCTTGACGGCACCAGCAAATTTCTGTTCCGTCTCTGTGACGGCAATGTGATCGAGAGCGTGCTGATGCGTTATCATTACGGAAATTCGGTCTGTGTCTCCTCGCAGGCCGGCTGCCGAATGGGCTGTCGTTTCTGCGCCTCGACGTTGAATGGCCTTGCGCGCTCCCTGCGGCCGTCCGAGATCCTTGACCAGGTCTATCAGATACAGAAATGGTCGAAGGAGCGTGTTCACAGTGTCGTCGTCATGGGCAGCGGGGAGCCGCTCGACAACTATGACGCGTTGTTGCGCTTTATCGGGCTTCTGACCGCTGAGGGCGGGCTGCATATCAGCCAGCGAAACGTGACGGTGTCGACCTGCGGTATCGTGCCGATGATGCGAAAACTCGCGGACGAGAAGCTGCAGATCACGCTGGCGCTCTCGCTGCACGCCCCGTCGCAGGAGAAGCGCCTCTCTCTGATGCCGATCGCGAAGCGCTATGAGCTCTCCGAGGTGCTGGACGCCTGCAGCTATTATTTCGAAAAAACGGGACGGCGGGTCACCTTTGAGTATAGCCTGGTCAGCGGCGTGAACGACGCGCCGGAGGACGCCCGGGCGCTGTCGGAGCTGCTTGGGAACAGGAACTGCCATATTAATCTGATCCCTGTCAATCCGGTCGCGGAGCGCGGCCTTAGAGGACCGGAACATCAAAAAGTCCTGAATTTCAAAGAAATTCTTGAAAAATCGGGGAAACATGTTACTATAAGAAGAGAAATGGGTCGGGATATCGACGGCGCCTGCGGTCAGCTCAGAAGGCGATATCTTGAAAAGTGAGGTGAAGGAAGCGTGCATGCATCAGTTGCAATGACAGACGTGGGAAGGACGAGAAAGATCAATCAGGATTGCGTATACGCCTCGGATGCCCCGGTGGGGAACCTTCCGAATCTATATATCGTGGCGGACGGCATGGGCGGTCACAGAGCTGGGGAGATCGCGTCTTCCCTGGCGGTGGAGAGCGTCATCGAAGCCGCGCAGAAGAGCATGGACACCCGTCCGGCGCTGATTCTTCAGAAGGCGGTGCGTTACGCGAATCACCGGATTTTCGAGAAGGCCTGCGAGTGCGAGGACTATGAAGGCATGGGCACGACGCTCGTGATGCTGACGGTTTCGGGGGAGGAGGCGGTCGCGGCAAATGTCGGCGACAGCCGGATTTATGAGATCGCCGACGGTACTATCCGTCAGATATCGGAGGATCACTCCTATGTGGCGGAGCTTGTGCGAAAAGGCGAACTCAGCCCGGAGAAAGCACGGAAGCATCCCGACAAAAATATTATTACAAAAGCGCTTGGCATACAGGGAGATATACAGCCGGATCTTTACTTCCTGGAAGCGGCGCACGGAAATAAATATCTGCTTTGTTCCGACGGCCTGAGCAATATGGTGGAGGATACGGAGCTTGGCCGGATCATCAGCCGGGACCGTCCTCTGTCTGAGATTGGCAGCGAGCTGATTCTGCAGGCAAACAGAAACGGCGGTCTGGACAATATTGCGGTAGTGCTGGCAGAAGTAGAATAGCAGTGAGGTAGGATTATGATTAAAATCGGTACGATTGTGGGAGACCGCTACGAGATTCTGGAAAAAATTGGAGTCGGCGGCATGGCGGAGGTCTATAAGGGCAAGGACCACAAACTCAATCGCTATATCGCAGTCAAAATTCTGAAGGAGGAATTCCGCGGAAACGATGCCTTTGTGAGAAAGTTCAAAGAGGAAGCGCAGTCCGCGGCGCGGCTCGCGCATCCGAATATCGTGAATGTCTATGACGTTGGCGATGAAAACGGTATTTACTATATCGTCATGGAGCTGGTCGAAGGTATCACGCTCAAAAATTACATCGATCGGAAGGGGAGCCGTACGATCAAGGAGGCCAGGAGCATCGAGGTACAGGAATCAGCGGGGCTAGGGGTCGCACGGAGTAAGCAGAGTGTACAGG
>JAJBTX010000103.1 GCA_020860645.1 Lachnospiraceae bacterium | reverse complement strand
ATTTGAGCCTATTTTTTAGACTCAGGTTTTCATAGGTTACTTGACACTACCTTCTCTTTTTGTTTTATTCTTTCATTTCTCAGGCCTTTTCCCATCCGGCCGCAATCTTCTGCCTCAGCTCCTCAAAGGACTTAAGGCCGCTCAGCGCGTCGTAGGCTACCACACAGGAGGCTCCTGTCGCTGCCGCTAAATGAAGACTCTCCTGCCAGGAGCAGCCCTCCAGCGCCGCGCAGAGGAAAGCGCCGATACTGGTATCGCCCGCCCCGGTTCCTGAGAGAACCCGCTCCGGCCGGTAACTCCGCTCGAAGTGTTCCTGCTCCGCCCAGTCCTTCAGGGAATCGGAAAGTCCGCCCCCGATCTTCGCAAGCTGCTCACGCGAAGCGGTCTTAAGATACATGCCCGGAGCGCCGCATTTGATCAGGACAATCTTCGCGCCCCAGCTCAGAAGCTTCTCCGCCAGAGGGCGGATATCCTCCTCCACCGAGAGCTGCGCGGTGATGTCGCCTCCATTGCTCCTTGCCCGCCACTGCTCATAGCGTGGACGTTCGATCATGAAGGCCAGCTCCTCCACGCTCGGCACAAAGAAATCCACATAGGGCATGACGCCCCGCAGAATCGCTTCCCAGTCAACGCGCCCCTCCTCACTGTCCGCCTCCAGGCTCGACGTGTCCAGGGAGGTGGCGACCCCCAGTTCCTTTACCCTCCGGAATATTTCCACCAGGTTCCTGCCGTTCTCCTCCTGCATGCGGCGCATGGCGGTCGGATATCCAAAGTGAAACAGTGAAGCATTCCCGACCAGCGTGTAATCCACATCCTCCGGTCCAAAGGTATTATTCGCTCCGGCGTCGTGCAGGATGACCCGGTCGACGCCCGGCACCGAGACAACCACAGAATACGAAGTCTCTTCACCGGAAACTACCTTCATCCCACAGTCTGCGCCTTTCTCTTTCAGCATGGACAACACCAGCCGTCCGAAATCGTCGTCGCCCACCTTGCCCATCAGCTCTACGTCCGCGCCGAGAAATTTCATTGCCAGTCCCGTGTTCGCCACGGAACCTCCCAGATGGATGTCCGGCTTGCCGACCGGAACCAGCTGTCCGGGCACCAGGAGCTCTCCTATCCTTTCATAGGTTTTACTCAACGAGAAGGCCGGTGTAATATCCAGACAGATATGACCCGCGCAGACCGCTTTTCTGCTCCTTTTTCCGTCCATACTCTATGCCCCCTTTCTCTCCGTTTTGTGGTACGTGATTTCTTCATACAGCACGTCGATTGCTTTTTTCTCCGGAAATCTCTCCGAAAATGCCCGGGCGCTCCCGGCCGCGACGCCATAGGCTGCCGCGCTCACAGCCGTCTCTCCCCGCAGATACCTGCACAGGAAACCGGCAACCATCGAATCTCCGGATCCCACCGTATTGATCACGGTTCCCCGCGGTGCGTCCAGAAGAAACCCTTTCCCATCGCTGTCCAGAAAATACGCACCCTTTTTTCCCAGGGATACAAGCACATGAATCGCGCCCATCCGCTGCAGGCAGCCTGCCGCCTCCTGCAGATCAGACAGCTGGCGAATCTTTTGTCCCACGATGCCCTCCAGCTCCTTCTGATTGGGCTTCACCAGAAGCGGACGATATTGCAATGCCGGGAGCAGCAGCCTCTTTTCCGCATCCACGACCAGCTTCGCTCCGCGGCCGGTCGCCCGGGCGGCCATCTGCGCGTAAAAGTCTTCCGGCATCTCATCGGGTATATTGCCCGACAGGATCAGGACGTCGTCCTCTCCCACGCTCTCCGCCTGCCTCAGCAGCTGCTCCTGATGCTCCGCGTCAATTTTCGGGCCGTTCCCATTTATCTCCGTCTCCCTGCCGTTGCTCTCCTTCAGCTTGACATTGATCCGGGTACAGCCCTCCGCAAGATGAATAAAATCCGTCCTGCAGCCTTCCCTTTGCAGCTCCCGCTCGATCTCGTCCCCGACATAGCCGCTGACAAAACCGAGGCAGACGCTCGGCACACCCATATGCTTCAGCACAACCGATATGTTGATGCCCTTTCCTCCGCAGAAATGGAGCTCCCGGGAAGCGCGGTTCAGCTGTCCAAGCGCCGCCTTCTTTGTGATCATGACATAGTCCAGAGCCGGATTTGTCGTCACTGTATAAATCATGCCGCCATACCTCCGCCGGATTCTTTTCTCATGTCCAGTCCAGTTCCCCGTTCGGAAGATATCTTCCATATTTGTGGATCGCATGCTGCATCGCCGCGAAGTTCTCCGGCTTTGCCGACGAGTGTACGCTGTTGCTGGTGGCGCAGATGTATCTTCCGCCCGGCGCGTGCGTGCGCAGCACCTCCTTCACATACTCCTCCATCTGCTCCGGCGTGTAGTCGGTCAGCGGCGCGTTGCAGTCGATACCGCCCATGACGGTCAGACCCGGATACTTCTTCTTGACCTCGATCTGGTTGATGCCGGAATTCTCATCCAGCGGATGCATCGCCTGAATGCCGAAGCCCACCATGTCGTCCAGCAGGAGATTGATGTTGCCGCAGCAGTGCTTCAGCATATAAGCGCCGCGGCTCCTGGTGTACTCGCAGATCTTCTGAAGACCCGGCAGGAAGAACTCGTCAAAATGTGCCTTGGACACGAGAAGGCTGGTCTTCGAGCCATAATCGTCGCCGGTCAGAATGAAATCCGCGCCGATATCCAGCGCTTTCTCCGCCAGCTTCAGATTGTGCTCCACGGAGATATCCACCAGCCGGTGTACCAGCTCCGGCTCCTCGATCAGGTTGATCATCATGTCCTGCATGCTGCTCAGGTAATAGCTGTAGTTGAAGCCATCGTGCAGATGAAAGCCGATAAAGCGTTTTCCCTTGAAGCGTTTCACCAGCTCCCGCAGGAAGTCAAAACGAAAATCCTCCGTCGGGTCCGGCGCCTGGTAGGCCATGGCGTCCTCCAGGGTGTAAATCGGGCCATGCATCGGGTGGGACACGACCTCATTGTTATACTGGCGCACCGTTCCCCACTCATTCCGGACAATCCGCTTCTGCTCGTCTATCACTTCCTCGCGATACAGCTTCGACGGCGTCTCCGAGATCACTACGTCGATGTCCAGCTCGTCGCAGAGATCCATATAGCTGCCGTCTCCGACGATCCCGCGCACAACGCGCGGATCGATCATCAGCTCAAAAGACGGCACGCGATCCGGGATCTCGCCATTCAGTACTCTGACTACTCTCTCATAGGAATTCATACTCTGTTTCCCTCCTCCATTTTATGAGCATATTGTAATAATTTCGATTTTGTATTACAATAAAGATGATACAATGTACAATTTTAAAAGTTCTGACAAAGGGGAGTTATGCAATATGCTCAACGCGATTAACTGGAAGGATGAATATTTTGTCTCGAAGGATCGCATCTGCCTGACAGGCCGCGAGCTTCAGATTCCCGGCCTGCGGCTCTTCGCGACGCATAACATCCAGAACGCGATCTTTCCGCTGTCGCCGCACTATCACGAAAATGCCTTTGAATTTTCCTATATTTCCAAGGGCAGCATGTCCTTCTATGTAAATGGAAAGGAATTTACAGTCTCCGGCGGCGATGTGTTCGTCTCCTTTCCCAACGAGGTCCACAGCACCAATGATGTCCCCATCTCCCTGAACCAGCAGTATTGGATCCAGGTAGACGTCAGCGACCCGAAGCACTTTCTGTTTCTGGCAGAAGACACCGCCGCCTCCCTGATCAAAGGACTGTACTCCATCGATTCCTATATTGTACATACCGCATCGTCGCCCATCCGGATGGGACAGATGATAGAAAACGCATTCAATCTGTGCATGCAGGGGCAGAATCAGCTTCTGGCCGCCTGCCACCTGAGCATCTTTCTGCAGGCGCTGGTCGACGTATCCCAGAGCAACACACACGGAACCGTCCCTCCAGATATTCAGGCCGCACTCGCCTATATCGACGAGCATATCGGGGAGGAGCTGGAGCTCGATGAGATCGCGCAGGTATGCCACCTGTCCACGTCCCAGTTCAAGCAGAAATTCCGCAGAGTCATCGGCAGCGCCCCGCGGGATTATATCAACCGCAAGAAAATTGAGCGCGCAAAAAAACTGCTCCTTGACGGCCGATCCATCACAGATGTGGCAATGGACCTAAGCTTTGCAAGCAGCAGTTACTTTTCCAGCGTATTCAAAAAATATACCCTGCAGTCGCCCAGAGAATATCTGAAGCGGGCTTCCCTCGGCGAGAAATTATAACTTTTTTAAATTCTTTTGATCACAGCCGCCGGAACCCCGGCCACCACCGTATCCGACGGTACATCCTTCGTCACCACCGCGCCCGCCGCCACAACGGCACGATCGCCTACCGTGACGCCCGGAAGAATCGTGGCGTGGGAGCCAATCCATACTTTGTTGCCAATATGAATGGCGCCGGGGATATTGCAGCTGCGGTTTGCCGGATTCAGGTCGTGATTGATGGTGGCCATGACCACATGGGAACCGATCAGGACGTCGTCCCCGATATAAATGCCGCCCTGATCCTGAAAATGGCAGCACATGTTGATAAAGACGCGTTTTCCGATAAACAGATTTTTCCCGCACTCGGTATAGAGCGGCGGAAACAGACAGAACGAATCGTCAATTTCCCTTCCCGTCAGCTGTCCCATCAGCCTGCGAATTTCATCCGGCTCATGGTAGCCCTGGTTCAATACGGATGTGATTTTAAACGCGTCCTGCGACATCTGTATCATGATCCGGTGCCCTTCGGAACCGCCCTGTACGGGGACGCCGCTGCGCAGCTCCTGCAGTAATTCATTTTGTTCCATATTTTTTAAGTCTCCTTTTCTTTGTTTACAAATACTGTGAAGTCAGAAAGAATGGTACAAACATCAGCAACACATAGGAGGCCAGCCGAAACCATCTGACCACATGCGGTATTTCCTTTCGCATTTTCGCGGAAAGCGCCCCTGTTACCATCACCAGCAGCAAAGCCGGGATTATCATAGGGGAAAGCCCCAATGCGAGGCATGTCACGCCTGCGAGAGGGACGGGGAGTGGTGCGCCGGAGCCGTTCTGACTGGGG
>JAJBTX010000033.1 GCA_020860645.1 Lachnospiraceae bacterium | reverse complement strand
TTTGTTTGCCATACCCTTTTTGCTTTCTAACCGCTACGTTCCAGTTTCAAACTTCTCTCCTTTTCCGGTGAAACGGCGCGATACGCGTCCCCTGTCTCCCGGCATTTTATTTACCACAGCATATGGAAAAGACTGCCCGTGACAGAGCATTTCATCCATTTCGCAGTGGCGTATGGGGAAATATGTGAACGAACTCCCTGGCAGGCTAAGGAATTGTAAAGATTAATTCTTTAACAGTTCCTAAACATAGACATAAGAAAAACACAGCTTTCCTCAAAAGTTGCCGCCGCGCGCGGTCAGCACTTTCCTCCTTCTGTGATCTGAAAGATATGTAACTGTAAATGGTCGATGCGTCTTCCGTGGGAATAACGTTCCTCTCCACTATAACACAATTTCCAGAAATGACAAGCATTTCCGGAAATTTATATTCCTCATTCCTCATTTTCAGCCTTCATGATCTGTATGGCATTCGACTGAAATTTTTCCAGTTCTCCGATAAATACCTGCACGATTTTCTCACAGTGTGCTTTCACAACCTCGCCGTCATAATCATGGGCAAGATTATTACGCACCGCAAGCATGTCCATCCAGATATCTCCCTCGATCAGCCCTGCCTTAAAAGAAGCTTTCAAAACCTCCCGTGGCGAACCCGAGACAAAATCCGTAATCGCGTAACGCTCAACCAGAATATCCTTCATCAGCTTCCAGGCCAGATCAAAGGTGATGCTGAACTTTGCGCCTGTTCCGCTCAATACGAAGGAATCAGAAAGATCCCGTTGCCTTGCCTCCTCAAGAGAAAGCAGGGAGTTACGGAAGGACTCATATCTTTTCATAAATTTTGCGCCCATATTGCTCAATGTCCTCCATCAGAAGCGTGTTCATGCAATGATCCAGATCTACTAAATCGATGGTATACAGCGTCGGTATCTGCTCCATCTCTTCCTCTAAATCTGGGAAATCACGTGCAGCCCGAACCGCGATATCGATATCGCTCCTCTCCCGCGCAGTGCCCTTTGCACGGGAACCAAACAAAATTACTTCTGAAGCGTCATGGCGCCGGCACAACGCAACTGCCTGCTCCAGGATCTGATCAATCGTCATAGTTCCTCCCTAACCTGTTTATGATAAGCCAAAGAAAACTCGCTGATACGGACTAATTTTAACATAAGCAGTGTAATTTTAACAGTCACTTTTCTGCAGAAGTGAAAATTGACATTTTAAATTATTAGAATTATAATAATTAAGTTTCTAATAATCGAGAAAGGAGAACCTATGGAATTTCAGAATCTGTTAAACACGACGCATTCCATGCACCGCAAGCTGGCCATGAAGATGATTTCCGATACGTGTCTGACGCCCGGGCAGCCCCGGATACTGAATTATCTGTATACACACGATGGCTCCAGCCAGACGGAAATCGCAGCTGCCTGTTTTATCGAAACCGCCTCCCTGACCTCTGTGCTGAACGGAATGGAGGCGAAAGGTCTGGTAGAACGCCGCCGTCAGAATGGGAACCGACGCACCTACTATATTTATTTAACCGATAAGGGCATGGAAATGTGCCGGATCATCGACAGTGCGTTTACAGAAATCAATGAAAAGCTGTTCTCGGACCTGCCGCCCGAAGAGGTGTCTGTCTTTATGGATGTATTTGAAAAGGTTTATGAAAAACTGACAAAAATGTTGGAGGAGTTATGATGGAGACGGAAGAAGTACGGTCAGAGAACAGGATGGGCACGCAGCCCATAGGAAAACTATTGTTTACCATGGCTTTCCCGCTGATTATATCGATGCTCGTACAGGCCTTTTATAATATCGTGGACAGCCTGTATGTATCACGGCTGAATCAGGCGGCGTTTAACGCCGTCTCTTTATCCTACCCGATTCAGAATATCATGAGCGCGATCGCGTCCGGCACCGGCATCGGCCTGGTAGCGCTGATTTCCCGCAGTCTGGGGGAAAAGAATTACAAAAAAGCAAATATGCTCGCGAACAACGGCGTCTTCCTCGCGCTGTGCAGCTATCTGCTTATGGTTCTGTTTACTTTTGTGGGACTGGACGCATTTTTCTACGCCCAGACGGATATTCCGGAAATCATCGCGGGCGGCAAAGCCTACCTGACCATCTGCTGCCTTTTCTCCTTTGGCCAGTTCGGACAGGTTGTCTTTGAACGCCTGCTGCAGAGCGTGGGGAAATCACATTTTTCAATGTATATCCTTCTCACCGGCGCGATTCTCAATATTGTGCTTGATCCGCTTCTGATCTTTGGCTGGGGACCATTCCCGGAGATGGGCGTCGCCGGAGCCGCGGCGGCGACCGTGACGGGACAGATCTGCAGCATGCTCGTCGGAATCGTCCTGAACCTGCGCCACAATAAGGAAATCAGGCTGCAGTTCCGGCATTTCCGTCCCAGCGGCAGCATGATTCTCTCGATTTACAAGATCGGCGTGCCGTCCATGCTCACCATCGGAATCGGTTCTGTCATGACCTTTATGATGAACCGGCTTCTGATTGCGATTGAGTCCACGGCAACCGCGGCGGCGGTATTCGGCGCTTACTTTAAGATTCAGAGCTTCTTCAATATGCCGGTCATTGGCCTTTCCCATGGCATGAATCCAATCATCGGCTACAATCTTGGAGCCGGAAATAAAGAGCGTATGCTGAAAACCTACCGCCTGAGCCTTGGCTGCGCCTTTGTCTACATGTTTCTGGGAACCATGATCTTTATTCTTGTCCCCGGCATGCTGCTCGGCATCTTCAGCGCCTCAGATCAGATGCTGGAAATTGGTATCCCGGCGTTTCGGATCATCGCCATCGCCTTTACCATTTCTGCATACAGTCTCGTCACTTCCCAGTTCTTTATGGCCTGTGGGCGGAGCTTCCTCGCCCTGCTGATGAGCGTAGCCAGGCAACTGGTCGTACTGATTCCGCTGGCCTATCTGCTTGGCTACACTTTGGGCTATTCTTATGTATGGTTTGCACTCCCCATTGGCGAGCTTGGCTCTGTAGCCATGGCGATTTACGGCAGGATGCGCATTCAGAAGGATATCATTGACAGGATGTAGTCAGCCAGATTGTCTGTCACGACGGCTCAGAGAGAATATCTCTGAGCCGCCTTTCTATAACACACCATCCCATTGCAATCGGATTTGCCACACTATTCACGAATCGCTTGACAATACCCCTGTGCCATGCTATTCTTTGCTTAGATATTTAGATAATTATCTAAATAAATGCAAAGGAGGAAAGGAATCATGGGATTTCAGGAGAGCTTCAAGGCCTTATCCGATCCCACCCGCCGCGAGATCCTGAATCTCCTGCGTGCGGGGCCGAAGTCAGCCGGGGATCTGCTGACGCATTTTTCCATGACCGGTGCTTCCCTCTCCCATCATCTGTCCATCCTGAAAAACGCGGGGCTGATCGACGACGAGAGGCAGGGAAAATACATTTTCTATACGCTGAATACAACGGTGCTCGACGATATCATGAACTGGATGCTATCCCTGAAAGGAGAAAATGGAAATGAAAAATAAAAAGCTGCGCATCGCAAACTACGCCATCCCGCTGCTGGCGCTGCTCGCCTTCGTACTGCTCTATCGCCGCCTGCCACAGCAGGTTCCCTTAAACTGGGGCTTTTCGGGAAATGTATCTTATGGCAGTAAGACGGAGCTTTTTATGATGTTCGGTCTGGGCGTCATGCTGGCGCTTCTGTTTGACGCGCTCCCGCACATCGATCCGCGGAAAGCAAATTATGAGAAGTTTGGCTCTTATTACGACCTCTTCTGCGTCTTTATGCAGGTCTTTCTGCTGCTTATGGACGTGATCATTATAACAGAGAGCTTCCGCCCCGGCACGCTGTCGGTGCCGATGATCGTCTTCCTGCTGGTCGGCGTTCTGTTCCTGTTCCTCGGAAATATCATGCCGAAGGTCAAAAGCAACTTCTTCATGGGCTTTAAAACGCCCTGGGCGCTCTCGAGCGAAGAAAACTGGAGACGGACGCAGCGCCTCGGCGGCAAATGCCTCTTCATCGCGGGCCTGCTGACCATCCTCCTGGCTTTCCTGCCGAATCAGGAGCTGGCCTTCGGCCTTCTCATGGCGGTTCTGATCGTGGCCTGCCTGATTCCCGTGCTCATGTCCTGGATCTGGTGGAGGAGACAGCAATATTGATTCAACCTTCTCCGGAAGGTTTCTCCGGCTGCGTCGTCTTCGCCGAACCACTCTCCACGCCGAAACGCTTCAGGATACGCGGGATCATCTCCGTGCTCAATGGCAGCGAGAAGCCGAGCGGATTCAGCATATAAGCGCCCACATCCTTCGAGCGGAATTTCAGTACATCCTGGAAGGGCACCTGGATGGAGCGGATATTCTTCTTGCCCTTCGTATACTTCTGGAACTCCCAGACGTCGGTAAAGAGCGGGAAGTAAGTCTGTCCGTTCTGGTGCTTCAGATAGGGCAGGCGGCACTCCTTCAGATCCAGCTTCTGCTCCTTCTCTTTTCCTTCCGGCGGAATCAGGGCGATGAAAAGGCGGGATTTCGCCAGATTGGACGAAAATTCCTCGTCCAGCGCCTGCAGCTGCCGCCGGTCGACCCATTCCTTTTTCCGCCGGGCCTCCTGCATGAGGTAGATACCGGTGAGCTGCAGGTTTGGCTGGTAGAGCGGATTCTCCGCCACCTTCTTCTCGAAACCTTCCGGGAGCAGATCACGCAGCGGAACCGCGTAAGCATCGCCGTCCGCCGGGTAGTAATATACCTCGTTTGTACCGATGAAGGGCAGAATACCGAGATGCTGGCGCACCTGATTCAGATACAGCTTTTTGCGCTGGGGCTCTGCGGTCTCGCCCTTCACGGGAGCATAGATTTCCACCGTCCGGAGCTCTTTGACATTCACGCGAACGCCGTCGTCCTCATAGTCCGCCGCCGTCCGGTCCGCCGTCGCCTTCGAGGCAAAGAGCAGCGTCCGGTCGTTATAATTCTCCTTCTCGCACTCCACGTAGGGCATATTGGTCAGAGGGGAGACCAGCGTATAGGCCTCCTTCAGATTTTTCACAATCTCCGCTCTGGAGAGCCCCCTCTCCCGGTATTTCTCGATATCGATTGCCATGCTTTCCTCACGTCCCGTTCTATTCGTTGTAAATCAGTGCCATCATTGTGAGCTCC
>JAJBTX010000010.1 GCA_020860645.1 Lachnospiraceae bacterium | reverse complement strand
GCCTGTAAGAACATATAAAATATGGAATAAGAATATATCGAAAAGCTGTGCGTGTCACCGGTATTTACAATTTGTTCATAATTTTTGTGAAATATGCCGAAAGAGGATAGAAAAAGCGCAGGGGCAGATCATTTCCCCTGCGCTTTTTATCTTGTGTCAGATTCGCGATCAGTTCGCGTTGCTCGCTTCGATCTTGACCTTGCTCCAGAGATTGGCGAGCGTTTTCTTTGTATTCTCATTGTAGACGAAGACTTCGTCGTTCTCGTTGTCCGTACGCGGGAGGTAGGCGTTGATGCCTTCATAATCGCCGCCCTCACCGGAAAGATCGGCCATGACTTCCGCATTCGGGGAAGTGTAGCCCACGTAGCTCGAATTATCGTAAGCGCCGTCGTAGTCGCAGACATAATTGATGAAGACGTGTGCGAGTTCTACATTCTGCGCGTTCGCGGGGATGACCATCGCGTCGGTCCAGAGGTTCGTGCCGCTCTCCGGCAGGTAGAAGCCCATGTCCTCATTTTCAGCCATGATGTAGGCCGCGTCGCCGGAGTAGACCAGGCCGAGCGCTTTGCGGCCCTGCGCCATGTTGTCGATGATCTCGTCGGTGACAATCTCCGGCTCCATCGTCTGCACGCACTGCACGAGCCACTCGTAGGCCTCCTGAATCTCGTCCTCATCCTCCGTGTTCATTGAGTAGCCGAGCGCCTTGAGCGCCATCATGAAGGAATCGCGCTCTGAGTCGTAGAGGTAGATATCGCCCTTATATTTCTCATCGAGAAAGATATTGAATCCTTCCGTTTCCAGATCTTCGAGGTCGACGACAGTCGTATCGTACACGATGCCGACTGTACCCCAGAAATAGGGGACAGAATATAAATTGCCCGGGTCGTAGGAGAGATCGAGGCAGTTCTCGTCGAGCTTGTCCCAGCAGTCCAGCAGGGTGTCGTCGAGCTCCTGCAGGTAGCCCTCCCCGATCAGCCGCTGGATCATATAGTCGCTCGGAACGAGAATATCGTAGGACTCGCCGTTCGCGACCTTGATGTACATCTGCTCATTGGAGTCGAAATTTTCCATGATGACGGTCGCGCCGGTTTCCTCCTCAAAATCACTTAAAATGTTTTCACCGGTGTACTCGCCCCAGTTGTAGATGTGCAGCGTCTGTCCTGCATAGGGAAGCCCCGTATCCGTCTGCCTGGCAGAGAAGAGCGCGACGACGGCCACGACGGCGCACAGCGCGGCGGCCGCGGGCACGACCATCCGGCGCGGTGTCAGCTCATCCCGTCCCTCCCGTTTCTTCGCGATCAGCGGGAGTACGTTGACCAGCACCATGACCAGCGTGATAATCAGGATGACGAGCGTCGAGAGCGCGTTGATACTCGGGTTCACGCGCTTACTCATCGTGTAGACCAGGATGCTGATATTTCTCACGCCCTGTCCGGTCACGAAGTAGGAGATGACGAAGTCGTCGATCGACATCGTGAAGGCGATCAATGCGCCGGAGATGATGCCGGGCATGATCTGCGGTACGACGACCTTCGTCAGCGCCTGAAAAGGACTCGCGCCCAGGTCCATCGCCGCGTCGGCCAGATTCGGGTCGAGCGTGCGGATCTTTGGCGTGACGGACAGCATCACATAGGGGATGCAGAAGGCGATGTGCGCGAGCAGCATCGTGGTGTAGCCGCGTTCAATCTGGAAGGTGATGAAGAGCAGCATGAGGCCGATCGCCGTCACGATCTCCGGATTCATGATCGGGAGATTGTTGACCTGCTCCATGAGATCGCGGATGATTTTGCGCGAGCTGCTGACGCCGATCGCGGCGAGCGTTCCGACGACAGTTGAGATCAGCGTGGCGAGGATTGCAACGCTGAAGGTGGTGTAGAGCGCGCTCATCATGCCGTGCGACTCGAGCATGTGCAGATACCAGCGCAGCGAGAAGCCGGTGAAGTTCGTCAGCGACTTGCTCTCATTGAAGGAGAAGACGACAATATACAGGATGGGAAGGTAGAAAAAGCAGATGGACGCCGCCATCATAAATTTTCCGACCGGGCGTTTCTTCTGTCTCATTATGGCCGTTCCCCCTTTCCGCCTTCATTTCGTGCCTCGATTCGCCGCACGAGCATCATCAGGCACATCATGATGACCGCCATGATGATGGCGATCGCGCTGCCGAAGTTCCATTCCCCGATGGTGATAAACTGGTTTTCGATCATATTTCCGATGAGGAAATACTGTCCGCCGCCCAGCATCTTCGGAATGAAAAAGGAGCTGACCGCGGGCAGAAATACGCGCGTGATGCCGTTCACGACGCCGGGCATGGAGAGCGGCAGCGTGACGAGACGGAAGGTCTGGCGCGGGCTCGCGCCGAGGTCCGCGCTGGCGTCCAGAAGGGCATAGTCCATCTTGGAGAGCGAGGTCTGAATCTGCAGAATCATAAAGGGCAGGAAGTTGTAGACCATGCCGAGCAGCACCGCGCCCTCCGTGTACAGGAGTTCTCCGTCGGCGAGGCCGAGCAGGCTGAGCACGCGCTGCACGAGACCGCCCTCACTCAGGAGCCCGATCCAGGCGTAGGTGCGGACCAGCATGTTGATCCACATTGGAAAGGTGATGCAGAGGATCAGGAGGTTCTGCGTTTTTTCCTCACAGCGCGCGATGAAATAGGCGATCGGATAGCCCAGCAGCAGACAGAGCACGGTCGTCTTGAGCGCGATCAGGATCGAGCGCCAGAGAATCAGCAGGAAATCCGGATCGGTGAAAAATTTCACATAATTGTCCAGCGTAAAGGTAAAGGGGATGATGCTGTTGCCCTGGTCCGTAAAGGAGTAGACGGCGATCAGCAGCATCGGGAGCAGCAGCATCAGCGCCGCCCATGCGATGTAGGGTATCGCAAGCTTCGAAAATCGTTTCATAGTCTAGTACTCCGTGTGCGGCATGACGTGGATGGCTTCCGGGGGGAAGAAGAGGCCGACCTCTTGCTCTTCCTCATGGTGTGCGGTCGTATAAACCTTGAACTCGTGGCCGGTGGTCTCGAAGGTGACCGGGTAGACGCCCTCTTTCACCTCATCCGGCTCGAAGTCGTAGTCGACGTAGAGCTCGACGCTCGTCTCCTCGTCGCTGAGCTTCCAGCCCTGCGCGCCGGCCCAGGTTTTGAGATCGGTGTCGAGCGCCTGCGATTCCATGATCTCGTCCACGGAGCGCACGAAATTGAAGGCCATGACCGCCTCGTTCGCCCGCTCGTTGCGGACAACCGGCTGGTTGACGACGTGGATCCTGCGTTCGACCCGCGTGCCATTACCCGTCGAGAAGACGACCGGGTAAATCCCCTCCTCAGTGCGCAGATCGTACTCTACATGCGCGATGGAGATGAACTCGTCGGTGTGAGGGTTCCAGGCCTGCGCGTTCGAGAGGGCGATGATCTCGCGGTCGTCCATGTGCTCCACATCCTCGATGTCGACGTAGAAATTGTTCGCGGAGATCATTTCATTTCCATCCTCGCTTGCGACGTCCTGGTTGCGGATGAGCTGCATCTGCACGGTGACGCGTGTGCCGGGGACGGTCTCGACCATGATTTCGTGATGCACGCCCTTGAAGAGGGAGCTGAGGACCTCGCCGGTCAGTTTTCCGTCTTCCTTCTTCACGATTTCGATTTGCTCCGGACGGATCAGCACGTCGACCGGCTCATTTTTCTTGAAGCCAAAGCAGCCGCAGTCAAAATCATGATCGTCGAAGCGCAGATGGTAATCCTCGAGCATGACGCCGGGGAAAATATTGCTCTCGCCGATGAAGTTCGCGACGAAGCGGCAGTTCGGCTTATTGTAAATATCCTGGGGCGCGTCGACCTGCAGGATCTCGCCCTCGTTCATGACGACAATCTTGTCGGACATCGTGAGCGCCTCCTCCTGGTCGTGCGTCACAAAGATGAAGGTGATGCCGACCTCCTCCTGGATGCGCTTCAGCTCGTACTGCATCTCCTTGCGCAGCTTCAGGTCGAGCGCGGCGAGCGGCTCGTCGAGCAGCAGTACCTTCGGCTCGTTGACCAGCGCCCGCGCGATCGCGACGCGCTGCTGCTGTCCGCCGGAGAGCAGGGTCGTATTTTTCGACTCGAAGCCCTCCAGGCCAATGAGCTTGAGCATCTTCATGACCTTCTGGTCGATGACGTCGTGGCTCATCTTTTTGAGCTTCAGGCCAAAGGCAATATTTTCGTAGACATTGAGGTGCGGGAAGAGGGCGTATTTCTGGAAGACCGTGTTCAGCTCGCGCTGATACGGCGGAACCTCATTGATTACCTTGCCGTCGAAGGTCACACTGCCCTCGTCCGCATCCAGAAAGCCGCCGAGAATGCGCAGCAGCGTCGTCTTGCCGCAGCCGCTCGGCCCCAGCAGCGTCACAAATTCGTTTTCAAAGATATCGAGACTCACGCCTTTGAGGACGATCTGTCCGTCAAAGCTTTTCACAATGTTGCGGAGCTCGATCAGTTTCTTCTGTTCCATAATCGCACTTCCTTTCTCAGAACATAGGAGGTGTGGTGATCCACAGTATTTTTGCTTCGGAGTTTCCCTGATTGTAGAGATAATGGCTCTGCGCGCCGTTCACATAGAAGGTCTCGTGCGCCTTCAGCCTGTATTTTTTGCCGCCGCGCAGCAGCGTCACGCTGCCCTTCAGCACGTAGCCGAAGGCCTCGCCCTGGAAGGCCTGCTGGATCTGGCTCTTCCTGTGCGGCGCGAGCGTCAGGAGGATCGGTTCCATCTGATTCTTCTGCGCGTTCGGGATGATCCACTCGATCGTGTAGTCTTCGCGCTCGTCGACAAAAAAGTCGTTCGCGCCGAAAACGATCTGCGGCTCCTCCTCCTCGCGGAAAAATTCAGACAGATTGCTGCCCAGCGCCTCCAGAATGTCGTCCAGCGTCGTGATGCTCGGCATCGTGAGGTTGCGTTCCAACTGGGAGAGAAATCCCTTCGTGAGCTCGCAGCGCGAAGCCAGGTCGTCCAGCGTCAGATCGTTCGCCTTGCGCATCTCGCGCAGCTTCTTCCCTATGTCCAGAAGAACCACCTCCTTTTCACGCGGCCCCCCGCGTGAGCAGAGGTTTTGTGCGACTAAACTTTTTTTAAAGAGATATCAAACAGATACTATTATACACAGAACCGTGCAGAATGCAAGTACATTATGAAACTTGAGTTTCCGCAAACTGTAATTAAAAAAATGAGTATGTCTTCCTAAAGTACC
>JAJBTX010000009.1 GCA_020860645.1 Lachnospiraceae bacterium | reverse complement strand
CTGTAATAAAATCTTTTACTTCCTGTTCTGTTATATTCTGCCTTTCTGCAGTCTCATGCAGCCTGTCCATCTGATGTGCAATTCTGTTCCTCCTGATAAACAGTTCTCCGATTCTGCGTTTCATTTTATCCATTGTTTTTTCTGTACTGTCTTTTTGGTAAAAAGCCTTATCTGCAACTGATTTTATACAGACGCCCAGCAAATTGCAGACATCCCGAAAAGCGCCATAACGCATGAAAGTTTCTGATGTATACTTTTCATTAACCCAATCTTTCAGCCACGTATCATCCTCAGTATTTGCAAGTGCACGCTCGATATCAGTCATCGAAAAGGACAGATTTTTATACTTTTCTGTCCTTACCGCCCAATCTTCATGATAAATAGTCAATATCCCTAATTTTATTATCTCATGCAGATAAAAATCAAAGGCGCTGTCAATAAAAACTATCTGAGAGCGCCAAATGTCCTCGGCATCTTTAATTTTCCCTTCAGATTTTAATCCACTTGCTACGTCAAATTTTTGTTCTATTGACGCAATATTCTCATTGAAATGAGATTCAATATCCTCCAATCCAAATAATTCAACTTCAAGTTTATTACGGGTCGCAACTTTTCTCGGGGATAATTCCAGATTCCTTTCTGCCATAAACTACTCCTCCCCCAAAGATGTTACACTCTCTATGAAAGCTTTAAAAGAATCGTTTAAAACTGGGATCGCACCATACTTTCCGCTTACATATCCTTTCGCCAGATTTTCATTATTTCGAACATTTTTAATTTCGACCAGAGAATAAAGATCTGTAGCCCTGTATTCTGGTTCAAGCTGCGTGAACCAAATTTGGTCTCTTCTGAACATTTTTGCGTCCAACAGGCTCGTATCATGCGTCGTAAAAATCAACTGTGCAAATTTTTCCGGTGACATTTCATAAAATAACTCTATAATTTTATGCACAACAGCCTCATGCAAACCTGTTTCGATCTCATCACATATCAAAACCTTTCCAGTAGTCAGGATGTCAAGAACAGGGCAGACAATCTGAAAAAGTTTCCGGATACCTGTAGATTCTTCCGTCATCAGGTCTGTTTCAAAATTTCTATATATAACTTTCGTCTCTATATTTTTAACAGTTCCCGAAGATACTTCCGGCGATAAAAACAGGTTCTTCAAAACACCCGGCATTCCTTTGGTGAGTTCTTCTGTATCAATTTCCCTGGTTTTAGCCTTCACATCTTCAATTCCCGTGTCTAACGCTTTCAGGAAAAGAACGAAAGCTTTTTTGACATTTGGATTTTTTTCCATCAACTCCACAGAATATTCATACCAGTTATTAGTTCTCGGCTCATCAACATTCGTTCTATAAACCACAATTTCCTGGCTGAAAAAGAGGAATGCTTTTTCCACCTCTTTCAATCGACTATAGTAAGCAAGGCACGATAAAAACAGTCGATTTTCCTTAAGTGCTTCTTCACTCAAAGAAAATGCTCTTTTATATTTGTTTCCCGGAATAATATAAATATTCCTCGTAAATCAATCCTTCCGTTATCGAAAACCCATATGCATATCTGATTTCATCTGCCACAAATTGAAAATCATACGTACTGGGTATGCTTTTTCCTAATAATTTATGTGGCATTTGATTGAGCAAGACACCGGGTGCATGGTTCAAACTATTTACAATCATCTTTTTAGCAAATTCTATGGCACCAACAAAATTGCTTTTTCCTGATCCATTCGGGCCGTATATAGCTGCAATTCGAACTATTTGATTTGTATTGTACTGCCTTAATCGAATTGACGCAGTTTCATCCTTGGAAGCAACCATTGAGAATGTTATCGGATCCTTTATGGATCGATGATTTCCACACGAAAACTGTAAGAGCATCGCACCTCACCTCCTGAATTCAAGATAGTCTATACTTTCCGTTTTGTCAATGCTTTTTGCGACAATTCTGCAAATTCAATTGTGAAAAATACAATTCTGACGGGTCAGTCGTTTCTGGAATCCGCTTCGTCCGGATACACCGTAAACCTCATCGATCCATCCGCGGCTATCCGTGCGGCAAAATCACTCACATCCCTGGCGCGCAGGCCCTCATCCGCCCAGTCTTTCAGTTCATCCAGGAAAAACTGTCCATCGGGCAGAATGCTGGGCAGCGTATAGGAAGCCCAACCGCCGTACTGCAGCTTCACATCCACCCAACCGACTCCATAGGCATCGATCATCGCTTCATATGTCCCGCCATCCGTGACAATCCCATTTGACTGAATAGTGGGCAGATCAGAAGAAAAGCCTGCGCCGACCGTATGTCCGTCTGCAGGGCCATGGATTGTTTCCTGTTCGCCCCTCCCGGCACCTGCACCGGAGCCGTCAGGTCATGTGTATGGGAACCGACCTGCGCCGCATGAAGAATATCTCCCACGGTCTGTTTATCCGCCGCTTTATTGGCAGCATTTGTATATCCGATGTACGCCGACGCACCCACACCTGCCAGAATCGCCAGAATCGCGGTCAGCACAATCAGTTCAATCAAGGCGAACCCTCCATATAGAAAACGTGCATTGATACCAGGTCACTTCTTCCGAAATCTGTCGGTTACCGTAGCACAATTTTCGCTTATTTTGCTCCTTCTTTCCCGAAATGCGCCTGAAAGCGCCCGAAATGCCTGAAATACATATTGACTTCAACAAATACCATCGATAAAATTTAACGCAAATATGGTTGCGGAAGATACCTTCCTTAAACCTGTCGAGGGAGAAAACGGAACGATGTTGATATTATTACTTGTGCTTCTGGGATTTATATTTGCACCGGCATTCATTCCTGCGCTTCTGATTCTGCTTCTACTCTATTGGCAATGCCACAGAGAACCAGGGAAGCGCTATGAGGAATCGAAGTATTTCGCAGAAACTCACAACGAGTACAGAAAAGTACACTCTGACAAGGGCGCTTACGGAGAATACTTGACACGGGGCTATCTTCAGAATCTTCCCGGATATAAAAAGTTTCTGCATAATTGCTACCTTCCGAAAGATAATGGAGAAACGACTGAAATTGATTTAATTCTTCTCCATGAATCCGGGATTTATGTATTTGAATCAAAGAATTATAGTGGATGGATTTTCGGTACCGAAACTCAACAATATTGGACACAGACACTGTCAAAAGGTCGTCACCGCTCCCCACACAAGGAGCCCTTTTTCAATCCGATCATCCAGAATAAAGTACATATAAAATGGCTGAGCACCTATCTGGGAATGGAGCCGGAGCAGTTCTTTTCCTATATTGTATTCAGTGAGAGATGTACACTAAAAGATATTACCCTGACAAGCGGACACCATCATGTCCTTAACCGATATGATCTCCTATCCGCGGTGAGTGCTAATGCCCAGATAAGCGGCGTCAGGCTGACTCCAGGCGAAATCGACGACTTATACTCCAGGCTTTACCCGCTTACGCAGATTGATCAAAGCCAAAAACTGGCGCACATCGAAAATATCCAAAAGAAAAAGGAACCGCAGAACATACCTGACGGTCCCATACAGGGGCAAATGCTCTGTCCACGCTGCGGCGGCAAACTTGTATTGAGAACTGCAGCCAGAGGCGCTCATGCGGGAAACCGGTTCCTTGGTTGCTCTCGCTATCCCCACTGCAGATACATCAGAACTCTCAACATACAGGTGAACGATCATCCGTCAGGATAGTTCGGCGTACTGTTTTCTCCCTCATCGCACCTTCTTCACCCCGTCCCGGTTTGTCTCAGAAATAATATAATGCGGCCGATGCTTCGTTTCCATGTAGGTCTTCGCGATGTACTGCCCCATAATTCCCAGATAAAAAAGCTGTACGCCTCCGATGAAAATAATGACGCATATGATGGACGCCCAGCCTGCTACCGGATCCCCGAATACAAGCCTGCGGACAACGATCACAATCAGAAAAAGAAACGCGACAAAGGTCATCCCGATCCCACCCCAGGACGCAAGATCCAGAGGCGCCTGTGAAAAATTAATAATCCCGTCAATCGCGTATTTAAACAATTTCCAGAAGCTCCACTTCGTCTCACCGGCAACGCGCTCCACATTCTCATAGGGATACCAGCAGGTGCGGAATCCGACCCATCCGAAGATTCCTTTTGAAAAACGGTTGTATTCTGACATTTCGATGATCGCCTCGACCATCTCCCTTTTCATCAGGCGAAAGTCTCTGGCTCCGTCCACGATGTCCGCGTCCGAGATGGCGTTGATCAGCCGGTAAAACCTTCTGGCAAACCAGCTTCGAACCGGCGATTCACCTTTCCGGTTCACTCTACGCGCCGCGACGCTGTCATATTCTCCGCTTTCCAACAGATGGAGCATCTCCGGAAGAAGCGAGGGCGGATCCTGCATATCCGCGTCCATGACCGCGACATAATCACCATCGGCATTGCAGAAACCGGCATACATGGCCGCTTCCTTCCCGAAATTCCGCGAAAAGGAAATCCAGGTGACATGCTCATCCCATTCGGCCAGCTGCTTCATCACAGAAAGCGTATCATCCCTCGATCCGTCATTCACAAAGATAAACTCATAGTCGCAGCCGATCTCCTTCAGGACTTTTCCTGCCTCCAGATGAAAAATCGGAAGCGACTCCTGCTCATTATAGCAGGGAACAATCAGAGAAATTTTACTTGCCATCATACTCCTCTCAATCATGGATAAGCACCCGGGATCATCCTTCAAAAGATCAGAACGATGATCCCGTTGACACGTCTCATAACTTCTGCTACAGATACATCGTCTGGCTGAGGCACAGGAGCACAAACAATCCGGTTATGACCATCGTGCCAAGCGCAGTCACTCTCAGCCCGAAATCCGCTGCCCGTCTCCTCATGGCGCTCACATCCGTCAGAAGGCTCATCACAATCAGTACCGCCGGAAATACGAAATAAAATCCGAAATCGCAGAAATACCTCGTCAGAATCGCCGACATCTCTACGTCAAAAATCAGTACAGTCACGCCCATCGCCAAAGAAAACAGAATCGGGCCAAACAGTTTTCTCTCTTTGAGTCCGTCTGCGGCTTTTCTCAACATCGGCAGGAAACAGAGCAGTGGATTCAGCCATAATAGTCCCCCGTACAGATACTCGTGGATTGTCGTGCCATAATAGCTGTTCTCCCAGAGAACCGCCCGAAGAAACGGATATTTTGCCGTAATGACCGGCGGCTGGAAAAGGCTCATAAAGACACCCAGCAGCGCTCTGTCCATATTGAGGCCGCGATGCGTCATATCATTCGTTGTCAGATTATAGGCGGAACCAAAGTCAAAGGGCGAAGAAAAGCGCGCATAATTGTAGTACATCAGTCCGATCGCCACGAGCAGATAGGGCAGTAGCGCTGCGACGACAGTGCGCACAGCGCGGCTCCTTTGCTGATCCTTAAGTCTGCGCACTCCCGGCCACAGAAGATACAGCGCCAGAAAACTCCCGACCAGCATCTGCGGCCTGCAGCCCGCCACCAGTGCCAGACAGACACTGCCGGGGAGAAGATAACGAATCCTGATCGGCGCTTCCTCGTCCATACAGGAGCGCAGCCAGAGTGCGATTCCCCACACACTGAGTGCCAGACCCGATGCGATCGGCAACAGGTACATCCCCGGATAGCCACATATGATGATGACGCCACAGCCGAGCAGCAGCATCGTCTCCAGCAACAGGAAATACCCTGCGCAGATCTCCTTAAAATATCTCCGCACCGTCCAGTACAGCAGCACCATAACACCCATGACAATCCACAGCATGCAGACATAAACCGCCGCCAGATTTGGCAGATGCGTCCCCGTCGCCAGATAATACGGAAGGTAAAAGAGCAGCGCCGGAACTACGCCATAGTATACATAATATTTCCCCTCATAATAGACATGATCCCATTCATATTCCGCACCTGCCAGCGCTCTCGCAGATGGATCATAGGGATTTTCCAGCTCCTGCAGGACCTCATCCGGCTCATCGAGTACGTAGAAATGTCCTTCGGCAATCGCCTCCGCCAGCTCCTGGTACTGGTTCGCATAGCTCCACGGCGATACACTGTAGGTGGGATCATGGAAAATCAGGAGCGTGAGCAGGACGACCTGCGTAATGAGCAGTGCGCCGCAGCACTTCTCTCCCTTCTGTGAGAAAAAGGGCAGGCTGTACAGCCCGGAACCGGAACGAAATACCCACAGCGCGATCAGAATAACCCAGACCGCCAGCACTCTGGCTGCAGAAAAATACAGCGGGCGAAACTGATTCAACTGCAGGTCATAGATCGCAAGCTTCTGTCCCTCCATGCCCTCGAAATAGATGCGCAGACTCTCCGCCTCACCATACAGATGGACGCGGATATAGCGCTGCGCGGGCTTCTCCCAGGCGATCTCGATCGCGTCCGATTCATTCAGACGATACCAGTCCGCGTTCCCCTCATCCTTCGCGTAAAGATCGACTGTCAGATCCCGCGAAAGGGACAGCAGCGGTTTCGCGTACAAATAGAGATTATCCACCTCCCCACTGATACCGGTCAGGTCGATATAAGCCTCGCTCTCCGAAAAGGTGACTACGCCGTCCTCATACTCTGCTCCCTCCGGCACTTCCACGGACGCATAGTCCGCCTCCTGAAATGTCAGTGACTCCAGCGTCCGATAGTTAAAGATCGCCAGCTCCGCGGCGAAGGCTATCGCCAGAAAAATCAATATCCGCTTCTTCATAACACTGCTGCTCCTCTTCCCCTGTCCGCGTAAGTCTTCTCTTCCCCTTCCTGCCGCGGTCATAAATACAGGAAAGTCCCGTCAGAAATACAGAAATGACGCTCACCGCCGCACCGACCTTCAGCCCCGGCGTGAAATAGCGGAATTCAATCGTATGCTCTCCCTCTTCCAGCTCCAGCCCACAGAATCCGCCGAACAGCAGCGGCGTGATCTCCTGCTCCTCGCCGTCCACATACGCAGTCCAACCCTCCGAATAAGGAATGCTGGTATAGAGCAGGCTGCCGCCCTCCTCCACCTGTACCGTGCCGCTCACATAAGAGCCGTCCACAGTGATATCCTCCATGACGCCCTGGGAGAGGATGTCGTAGGCAGCACGAAGATTGTCCTCAGACAGCGTAGCGGCGTTCACAAAGATACTGCCGCTCAGGCTTTCGTCTTCACTGTCGGAAGGAAGATAAAACCTGACCGTGACAGTCTCTCCCTCGTCAAAATTGCCCACATAGACGATCGCCGCGCAGTCCTCGGAATAGAACAGCTTCGTCACTCCCGCACAAGAAACGTGGTATATGTTGTCATCAGGCTCATTGACATACAGATACAGATCCCCGGACGCAGTAGTTGTGAAAGTTTTTTCTATGTAAGGCAAACCTTCTGGCTGCCAGACGTATATATCCTGATCTGTCTCAACGATCAGTGTATCGCCCTCTGGAAGACTATCCGTGTCCACCTGATAGAGCAATATATCGTTTTCGTCAAACCCATAGTCATCCAGACCCTCGATCGCCCAGTCCCCTTCCTCAGCGATCTGCCAGGCCTCCAGAGACTCATCTCCCGCTGCGTACTGTACAATGTAATTCTGCATGTCGAAAAGATTCGTCACAATATCCAACGATGCAAAATCGGCAGATACCTGAAAGCCGAGCGGCAGCCACAATTCATTCTCCGTCACCAAAAAATCGTCTGCTACCTCCGTCACCCTGCGAAGCACGCGAGATTCATCTTCCACAGTCAGGATGTAGCGCAGACTCAGGAACATATCGGCCACCGGACTGCTCTCTGTATATTTGACCCGATTCACCGCCGCATCCAAGCCAAGCGCATTAAGCGCAGTGAACATTTTCGTGTTCACTGCAGAAGAAAATACACTGACACCAGATTTATTCAATAACGCTGGATCATTAATCGTAAAATGATCCTCCGTTTCCAGACGATAGAAAGTCCCATCATCCAACTCTTCGGCGACCTCTTCTCTCTTATCCATGATCGACAGAATCTCATCCAGTTCCACCAAAATTCCCATACTTTTCATCGCCGTATACAGATTCCATCCCGCCTCTATCAGAACCAGAAAGGTAAGCAGAAAGACTGAGAGTCGACGCAACCGCAGCGCTTCCTCATTGAAATAGACGAACAAGGCTATTCCTATCAACAAAGAAAAGATCAAGTTTTCCGCCAGCGTCACGATCCCATATCCGGCAAAATATCCACAGACTGTCAGTAGTAACGTCACTGCGCCATGCAAGAGCCAGGTCCACGCTTCCGGCCGTTCCATCTGCTGCCAGAACCAGCCGACCGCAGCCAGCAGAACGAAGGAATACAGGAAGGTAAAGCGCGATGGAAAAGACGACGGAACTGTAAATGCGTGCCAGATCCGATTCAGTACAGTCAGATTCGTACTCAAGATGAAGAAGAACAGGCATCCCGCCCACAGCAGCTTCTCGCGAAGCTGTACCTTTCTCGAAGCGAACAAACACACCAGAAGAACCAGCGGCAGCAGCCCCGTCTCCAGATTCGGCACATCCGACTCCAGCACAGCAAAAGTGTGGAAGGAGAGCAGCTGCGCCAGCACAGTCGGCAGGCTATTGAGAAACACGCTGTCGATTTCCAGCCCCTCGGCGATACGATCTCCTTGCGTCAGAAGGGACGGAAGGAGCAGCATCGTACAGCAACCGACCGCAGCCAATCCCCCGATTGCCATCCCCACTGTACGGCGCAACACATCCTTCCGCGATAGCTTTCTCAGCGTACACCAGAAGAAGAACCAGAGGACGGAAAACAGGCAGAGCATATAGCCCATATAGTAGTTGCACCATATAGCGAGAGTGAGAACAAACACATAGCGCTTCCAGCGTCCTTCCTCCGCCATATCCTGAATGCCCGCCGCCAGCAGGGGCAACAGCCAGAACGCATCCAGCCAGATGATGTTAAAATAATACGCGCAAGTCCAACCGCAGAACACATAGCAACAGGATAGCAGGATCACCATCCAGTCTCTGCGCCATCCCACGTGATCTGCATACCACAAGAACATTAGCCCGCCCAGTATCATCCTGCCAAAAATCAAAACGGTAATCACGTATACTAGCGCTTCGCGGGAACAGAGCAGTAGCAACAGATTCCACGGACTGCTCAGGTAGTAAGCAAACTGCAGCAGAAAATCTGATCCGCTTCCCATACTCCAGTCAAAAAGGCTGAAACCTGCGCTCTGCAGCTTTTCCTGATATTCCGCCAGGAAGACAAAATACTGCTCCCGCAGATCACTGGTCAGAATCGTGGCCGCGCCAAAAGGTGCCATCCTCATCAGTGCCAGTACAGCAAGAATAACCAACAGATACAGAACAATGGCGCAGCCATACCAATATTTTTTTCTTTTATTGGAAAAGAAGGATTTCATTCTCGTACTCCTGTCAGTGTTTATATCGAATAGGAGGATGATTATTACCCCTACACCATCCTGCGTGCCATTTGACACCAAAGCGATTTAATAGTTTACACATATTTCAGCTAGTTTCTATGCATTGGGGCAGCAGTTTGCCTGCACCTTTCTTCGGCCATCTTAAACCTCACGGCAAACACCCAGCGTTCGGCTATATCATTCCAACTGCAGGGCGGATTCGGGACTTTCACCCGTTAGGATGTACGCCGTCAGGCGCACTATCAAAAGAAACGCCCTGCCCTAAGGCAAGGCGTTTCGGTCGATCTAACCAAATTAATTTGAAGCAGCGCTCCAACCAGAACTACTGGTCCAAGCTGCTCCAGTAGAATAGCTTTTTGATTTAGCTAACATTGAAGAAACATTATCCATGCCATTATCTAAATAATTGGCATACGTTGAAATAGATATAGACACTCCGCTAGATGATGCTGTCACGGTTGAACCATTTACAGTAATCGAATCAACAGTTTTACCCTGCTCCGCAGCATCCGCGATAACCGCCGTCTTCACCTCATTCAGTACCTCAAGCGCCGCCGCGTCGTTAGCCTTCGCGATGTAACTCACGTATGTAGGAATCGACACACCCGCCAGAATTGCCATGATCGCGATCACAACGATCAGCTCGATCAATGAGAAACCACCATTACTCTTTTTCATGTTAATCAGTCTCCTTTTTCTTTGATAATGTTTTTTCTGCCGCGGCTCCCTGAATACCGCAGCTGCTTCATGTCTCTTATTTAACCATAATCCCTTTATTTTTCAAGAATCCTATCCCGAAACGCACCTGAATCTACCCGAAACGCACTTTCTACTATACAGCGCATCCTGAGCCGTCCTTATGCTGTCGCGCGCCGGACCCTGCGTACCGTGCGGACCGCATAATACAGCGCAAGGCCGATGGCAATGCCTATACAGTCGATGCCGACATCGCGCACGGAAGGGCCGCGCCCGGCTACGAAGATCTGATGGCACTCGTCCAGAGCCGCATACAACACGCAGACCGCCGCTACGGACGCCGGAAAACAGTTCCTCAGCCCATATACGGAGACGGGAAGCAGGACCGTCAGCGTAAGCAGAAAGTATTCGACGACATGGGCGATCTTGCGCACTGTCTGGTGGATCCTCTCTATCACCTCTTCGACCTGCTCGTCGTCCCAGTCCGCCCGCTGTATCTCATCCGTCGACCTCACGATAATAGAGCTGAACAGATAACTGAGACCGGCGGAATCGGTACTGCTCTGGCTGGAAAACCAAAAAATGAGACACATCATAAAAATCATGGGAAGGAAAGAAAAAACTCTCTTATCAAAGCGCATCACTGACTCTCCTGCTGCATTTCCGGAACCGCAGCTTTCAGATAAAAACGCCTGCCCTCCGTCCGGACAGACAGGGCTCCGCCGTAGTTATCGCATATTTTTCTGATGATCCGGAGACCGTAGCCATGAAGCAGGGGGGCTTCCTTCGTGGAACGATAGCCGTCCGGCCCCTCCTCCAGTTCTCCGGCAAAAGAGTTCGAACAGCTGACGCGGAGCACGTGATTTTCCAGGCGCATGGACAACCGGATGTCCCCGCCGTCCGGCTGTGCGGCGCAGGCCTCCACCGCGTTTTCCAGAATATTTCCCGTCAGACTGCACAGATCCGAATCCGCCACGCCGATCGTCTCCGGTATCCGGATATCGCTGGCAAAACGGGTCTGATGCTCTGCCGCCTGCCGCGCGTATTTCTCAACCAGATAATTGACCAGAATATTGGTGCTGTATAGGGTCGACGCCGACGCTTCCAGCTGTCCCTCCAGTTCCTCCAGATAGCTCGCGGCTTCCTCCGTGCGTCCCTCCTGCAGATATAAATGAAGCGTTGACAAATGTCGGCTCATGTCGTGCCGGATCTCACGCACCTCATCCACGTACTTTCTGCCGTTTTCTGCATACTCCAGGGCGCTTTCCATCCGGATCGACAGGAGCTGGCGCTCCGTCCACTCCCTGTGCCACCGGAAGGCATACTGCAGGACCACGCTGAAAATGATGCAGCCCGTAAACAGCCACTGTACATAATAGATGCGCAGACTGTCCAGATCTCCGGATCGAAGATACTTCCAGAAATTGTAAAAGGAATTGGCGGAATTCTGTCCCTTTCCGAACAGTATGGAAAATCCGGCGCAGAGAAGGAACGACGCGAAGACCAGGTAAAATACTCTCAGAAAATACTGCACATCCCTGTTTTTCCGGTGCGACTCCAGATGCGCGAGAAGCAGCAGAATCAGCAGAACCGCGAAAAAGATCCAGGTACACATGATTTCAGCCACATCTTCCGCTGCCTGGCTGACCTGTGCCGACTCCAGCAGCAGGCATGAAGCGGAACATATGCTGTACATCAGGACAGGCGGCAAAGCCAGCTTCTGACAGCTGCGAAACATAAGCGCCACATACAGAAAGAGCGGAACCACCGACAACGCATAGAAGCCGTCCGCATTGACCGTCCACATATCTCCGATGCCACCCATGCTTCCGATCATGGCCAGGAGCGCATGCGGAAGCAGCAGGAACCACTGAAGTTCATATTCCTCGTGCAGGATATGACCGCCCAGAATTACCGCGGAAAGCAGATACATGAAATAATAAAAGGCACTGATAAACTGGCTGCGGTTCCACACCTGCAGTTCTTCCCAGCTGAGACTCAGAACCTCTCCTTCCGACGGAAACCACTCATGACTCATCAGAAATATCAGCAGGATGATCGCCGACACGCCCAGCATCAGAACCAGAAAAAGCCTTATGTTTCTTTTTTTCAGCTTTCCTCTCAAAGTCATAGCTGTGCAAACCGTTCCTTTATCTCGCTGTACAGCGCCCGGGAGACGCTCACCTCTTCCCCGTTATCAAAGAGCAGGGTTCTGTTTTTGATATTGCGGACACGCCTGAGATTCGCAATATAGCTCCGCTGACACTGTACGAAGCTGTCCTGCGGCAGAAGGGTAAGAAACTCCCGCAGATTTTCGCGGAAATAATAATCTCCCTTCGCTCCGCAGCAAAGCCGGACGCCATGACGGCAGGATTCCGCATAGCAGATCTCATTGAGCCGCACTGACATCATCCCTCTGTCGCGCTCTTTCAGCGTGATCACCTTGCCCTCATCCTTCTCTTTCAGTGCCAGGCAGCGCACGATCGCCTTCTGCACGGCTTCACGCCGAAACGGCTTCGCCAGAAAGGTCAGAGGATAAACATCGTAGGCGTCCAGCGCGTACTCCGTATTCGAAGTCACGAAGACGATCGGAATATCATTGCCCCTTGCGCGCAGCTTCCGGGCATAGTTCAGTCCGTTGTCGGTGCCCAGACGGATATCCAGAAACAGAAGATCGTCCGCGCTGGAGCGCAGATGCGTGTCCAGCGCAAAAATATCAGCGCAGCAGGTCAGCTCGTATTCCTCGCCCAGCTCACCCATCACGCGGTTTATCTGCTCCGCGAGCCTTTCCGAAAACTTTTTACTGTCGTCACAGATCGTAATTCGAAACATAGATCAATCATCTTCCTCGTCTTTTCTCCTCAGTACGAACAGGTAGAGCGCGGACGCGACACCCAGAAAGAGGGCGAGCGCCGCAAGGTAAACAGCGTAGTGCTGACCGCTGACCGCCGTGAGCTCCACCGTGCCGATCTCCTGCGACGCGACAACCGCCGCCTCGTCCGTCGTCACGACCTGCTCCTCCTCCTCGATCTTCTCTTCGTCTGAATCGGTATCTCCATCCTCGTCGGACGCCTCATCCGTTTTCACAGCGGACGAACCGCTCCCGGATGCGGAGCCTGCGATATCTCTCATAAACGCGAAGTTCCCCAGCGAAGAGGTCTCAATCGTCGCGAAGCCGTCGCTGATTGACACAGACCAGGTCTGCGAAGTTCCGTCCGTCTTTTCCTGTACGATGCGCACATTTTCCCCGTTATAAGCCTGACCGAGCGGGAAATGCAGCTTCAGCGTCCCGTTGAAATCACCGTTCAGACTGATTGTATAGCCCTTATAGAAACTGCCGGTCTGTGCGTCCGCACTCGAAAAAGAGCTCTGTGAAATCTCCGTCACACTCAGTGTGGAATCGGAGCGCACATTCAGCCCGGAGGAAAGCACGCCGGAATCCGTTGTGAAAACCATTCCGGTATATACATTTTCCGCCTCCGCCCGCAGAGCAGAGCCTGCGGGAAGTAAAAAGAGCAGTGCAAACGCGGCGACCGTTATGAAAATCTGTCTCCATCTTCTGTCAAACATCCGCTTCAGAACCCCCTCCATCTTTTCACAAGAAGAAGCAAAATCCGCAGGACGCCGACCAAAGCCACCGCACTCAGTGCATAAGTGAAAACTTTTGTCATTTGTTTCGTCCGGCTTCCCGTCATGTCTGTCGTCTCATAGGTATTCCATTTTCCGGTCTCTTCCGCGACAACCGCATCGCTGTCGCTCGACTCGGACAGCGTCGGGACGCTCTCGGATACCCCGGCCAGCCTCAGCTCCGATTCCACACTTAAATCCGTACGCCCCGGAACCACCGACGATTCATCCGCCGCCAGCGATACCCCCACTTCCGAGGAGGATGTCCCGCTGGAAGATGTCCCCGTACTGGATGTTCCTGTGGATGAGCTTCCTGTGGAAGACGTTCCCGCGGAAGATGTCCCGGTAGAAGAGCTTCCCGTGGCGGATGTATCTGTGGAAGATGTCTCTGTACTGTCGGAGGAAGCGGCGACCAGGGAGACCGTGTACTCATTTCCTCCGTACATCATGCTGTACGTCTTACCGGCGGCCATGGAGAGGCCGAAGCCGGACCAGGACCGCGTCCCTGTATAGGTAATGACTGTGTGGCTGTCACCCACAAACTCTTTCGGCGTCACCATGGAGTAATAAACTTCTCCCAGATCGACCGTTGTGGAGGAAATCGTCTCGGAACCGCCCTTCAGCGGATAATAGCCAGAGATGGACTCCTGCTGCTCATAGTAATCCATGTAGCTCGCGTAATACCAGTAAGCATCCGTATTGCCATACTGGCTCACATACTCATCTGTCAGATAACTCGCGAGATCCATTGTCTCACCTTCATACTCCATCAGGAAGGAGGTGCAGGTCAGCGACGCCGTCGCCGTGGTATACCAGTACCAGTCAGTCGAGGAACTGGACAGACCAAACTGATTATTCAGAGCGCTGATCACGCTGTTCACCGACATGCCTGACGTGTAAGTGATCGCGATCGAGGAGGCCGCCCTCACAGGAATCTCCGCGAAGGTAGAGGCGAGCAGGGCCAGTGTGCAGGCCAGCGCCGCCAGCTTTCTTCCGTTTTTTTTCATAATCTGTTACTCCTTCATAATTCCGCATTTTTACGCTGAAAATGATCCAGGCCGGAGCCCTTTCTCTGGTACCCATTAAGATGGGGAAATCCTGCGAGCATTACAGGTTTCGCGGACATAGCATCGTGAAATTTCTGCGCGTCTGCAGGTACAACTATATCACGATGTTCTGAATACCCAACACGCATCCATGGGTTCCGCCGAGGTCGCGCTGTCCGCAAGGGTCAGCTTCACACTGAGCTTGCCTGAGCTGGTATACTCCACCTCCGCCGCTGTCAGGTTCTCCGACAGGATGGTCATATCGGCAACGACAAGAGTATCCGGATCATCACTCACCTCGTAGCACACCTTACCGTCCCCGAGGTAAAAGATGTAATATTTACCATCGCTATTATTCTTAAAATATACCCAGCCCGTATCCGATTCACTGTTTATCGAAAAACTTCCACTGGTAGAGAGGCTCGAGGAATCTTCTCCTATCCTGGAGACGATGTCCGTATTCTGTGCCGCGATCTTCATCACGCGCTCCACACCGATCGTCTCCTGCTGCAGCGAAGCCTGCCGATACACCAGGCCGGTGTAGCGGATCGCCGTCACGAGCATACTCGACGCTGCGACCAGCAGGATCGCACCCGCCGCAATCGAAACCATCATCTCCACAAGTGTGAAGCCGCTGTTATTTTCTCTGATCTTCATCCTCCGGCCTCCTATTCGCTGCCTGATGGTACATTATCCACTTCCACTGTTATTGTCATATCATAACCACCGCCGTCGGAATAATCCTCGTTCAGCTCCGAAACCCAACCTTGCGCCGTCTGATAATTCTTCAGCGACATACCCATGGCCGCCATACCCATGACGGCGATCGCCGCAATCAGAAGTACCACGGTCAGCAATGCGCTGCCGCTCTGGTCTTTTGCAAGTTTCATCGGTCGCCACCTCCTTCTGGGCTTGTTCTGTTGTGATCTGCATAGTCACCGTTGTCCTGCACGCTCAAAACAGAAAACACTGCCGTGTTACTCAGCTTCCGCTCTCTCCTGTTATAAGCCTGGCGTCGATTGCGTCAGTTCCAGTTTGATCGTCCTCTTTCCGCTCAGCGTGACCTCCGCGCTGTCGGCAATAGCTGTCACCTCAAATGTGACGTTTATCTTTTTATTATCCGCTGCATCTGCACCTACACTCACAGAGTTTACTGTCACGCTATCACTGCTGCCTGCATCAATTCCCAAATTATAGCTATGGTCTGTCCAATAATTCGACCAGGAATCAGCATCATTCGGCCAATAATCTTGCGCCGCATTACATGCCGCCTCGCTCACTTTATCCCAACTCAATGTATCTCCGGCCGCTGCAAGGCTTGCAACACTTGCATTGCTACATACTTCCTGTACCGCCCTCTCCACCTTCGTCTCAACTTCATCATCCGTCATCAGATACTCCATCGCCTTCTGCGCGTAGTTCGCAGCACGATAGGTCTGTTTCGCCCGCGCGTTCATCCGCACGGCCATGGAGAAAGAGCCAAGGATCACGCTGCCGATGATGGCAAGAATAGCCGCAGATACGACCACCTCTACCAGGGAAAAGCCTCTGTTATCCTGTTTTCTCTTATCACCCAATCTCGCTCACCTCATCACTCTGTAAGCCTGCCTTCCGCTTCAAAGATATTTTCGATGCCCTGATCCATGATCACGTCCGGCTCCTCATAGTCTTCCTTCTCCACATAGTAGAGAATGACGCTGAAGGTTCCGCTGACTGTTTCCTCCTCCCCATCGTACGCCATCGTCAGGCTGGAGATGGAGGTCTGCGGGAACTTGCTGGTAATATACTCCACATAAGACTTAAATTCTTCATAAGTGGCGGAATAATCGAAGGTCAGCAGCTTACCTGACAGCGTGTAGTCCCCGATGCCGGTGATGCTGCCCGAAGTGCCCAGGGTGATCTGAGAAATATCCGCTGACAGATCCACCTCCATGTCCCTCACGTAAAGGAGTATATCCTCGTCCTGATAGAGCCCATGAAATCCGCCGAGCCACTCCTCTTCCTTCTCCTGAATCTCCGCCACTGCTGCCTCCGCGGCGTCCGCATCGATGTCGCGATACTCCTTCAGCGCCTCGATCTGTGTATTATAATCCGCGATCTGCGTTTCCAGCTGCTCGTCCTTTTCGAGCGCCGGATCATAGTACTTTGTCTTCGCAAAAAACAGGAATCCAATACAGACAACCAGCATCAGCGCTCCGATAATCGGCTTGTAGATTTTCATTCCGCAGTCTCCTCTCCGGCGTCCTCACCCGAGGCGTCCTCATCGGTCTCCTCCGTTGTCTCCTCAGAGGCTTCCTCATCGCCCAGCTCGAATGTCAGGCCGCCTCCTTCGATATACTGCGTAATGGGAAGGACATCGAAGTTGTAGCTGAACTGCGCAGTGAGCGTGTACAGATGCTCCGGCGTCGTATCCGTCTCCTCCTCTTCCGTCTCCTGCGAGGCGATATAGCTGTCCGACTGCTGCAGAGCCAGGATCAGATTCGATCTGTCCTGCGCGTTGACGTAATCTGTCAGCTCCTGTGTGGTCATGGACACCCCGTTCTGCGCCATAACCAGATTCAACAGCTCCGGATAGGTCTCCATGCGATTGATACACTCCGACCGCAGCTGCTGGACCGTCCAGCTGCTGTAATCGGTCGTACTGCTCTCTGCCGTGCTCTCCGTCGTCTCTGTAGTCGAGGAGCCCGTATCTATATAAGAAGTCGGCAGGCTGTCCTCCATCAGTGTGGCCGTCTCCATATCGCGGAACTGTATGATCGTGAAGGCGAGTGAGCTCCATGACGTGACCTGCAGCTCGACGGCAGCGCCGCTCTCCGAAAAGCTGATCGACGTGACCTCCGCGTCTGAGGGGAGAATACTCTCCAGCTCCTCGATGAACTCCACCACATAGTCGTTTGCGGTATTCATATAGTCGCCGATTTCCAGCATGCTTTTATATTCTGCGTAGGCCGCCTCATACTCTTCCTTCGCTGTCTTCCGCCGGTTCAGCTCCGCAACCTGTGAAGCCTGATCCAGGATCGCCTCTTCATAATCCGAGTAATCGCGCAGGCTGGCCACCATATAGTATGCCCCCATCATGCCGCAGATCACACCGACCGCGACCAGCATCATGGCAAAAGAAGTCTGCACCGCATCACTCAGCAGAAATTCCAGGGGTGAAAATTCATTTCCGCCGGAGACTTCGCTCTTTACACGCAGACCGAGCGGGTGGATGCAGGAACCGATCACCGCGGCAAAGTCTCCCAGCTCAGCGCCTGTCATCCTGGCGCCGACCGGAAATGCCCTGGTGTCAGCGGTCTGAAGCATGGTGACCTCCGCTCCCAGCCGATCCTGCAGAAGCAGCTGCAGGTAATCATATTCTTCCATTCCCATCAGGACAACGGAAAAGGATTCTTCCCGCCCTCCCGAGCGGTTCAGATAAAAATCCAGAATTCTCGACACGCTCCTGACAATCTCCTGCTCCTCTTCTGCGGGATGCTGAACGACTCTCTGCAGAACCGGCTGCATACTCTTCATCAGAATCAGCCTGGTGTATTCCTCGCCCGGCTGCAGGTACAGCTTCAGTTCCGGACCCTCCTCTTCCTCCACTCTTTTCTTCTTTCTGCCGTGGGAAGAGCCTTCTGACTTCTCCATGGCCAGCAGGGTCTGGAGCATCCCGTTCATCGCGTAGTCTACCTGGACAAGCTGCATCTCGCAGGCCACCGCGAGCTCATTGCAGGAGCGAAGAATGTCCTGGGGAACCGCGCGCACCACAAGCCTGTATTGTTTGCGGTGACCGGCCTCCTCCACCCGCTCCAGAATATCATAGGAAAGGACATACTCGGAGACATTCACCGGGAAGTAGTCCGACGCGTTCAGGCGCAGCAGATCCTTCAGACGGGACTGCTTTACCTGCGGAACAAGTACCTCTCTCTCCAGAATCCGGCTCGACATAATGGAGAGTACCATCCGTTTTGTCCGGATCTTTCTGTCGGCAAGTTGTACACGGAGCCTGTCCGCGAAATCCCCTGCCTGTACGACGAGACCGGCCTCAAGGGTTCCCGCCGGCGTCTCAAAGTCAAAAAACTGATAGACTCTCGGCGACCTGGAGCGATAATTCATCTCCACAACCCTGGTTCTGTATTCATTTATCTCTACGCCCAGTACATGAGGGGTACCTACCGTAATATCCATCTCAAGCCGACTCCTTTAAAGCAACGATATATACCATGTAATCCATGCATCCCCGAACCATGCGCTGACCAGAATACCCGCAGCCAGATAAGGTCCCATCGCGAGGACTCTCCCGGCGCCCGCCAGACGCATCCTGAGGATGTGGATGACCGAACCCAGAATACAGCCCAGGATCAGCGCCAGCAGAATATTCTTCCACCCCAGGAACAGACCAGCCGCGGCCATCAGCTTTACATCCCCGCCGCCGATCGCCTTGCCGTGACTGATGTAGAAGATCGCCGCCAGCGGCAGGCTTACCGCGAAGAATCCCGCGACGCCGGAGACCAGCAGCTCCGGCTGCAGCGCGATCCGCACGACGCCCAGGAGCAGAATCCAGATGTTGAAGCCTAATGGTATTTCATAGGTTCTCCAGTCGATCACAGCCAGCGCCAGCAGAGCGGAACTCATAAAGCAGACCAGCAGACCATACAGCGTGAGGCCGCAGACAAGCATACTGATCACCCACAGTACTGCGTTCAGAAGCTCGATCACCGGATACTGCACGGAAATTTTCGCCTTGCAGTATCTGCACCGCCCTCTCAGGAAAACATAGCTGAAAAATGGCACCAGATCCGTCCATTTCAGCGGATGTCCGCAGCTCATACAGTGCGAGGGCGTCAGCACAAACTCCTCTCCGCGCGGAATCCGCAGGATCAGCACATTCAGGAAGCTCCCGAAGACCAGTCCAAACAGTCCGCTCATCACATACAGCATGATTTCCTCTATATACATCCATCCGTCTCCTGCTCACATATACTGATCCATGCCATCATAGATGGACATGATCGGCATGAAGATTGCCATCACCAGCGTCCCCACGACCAGTCCCATCACGACGATAATCGCCGGTTCCAGCGCCGAGGTCAGCGCCTTCGTGGCGTTCTCCACTTCCTCATCGTAGTAGTCTGCCACACGCTGCAGCATGTCCTCGATCTCTCCTGTCTCCTCGCCAATGCTCATCATATGGCAGAGCATCAGAGGGAAGAGGCCTGTCCGTTCCAGTGACTCCCCCATCCTGCGTCCCTGGGCTGTATCCTCGCGCACCTGATAGGTCGCTTCCTGAAAATAGACATTACTCATATTCTCCGCTGTGATCTCCAGAGAATCGAGTACCGGAATACCTGCTCCCATCAGCGTGCTCAGCGTCCGCGCGTACATGGCGCTCGCGGATTTCACCGTCAGGTCTCCGAAGAGCGGCAGCTTCATACTCAGCCACGCAAAGCAGTGACGGCCTCTGTCCGTCCTTCGGAACAGCGTAATCGTGACCGCGAGCAGTACAACCGTGAGCAGTATGATAAACCAGTTCTGTACAAAAAAGTTGCTGAAGCTCAGCACCATGCGCGTGACGAGCGGCATCTCAATTCCCAGCTCGTCGAAGGTGTCGGTAAAGCTCGGTATCACATAGGTCAGGATCACGACCATCACGGCGATGATCACGATGATCAGGATGACCGGGTAAATCATCGCGTTTCGCACGATCGACTTGAGCTTCCCGTCCTTCTCAAAGTGCACCGCCATGCGCTCAAGCGATGTCTCGAGATTTCCGGAGGCCTCGCCGGCGGCCATCATATTGATAAAAATAGGTGGGAACACATCTTTTTGCCGCGCCAGCGCGTCTGAGAAGCTCTCACCCTTTTCCACATCCACTTTTACCCGCGCGATTGCAGCGCGCAGCTTCTTATTCTCCGTCTGCTGCGCCATCATCTCCAGCGCAGGCACAATTGTAACGCCTGCGGCCAGAATACTTTTCAGCTGCCAGCAGAACACGCTGTACGCGCGGGACGGAATCTTTGAAAAAAAGGGCAGTTCGATATCTTTCGAGAGCACCGTCTCCTCTTTCATGTCGATCGGAATCTCTCCCCTGCCTTTCAGCACCAGCATGGCCGCATCCATGGTCTTCGCCTCGACCGTTCCTTTTATCTGCTTTCCCGCGCGGTTTATAGAAGTATATTTATAAGCAGGCATCAGATACCCTCCCTGGCAACTCTGACAGCGTAGAGCAGTCTGCGCTGCATAGCTTCCTTGTCCGTCGCATAGGCGAGTGCCATCTCGTCGCTGATTACGCCGTCCTTGTACAGATCATAGAGCGCATCGTCGCGGACGATCATACCGGCCTTGCGGCTGCTCTGCATCGTGCTGCTGATCTGGAATACCTTCTTCTCGCGAATCAGGTTTCTCACTGCGGGCGTCATTACCAGAATTTCGTAACACGCGGTCCGCTTGCCGTCCAGCGAGGGCACCAGTTCCTGGCTGGCGATGCACTCCAGAACATTCGCGAGCTGTGCGCGAATTTCCTCCTGCTGGCCGATCGGAAAGACATCAATCATACGGTCGATACTCTGCGCCGCGCTCTTGGTATGCAGCGTCCCGAAGACCAGATGTCCGGTCTCCGCCGCAGTGATCGCCGTACTGATGGTCTCCAGATCACGCATCTCGCCGATCAGGATCACGTCCGGATCCTGCCGGAGCGCTGCCCGCAGCCCTTCCGCGAAGCTCTCTGTATCCTCCCCGACCTCACGCTGATGGATCAGGGATTTCTGATTTTCATGAATATATTCAATCGGGGCCTCCAGCGTGATGATGTGTCGGCTCTCCCGCAGATTGATATCGTTCAGCAGCGCAGCCTGCGTCGTCGATTTTCCGCTTCCGGTCGGTCCTGTGATCAGAACCAGTCCCTGCCGCAGCTGCGCGGTTCTCGCCAGAGACGCCGGCGTGCCCAGCTCCTCCAGCTTCGGTATCACACTAGGAAGCTTGCGCAGTGCCAGAGCATAGCCGTTTTTTTCCCGATAGGCATTGCAGCGCAGACGGCTTCCATCATCCAGCGTGCTGGCGAAGTCGACCTCGCCGGTCATCTCGAGCGTCTCCAGCTGCTTATCCGACATGACCTCGCGCAACAGACTGTTCACATCCGCTTTTGTCAGAACTTCATCGGAGAAATTCCGCAGCGCTCCGTGATAGCGCACAACAACAGGCGCGCCGACGGAAATATGATAGTCCGAATATCCCGGATCCTCTGTCACCTGGAACAGTTCCCTCAAAGACACCATGGTCATTCCTCCATCGCAAGTCTCATCATCTCTGAATAAGCTGTGATTCCTTCCTTTACCAGCCGACCAGCGCTCTGCATCAGTGTGTTCATGCCTTCCTTCATGGCCAGGTCATTGATCTCGTCCGTCGTGCCGTGCCGGGTGATCAGCCTTTTCATCTCCGGCGTGATCTCCATGATCTCATAGACGCCAATTCGCTCGTGATAGCCGGTATTATTGCAGCGTCCGCAGCCACAGGGACGGAACAGACGCAGACTTTCTTCCGGAGAGACGCCCAGACCGAGCTTTTCTTCCTCTGTCGCCTCGTACTCTTCCTTGCAGTAGGGGCAGAGCCGACGCAGCAACCGCTGCGCCACCACGCCGGTGAGCGCGTCGGCAATCAGATAGCTCTCCACGCCCATGTCCAGCAGGCGCGTGATCGTATTCGCCGTGCTGTTCGTATGCAGCGTGCTCAGAACCAGATGTCCCGTGATCGAGGCCTGAATCGCGACCGAGGCCGTCTCGTCGTCACGAATCTCACCGACCATGATAATGTCCGGATCCTGACGCAGAATCGAGCGCAGCGCCGAGGCAAAGGTCAGCCCCGCCTTCGGATTCACCTGCAACTGATTGATCCCGTCCACATTTGCCTCCACGGGATCCTCGATCGTGAGCACATTCACCTCCGGGCGATTGAGCGCCGTCAGCGCCGCGTAGAGCGTCGTCGTCTTGCCGCTGCCGGTCGGACCTGTCACGAGCACAATCCCGTGCGGGCGAAACAGAATCCTGTCAAATTTCTGCCGTTCCTCCTCGCTGAGCCCCAGCTTCTCCAGGCTCCTGAGGATTCCTTTTTTCAGGGACAGACGCAGCACGCATTTCTCCCCGTATACCGTCGGCAGCACTGAAGCACGGATATCATACTCACGCCGGTCGACGGTCACGGTAATGCGGCCATCCTGTGGTTTTCTCTTCTCCGATATGTCCATACCACCGATGATCTTGATGCGGGCGACGATTGCGGGCAGAAGATCTGCGCTGTACACCATGCGCTCGCAGAGCACGCCGTCAATGCGGAATCTTACCCTGACGCAGTTCGAGAGAGCCTCGATGTGGATATCGGAGGCCCTCTGTCTCGCCGCCTGTTCGATCATAGTATTCACCAGTACTACAATCGGTGAATTATTTACCTCATCATTTTCCTGATCTTCCTGTATCTCCTGAAAAAGCTCTCCACGTTCCTCCGCGTACAGCTTCGCCATGTCCTGCGCCTGCTCGGCGCCGAAATAGCGGTCTATCGTAGTCAGGATATCCTGCGGCGTAGCGACCACAGCCTCCACCCGATACCCGGTGATTGCGGAAATATCGTCCATCACCAGGAAATTCATCGGGTCGGCCATGGCCAGGCATATCGTCCGTTTTTTCTTTTCCGAAAATTCTACAGGCAGCACGACATATTTTTTCAGCAGGGCCGGATCCACCATCTGTAGAAGCTCCTCGGGTATCTCCCGGTCCGGCAGACTGATCAGCGGCAGATCCATCTTCTGAGAGATCGCTTCGGCCACCTGTATCTCCGTGGCATAGCCGGACTCCAGGATGACGGAGCTTTCCGTCCTCCCCGACTCCTCGCAGCGCGCGCTGATCTGAGCACACTGTTCCTCTGTCAGTACGCCGTTTCCCAGGAGGATACGGCTGATTCTCTCGTCTGCCTTATATGCCATGTCCCTTTGCCTTCTTCAGAAGGCCCGACGCCGCAGCAGCGGCGCCGAACCGAAATGTGTTTTACTTTGTATAGTAGCTCAGCAGGAGCTGATATGTGGCCTCTTTCCCGTTCAGGACGGACTGGATCGCGGTCACCCGCTGCACGCGGTACACAACCTTCCGGGTTCCTCCATACTGGCCGACACCGGTTATCGTGGCTGTGTGTACTCCGGCCAGCTGATACAGAAGATTCTCATCGGTATCCCACTCCAGGATATAATCGCCTTCGCTCCAGGTTTTGCTATCTTCATCATATACGGAACGAGTCAGAGTCACCCACTCGCCGTTTACCTTGTACCTGACCGTAATCTCCGGCACGTACTTCGTGACGCCATAGTCCCAGCTGCCTGTGTTCTGAATCACGACGCTTGCGCTGCTGAGGCTACGCTGGTAGATGTTATAATCCACTGTCAGCGTGCTGCCTGCATAGTTGTTCCTGCCGACAATGGTTATCTGCATGCCGAAGCCGCCGTTCTCATCAAAGTCGGTGTCGCTCAGTGTAATTTTTCTCTGATTGACCAGGTATGCGGACAGGGTTTTCACGTTACTATCATTGTCATACTTTACATTACTTTCTGACAATGCGTATGTCGTGGCGCCGTCGCTGATATTCGTTATCGCGTAATAATCCGTGCCAGCCGCCAGCGTTTTGCCATTCGAGTCTTTGATGACCACCGACGCCGGCATATAGTTGTTGTTCGCGTTCTTGTTATACAGCTTGTCGGAAACGGTCACCGTGCCGCTGTCCTTGAGGTCGTTCAGACTTCCGGCCGTTATCTCAAAATACTGCCATCCGAGATTTCCGGTAAAGTTGCCCTTGCCCACGATGCGGTACTGAGCGTCGGTACGCACTTTCCCGTTGTTCCGGAAGGATACGGTGTAGTCTGTCCCCAGGGTCAGGACTTTATTGTTGTATACCAGCGTCAGCTGATCGGTCAGACCCGTCGTCACGCCGCCCTTTGTATAGGTGGCTGTCAGGCCGGTCAGGGAGCCGCTTACCGTCACGTCTGATATGTTGACGGCGGTTATCTTGAAGGTCTTATTGATGGTTCCCGTATATTTGCCCAGACCCTTGAAGCTCACCGTCGCGGTGCCCTTCTTGATGTTATTCTTGTAGGTGACCGAGTAGTCCTCGCCTTCTACCAGCGCTTCACCCGTGACAGCGTTCACTGCCGTATAGTCTTTATTATAGGTCAGCGTGATCGCGTCGCCGGTATAAGCGGTACTGCTCTTCACGATGCTGAACCAGGCGGCCTTCAGCGCGGTTCCCGTCACCTTGACGGAAATGGTCCTGGTGCCAATGTACCGGTTAGTCAGCGTCCACACTTCGGCACCGTTGGTCGATTCCACCTCTTCTACGCCCCGAAGGGTGATGGTGTAGGTTCCGGGCGCCTCAATATTGATCTCATCGATTGTATAATTTTTATCGTATTCCAGCGAATCTATTCCGTACTTTAACTTCAGATCGTAACCGGTGTAATCTTCGCTTTTACCGCTGAGGATCTCATACAAGAGTTCGCCATTTGCGATATCCCACGAATAACTGCTCTTCCTGTTACTCAATGACACCTTCGAGATCAGGATGCCGGAATACTGCGTCGCCGTTGTCTCTGACTGGGACACGAAGTTCTGTACACCGGACTGCGGCTTGGCCTTGATGTGAATCGTGTAGGCCGTGCCCTTGCCTGCGTTGGCATTCGCATACCTCAGCTCTTTTGTGGCTGAGTACTCACTGCAGCTGAAGTCGAAGAGCGAGGCGCTCATCGTTTTTCCGTTCACCTTGATCGTCGGCTTCCCATATGTGCCTGCCGTGTAAGCGCTATATACATCGCTGATCGTCAGCCCGTAGTACTCCGCATAAGTGGTTGTATGGTCGTCATCATCGAAATAATACTCGAAATATCCATCGCCCACATCCTCTGAATACGGCGTCACCGCTATGGAATCCAGCTCGTCCTCGCCCACACGAATCTTAGTATCATTTACCTTATCCAGATCGATCGGATTGATGATAAAGTACTGATAGATCGTGCCCTTAAAGTTGCTCTTGCCCGTGAAGGTAATCGCGACTCTCGCATAGTTGGCACTCACGACACTCTGCGTCATGCTGTCGATCGGTTCCTGCATCCTGGTAGCGTTTGTGTTATTCGCATAGGAGACGTTATAGTCTACACCCTGTACCAGCGTGTCCAGGCCGTCATGCACCACCACCGTCGGTTTCTGAGCAGAACCTGTATAAACTACGGGCGCGATATCCTCCACCCACAGACCCAGCCTCGAACCGTTCTCCGTCTCGGTATTAGTGAACGCATTCAGAAGTTCTGTGTACGCAGTGCTGTAAACACTGTAATAACTCGCAAACAGTGCCTGAATTTCCGTGCTCCAGGAGTTGTAGAGATCCTGCGCGGTGGTCAGGTAGCTGATGACCGACTGCCTGTCGATGATAAGCTGTGCGGCCTGAGTAGGGCTTACATAACCATTTTCGGTATTCCAGTACGTTCCTGCCAGTGCATCCAGAGCGGCGATCATTTGCTCGAACTCCGCCACATACTCTTCTGAGAAGATCGTCAGAGCCGCATTTACATCCATATTGCCAATCAAGCTTACATCCGTGCTCGCCACCGTCCGGCTTACTGTCAGAGTATTGGAATAGTATCCGTCATAGACATAATCCCCCTCATCCGTATTGCCGAGCGTTCTCTCATACCATGCGGCCAGTCTGGACTGATCCAGCAAACTTTCCATCCGCGTGGTCAGATCGCCTGCAATCTTGAGGACTGTATAGTAGTAGCTCTCCAGCGCGACCGCTTCCGTCAGTACATCAGAGAGTCCCAGCTCTTCCACGATCTCCGCGAAGCTGCTGTCGCCGATCTTCGTGATCATGGTCTTCAGCTCGCCGATGGTAAGATGATCGACTGCCTCCTTCAGATACGCCTGATCATAGCCGCCCGCATAGAGCCGGATATAGTTTACAAGATCCGCTTTTTCTTCTGCATCATCCTCCATGTTCGCCATCAGAACGCCGAGGATTTCCGTGTACAGCGACGCGTCCTCCCCGTTTGAGAGATCAACGGCCACATCGGCAGTAATGTCGCAGTTCAGCGAGAATCCATCCTCTACGCTGTATTCCGGATTTGAGACGGTTACTTCCACCTCGTTCTTCGTAACGACCTTGGCCAGGTTCTGGAACATATATGCGAGGTCATTGCTCTTCTCCGCAAACTTAATCGTCACGGTGCGCGTCTGCTCATCGTCGGAGGGCTCTATATCAGCCGTTACATACGCGCTCTCACCGCTGCCCACGATCCTGGAGCTGATCTGATAATCACAGGTTGTCAGCGTATAGGAAACGATATCGCTGCCATTCATCGCTGCGTCAGCGAGACTGCTGTAATCACTCAGCTGCGCGATCAGGTCGTTCAGCACCGCGTTCGTCCCCTCATACTTCAGGCCGTTCAGCAGGTCATTCGCAATATCCTCTATCGTACTGTTGCTCCTGTAGGTATCGACCAGATCCGCAATCACAATCTCGTAAATCTCTGTGTCGCCGCTCAGCCCGCCGCCTCTGATTGTCAGCGACGCACTCGAGTAGAACTCAAAGATCAGATCGGACGCGATCTCCAGAGCGATCATCTGCAGGTTCTCCTCCGCCACGTTCGCAAGATCCGAAGCGAGTGCAAGCGTCAGATTCCCACTGGCGTCCTTCGTGATTGTGTAATACTGATTCTCTACACAGCCGGTCGTCTCATTCCATACATATGCGCCGGTACAATATCCGAGTTCTTCGACGTTAACCGTATAGGAACCGGCCGCGATACGGATCGTCCCTGTTCCGTAAAATTCGCCATCCACTCCGCCGACCTCGTCGGTCATGATGGTATCCACGATCCGCAGAGCTGCATTCGCCGTGATATCACCGGTAATCGTGTGGCCGTTCAGATTCAGGATCGTCTGCGTATTGAACTCCAGGTCTCCGGTCACATCATTCTGCAGCCATACCAGCGTCGTGCCCTTCGCGTCTGCCAGCGCAGTTTTCAGGTCCGTCGCAAGCGTGATCTTGTTCGCTGCTCCGCTCGCGCCCATGTCCATCACGATGGCTTCATAGTCCGTATTCAGCGTCTGCACCTCGAGCGTGATCGGCACTGTGACAAGATAATCATCTTCCGTCCCGAAAAGTTCATTCAGCAAAGCCTCATAGACATCGCCTTTGAACTTATTTTTGATCAGATCAGATGTGTCATAAATCAGATCAAAGCTCAGGGAATTGGCATCGCTGTCCATGCCCTGCAGCGCGTTGTCAAACGTCGTCCCGTCGATGCTAAGGTTGCCCTCATCGTTCACCAGATTGCGCACCCGCTTCAGCAGCGGATTAATCACATTCGCATACTGTGTCAGATCAAGGGTGCTCGTCACGCCCATGGCTTCCAGCGAATTCTGGAGCGTCTGAGCTGTCAGATTTTCACTGGCCAGTACGTCTTTCAGTCTGGCGTCCAGAAGCTCCTGCGCCTGCTCGGCCAGCGTAGCAATCTCACTGTTGTTCTCATCAGCGAGTTCGGACAGATCCACCTGCCCGGTCATGGCAAGCACGGCCAGATACAGTTTATAGAGCGTACGGTCTCCCGACGCCAGGGTCATATCAAAATTAACTGTCAGTCCGGGTTCGCCTTCCTCATTTTCGCCCGTTTTAAATGTCACACCGCGGTTCTGCAGAGCGTTCACCATCTGGCGCAACTGCTGCAGATAGTCCTCCTGCGTCTCCGTATCCGGCGCCAGCGTCACGTAGAAATCTACCGTAGCACCGTTTTCTTCGATCGACAGATCGGAGGTTACAAATTTACCGCCCAGATCTTTGCTATAGGTGCTATTCCCGTCAGATATATCGGTGAAACTCAGATCATCTTTCAGCTCATCCGCGATCGTTCCATCCACATTAATAGCATCTATTATATAAGCAGAGTTGATGTTTTCTTCATTCAGGAACAGATTCGCCAGGACCTGAAGATTCAACTCTGTATTCTGCTTATAGAAAGTTTCACCGTCGATCCCGATATAGCTCAGATCTCTGATAACATCCGCAAAGGCCTCCGTCACTGCCTCCATCAGATCAGCCTTAACTTCCTGTGATTTTTCTCACTCAATGGTAAATCGATAGAGAGGAAGT
>JAJBTX010000106.1 GCA_020860645.1 Lachnospiraceae bacterium | reverse complement strand
CGGAGAAAGAGGGATTTGAACCCTCGCGCCGCTATTAACGACCTACTCCCTTTCCAGGGGAGCCCCTTCAGCCGCTTGGGTATTTCTCCACAGTGCCTGTATCTGCCAGACTATATTTTGTTCTGCCACACTCTCTCGTGTGTAACGGAGAGAGTGGGATTCGAACCCACGCGCCCTTACGGACAAACGGTTTTCAAGACCGCCTCGTTATGACCACTTCGATATCTCTCCATAAGCGACAAACATGATTTTACCAGTGAGGCGGCTATTTGTCAACCGTTTTTTTGCGAATACCACCCGTCTTTTTCTGTGGCATTTCCATAAAATCTATGCTATGATTTTTAATGATAGTTCCACGTTACCCATTACATAAAAAGGAGAGACTGCAAAATGGAAAAATCAACAGTTTATTTTACGGATTTTCGATGTCCCATCGACGTCAGCCAGCTTGAGAAGCTGCGTCGCCTCTGCGTCGCGGCCGGTATGAAGGATATTGACATGGACGGCAAGTTCGTCGCGATCAAGATGCATTTTGGCGAGCTCGGCAATCTGGCTTTCCTTCGCCCCAACTACGCGAAGGTAGTGGCCGATCTCTGCAAGGAGCTGGGCGGCATGCCCTTCCTCACCGACTGCAATACGCTGTACCCGGGCAGCCGCAAAAATGCTCTGGAACATATGGACTGCGCGAATCTGAACGGCTTTAACACCGTCACGACCGGCTGCCAGATCATCATCGGCGACGGGCTGCGCGGTACCGACGAAGTGGAAGTCCCGGTGGTCGGAGGCGAATACTGTAAGACCGCGAAGATCGGACGCGCCATCATGGATGCGGATGTCTTCATCAGCCTCACGCATTTCAAGGGACACGAGGCAACCGGCTTCGGCGGCGCGATCAAGAATATCGGCATGGGCTGCGGCAGCCGCGCCGGAAAGATGGAGCAGCATACAGATGGCAAGCCTTCCATTGACCAGGAGCTGTGCCGCGGGTGCCGCCGCTGCGCGAAGGAATGCGGCAGCGATGCGATTTCCTATGTAAATAAGAAGGCCGTCATCGACTATGACAAGTGCAAGGGCTGCGGTCGCTGCATCGGCGCTTGCAGCTTTGATGCCGTCTACAATGACAACGACAGCGCAAATGAGCTGCTCGACCGCAAGATGGCTGAATATGCGCAGGCTGTCTGCCACGGACGCCCCTGCTTCCACATTGCACTCGTACAGGACATCAGTCCAAACTGCGACTGCCATGCGGAGAACGACGCTCCGATTCTGCCGGATATCGGCATGTTCGCCAGCTTTGACCCGGTCGCGCTCGACCAGGCCTGCGCCGACGCCTGCCTCGCCGCACAGCCGCTGCCAGGCAGCCAGCTCAGCGATCATCTCGCGCAGGCGGACTGGAAGTGCCATCATGATCATTTCAAGGACTCCAACCCAAACATCGAGTGGAAGGCCACGCTGGATCAGGCGGAAAAGATCGGACTTGGCACACGCTCCTATGAACTGAAGACACTCTGATCCGGCTCAAGGGCGCACAGCGCCTCGCCGCTCTTGATATCATAGTAGAGCTTCAGATTCTTTCCTTCGAAATCATAGATCTTTACCATGTGGGACAGCTCCTCAAACTGCTCCGGCAGCGCGCGAGCCGTCCCACAGCTTTCAAAAAATTCCGCGCGGCGCCGCTCGTCCTCTTTCGTCACGTGAAAGAGCGCTGTATAGAAGATCTCCGCCTCCACCAGATCCTGGAACATATGGCTGCCAAAGGACAGCTCCGGCGCATAGAGGGAATCCTCCTCATCCGTCTCCACAATCGCGCAGAAATTCGAAATACCGGAGAATTTGACCGGGATGCCCAGCTCCGGCGACGAGGTTCCGATACGCCCCGGCACCATCAGCAGAACCTTTTTCCCGCTGTCGCGATAGCTCAGATTGATATCGGTCAGCAGCGCCGCGACCGTCGCTTTTCTGGCATAAGGGTAAGCGTAATATGCCGCCGCGTCGACAAAGACCACCTCATCGATCACCTTGTCCTGCGGAACGCCCATCGAGGCGTCGTGCGCGTGAAACAGTGTTCTCTCCTGCGGCACTTCCGGGATCTCGACGCTGGACTGCGCGGAAAACGTCTGCAGAGGGCGGCACTGCAGAAGGCAGATGACGTACTCTTTATCCTTATTGGAATTTACGGTAAATTCAATATCCACCGGATAGGTGTACTCCCGCTGGAGTACGGACAGGATCTGCTCCATATCGGACAGAAACTGTCTGTCCTGCACATAACCGCGGCAGGTACCAAAGCAGACATCGCGCCGGATACCACGGTCGTAAAGTCTGCGCTCCACCTCGTAGTCATGCTCCATCACCAGCGTATGATACCACTGCGGCGTCACCTTCACCACATCGTCGAGCGGAATCTCCACCAGCGCATTTTTCTTCAGATCGATCACATCCACCCAGCGCTGTGAGAAGCGCACCCGCTCGTCCATCGTCGTGAGATAGCTGTGCTCCGGCTGATCAATATGGATAATACGGGGATAATCGCGGTCTGTCCGGTCGACAGCGCGCGTCCCCAGGCCGAGCACCATACGCAGCATGCCCTTCTGCGGGTCCATATTCCTGCTCCAGCCGTAGGTGTCGTAGGAATAGCCCACGCCCGCCGCAGACGGGAACAGATAATCGCCGTGCAGCGAGCCGGAAACGCGCTGTACCAGGATCGCCATCTGTTCCTCGACCGTATCAAGCCCCCTGACCGCGCGGTACTCCAGTGCCGAGGCATCGACCGTGCTCGCGTAAACCGTGCGGATCGCCGCCTCCAGCTTCTCGAGACGCTCCTCATCGCTGCCCTGATTCGCACAGAAGACCGACTCATATTTTCCAGCAAAGGCGTTTCCGAAACCGTCCTCCAGAATGCTGCTCGAACGGACGATGATCGGAGCCTGCCCGAAGTATTCGAGCATTCTGCGCAGCTCAACACGAATATTCTCCGGAAATTCGCCTGACAGGATTCCGTCCGACAGCTTTTCGCCGAGCTCATAATAGCCTTTTCCGTTCTTCTGGGCGACGTGCAGATCCCAGAGCCCGTTGCAGACAAGATAGGTATAGAAGACATGATCGCCGATAAAAAAAGAATCATGCGGTTCCAGCCGCCAGCGCACGTCCGGCAGGCAGTTCTCCACAATGCTGCGCGAGAGCAGCATACCGCAGGATTTCCCGCCGATCCGGCCGCTGCCAATCATCCGGCGCTTGACCTTCAGGTAATCCTCCAGGCTGTAAAATTTTTCAAAGAGCCGCGCCACATGCGCATCCTTCGTCATCATCATCCGGCAGAGCTCCGCATGAATCTCCTCCGTATCCATCGCAGCGAACTCCCGCTGACATTTCTGGAAATAGCGCTCCCAGCTGTCGAGATTCTGATCCTCGCTGCTGAGATAGCGTCCCACGACCGCATAGTAACGGCTCATACCAACCGCGTCCGTCAGTGTCCTGAACACACCGTCGCTGCGCTTCGCGCGGTGCGGCAGGAACATCGTCGCCGAGTAGCGATTCCAAACCTTCACCGGATGCAGGTACATGTTTTCCTCATCGGAATAAATATCGAGAAAGAGCTGCGTCGTCTCCTGAATCCGCGCGATCGTCTCGTAGGAATGCCGCCCGCGGATCACCGGGAAGAAGGCCACCGTGTCAAGCTGAAAGAGAAAGGGACAGGTAACGCGGAAGAAATTGCCCATCATCAGATCGGCCGCCCAGGCTCCCTGCAGCTCCGAGAGACAGTCAAAGACGTAGAACACGTCATAGCCCTCCTGCTCAATCAGCCGATGCACCTTGATTGCAAACTGTTCAAAGCCCTCCGCGGGGTCCAGGCGATACCATACCGCGTCCTCCTCCGCTACCAGCGGCGCATGACCTGCAAAGCGAAAATAGACGAGCCGCCGCCCATCCGCCTTCGCCTGCCGCACATAGGGCTCCACGAAGAAGCGGAATTCCTCGATGCTGCTGACCTGCAGTACCACATTATCGCCCAGCCGGATGTAGTCCAGCGCCTCGTCCACGCTCGGAAATCCGGATTTTACCTTTTCAAATGCCGCCATTACTTTCCTCCCTCTGTATGAACATTTACCACCACACCTCGCGGAAGGATGTCTCGGTCTGCAAGTCTTCCTCCTCCTCATCCATCCGGTCAATCCGTACAAAGCGCTGACGATCGAGATAATGAATCAGGTCGCTGATCAGCTCCGGCTCCCCCTGCACTTCCATCTCCACGCTGCCGTCGTCGCAATTGCGAACCCAGCCGGTCAGGCCGAGGAACTGCGCCTTGTAAGTAGAATAATAGCGGAAACCTACTCCCTGTACTCTTCCGTAAAAACGAATATGTTTTCTGACGATCATGCTCTCGCCCTCAATACAAAATCAGCCCTCTGTTGCCAGAGGGCTGAGAAATCACAGATACAGATTATTCGATGATCGTAGCCACACGGCCCGAGCCAACAGTTCTGCCGCCCTCGCGGATAGCGAAGGTAAGGCCCTGCTCCATGGCGATCGGGTGGATCAGCTCGATGGTCATCTCGACGTTGTCGCCCGGCATGCACATCTCGGTGCCTTCCGGAAGATTGCAGACGCCGGTCACGTCGGTCGTTCTGAAGTAGAACTGCGGACGATAGTTGTTGAAGAACGGCGTATGACGGCCGCCCTCATCCTTCGTCAGGACGTACACCTGTGCGGTGAACTTGGTGTGGCAGGTCACGCTGCCCGGCTTTGCAATAACCTGTCCGCGGACGATATCGGTTCTCTGCACACCACGAAGCAGGACACCGATGTTGTCGCCGGCCTGCGCCTCATCGAGGAGCTTGCGGAACATCTCGATACCGGTAGCAACCGTCTTGCGGGTCTCTTCCTTCACGCCGACGATCTCAACTTCCTCGTTCAGGTGCAGCGTACCACGCTCCACACGGCCCGTAGCCACGGTGCCGCGACCGGTGATCGTGAAGACATCCTCAACAGGCATCAGGAACGGCTTGTCCTTGTCACGCTCCGGATCCGGGATATACTCGTCAACCGTGTTCATCAGCTCCATGATGCTGTCAGCCCACTCGCTGCTCGGATCCTCCAGAGCCTTCAGAGCGGAACCCTTGATGATCGGGCAATCCGTGAAGCCATACTCCTCAAGCTGCTCGGTAACTTCCATCTCAACGAGCTCGATCAGCTCCTCGTCGTCCACCATGTCACACTTGTTCAGGAAGACGATGATATACGGAACGCCAACCTGACGGGACAGAAGGATGTGCTCCTTGGTCTGCGCCATAACACCGTCGGTAGCGGCTACAACCAGGATCGCGCCGTCCATCTGCGCAGCACCGGTGATCATGTTCTTGACATAGTCAGCGTGGCCTGGGCAGTCAACATG
>JAJBTX010000130.1 GCA_020860645.1 Lachnospiraceae bacterium | reverse complement strand
GCACGGCGAAAACCTCTTTGCCCTGTTCGAGCGCGAGATCAGACGTAATCAGCGAACCGCTCTTCACCCGCGCCTCGACCACAAGCACCAGATCGGAAAGCGCGCTGATAATCCGGTTCCGCAGCGGAAAATGATAAGCCAGCGGCGGACTTCCGGGCTCCAGCTCCGAGAGGACGCCCCCGCGGGCGATCAGCGACTCATAGAGCCTGCGGTGCCCGGACGGATAACACACGTCCACGCCGCAGCCGAGCACCGCGAAGGTGTCGCCGCCCGCCTCCAGCGCACCCTCATGCGCCATGCCGTCGATGCCCCAGGCCATGCCGCTGATGATCTGCACGCCCGCCGCGGCGAGCTCCGAGGCAAACCATCTGGCCGTCTGATCGCCGAAGGGACTCGAATCCCGCGCCCCGACAATCGCCACGCTCGGGCGCGCCGGGTCCGGCAGGCGGCCCAGCAGCCAGAGCCCTCTGGGCATTCCGCTGTAATGTCTGAGATTTTCCGGGTAACGTGCGTCGTCCCGGGCGATATATTGTATGTCGTTTTCCCGCTTTTCAGTCGCGTTTCTTCTATTATAATATGCCGCCATTTCAGGACACCTCCCAGAAACGCTGGTCAAGCGAGCGGTAGCCGATCGCCTCCAGAAGATGCGTCTCCCGGATCCGCTCCTCGCCCTCCAGATCGGCGATCGTGCGCGCGACCTTGATGATCCGGTGATAGGCTCTCGCGCTTAAACTCATCCGCTCAAAGGCGCGCTCCATGATCCGGCGCTCCGCACTGCCGAGCGGACAAAAATGGCGGATCGCCGAGGCGCGCAGCTGCGCATTGAACTGCCAGGGACAGTCCCGGTAGCGCTCGCTCTGGACCTTCTGCGCCGCCTCCACGCGCCCGCGGATTGCTTCCGACGATTCATTTTCTTCCGGCTGTGACAGATCGCGGTATTCGACCCGCGGAATCTCCACGCAGATGTCGATGCGGTCGAGCAGGGGGCGGGAAATTTTCCGAAGATAACGGCTTACCTCTCCCGGCTGACAGTGACAGCGGCTCCGATCCGGGTAGAAGCCGCACTTGCAGGGATTCATCGCCGCCACGAGCTGAAAATGCGCCGGAAAAGTATACTTCATCTCCGTGCGGCTGACCGTAACGACACCGTCCTCCATGGGCTGGCGCAGCACCTCCAGGGCATTGCGCGAGAACTCCGGCAGCTCATCCAGGAAGAGCACGCCGCGCGTGGCAAGGCTGATCTCTCCCGGCTGCACCCTTCTCCCGCCTCCGGCCAGCGCGGCTGCGGAGACTGTGTGATGCGGAGAGCGAAAAGGCCGTGCCGTCACGAGTCCCTCCGCCCCGGTCATGAGGCCGCAGGCACTGTACACGCCCGAGATTTCCAGACTCTCCTCCAGCGTCAGGCGCGGTAGAATCGTCGGCATACGACGCGCGATCATCGTCTTGCCGGAGCCCGGACTTCCCACCATCAGGAAATTGTGCATTCCCGCCGCCGCGATCTCCGCCGCGCGGCGCACCGCGAGCTGTCCGTTCACCTCGCGGAAATCCTCGCCGGTATCACGGATCTCGTCCGGATTCCACGGGTGTGAAACTTCCGCGCGCCGCACGCAGAGCTCGGGAGAGAGCAGACATTCCAGCAGCTCCTGAATATTCTCGATTCCGACAACCGGAATTCCTCCGATCGCCGCGCCCTCACCCGCGTTTTCGCGTGGAACCATGCAGAGGCGGCAGCCATTCTCCTTCGCGAGCAGTACGGTCTGCAGGACGCCGCCGACAGGCCGAACCTGCCCGCTTAAGCTGATCTCCCCGACCATCATCACCCCTTCGGCATACTCCGCCGGAAAGACGCCAAGAGCCGCAAGCAGCGCCGCCGCCACCGGCAGATCGAAGCGCGTTCCCTCCTTTCGAATGTGGGCAGGCGAAAGATTGACCGTCACTCTCTTGGGCGGAAACGAAATTCCCGTATTTTTCAGCGCAGTGCGCACGCGGTCAGACGCCTCCCGCACCTCCTGCGACAGATCGCCGACCATACAGAACTGCGGCAGTCCATCACAGATATCCGCCTCGACCTGTACCGCGCGCGCCTCCACGCCGAGCACAGCCGCCGACAAAATCATGCTGAACATCATTTTTTCCTCCGTAAACGTTTTTATTCGGGAAAAATGCCGCGATATGCATTACAGATTTTAGATGGGGAAAGTATAGCACAGTTTTTTCAGAAACACAATCCTGAAAATGGAAAACCCCCAGGTTGGATTCCTGGGGGGTAAGAAAGCATCATCACCGCATAGCCGCTACGCGGTCAAACTCGTCCTTGATCTCCTGCGAAGGCTCCGCAGTCAGAAGGCTCACAACCACATGGAACGCAAGGCCCACGAGGAAGGCGGGGAGCAGCTCGTAGATGTCAAGCACGCCGCCCATCGGGCGCACAATGAATTTCCAGACAAAGACCATGATGCCGCCGCTCACCATACCGGCCAGTGCGCCGTACATGTTGGAGCGCTTCCAGAAAAGCGCCATCAGTACCAGCGGGCCGAAGGCCGCGCCGAAGCCCGCCCAGGCGAAGGACACGATACCGAAGACGGAACTGTTCTGGTCACGCGCGATGAAGACGCCGATGACCGCCATGATCAGCACGGTCACACGCGCCACACGCATGGCGCTCTTCTCGCTGATGTCCTTCAGGAACACTTCCTTTAAAATATTCTGTGAGGCGCTGGACGAGGCAGCCAGCAGCTGGGAATCCGCCGTCGACATCGTCGCTGCCAGGATACCGGCCAGGATGATGCCCGCCACCAGCGCCGCAATCACGCCGTTCTGCGCGATCAGATTCGCGATCTCGATGATAACCGTCTCCGAATCCTCAAGCTCCGGAATCGCGCCGACTTTTGTCATCGCATTGCCGACGACACCGATGAAGATCGCCACGGTCATGGAGATCACGACCCAGACGGAGGCCACGCGACGCGAGAGCTTCAGCTTGTCCGGATTCTCAATCGCCATGAAACGCAGCAGGATGTGCGGCATGCCGAAATAGCCGAGACCCCAGGCCAGCGTTGAAGCGATCGTCAGCAGACTGTAGGGCGTCGACGAATTGCTCGCCGCGTCGTACATGGCCGTCAGACTGAAATAGCCGGCCATCGACTGCGCATTTGCCATCACGGCGCCCACGCCGCCCGCCGTCGTGAAGCCAAATACGAGGACGACGATGATTGCAAAGGTCATAATGATGCTCTGTACAAAGTCAGAAGTGCTCGCGGCGAGGAATCCGCCCAGCGTCGTGTAGGCTACGATGATGATCGCGCTGAAGATCATCGCCAGCACATAGTCCACGCCGAACAGCGACGAGAAGAGCTTTCCGCAGGCGGAGAAGCCGGACGCCGTGTAGGGCACGAAGAAAATAATGATGACGATTGCCGCAATCACGGAGAGGATCTTCTTCTCATCGCGATAACGATTCGAGAAAAAGACCGGCAGCGTCGTCGAGTTTCCGGCCTCCACCGTATAGTTGCGAAGTCTCCTGGCGACGATCAGCCAGTTCACATAAGTGCCGATCGCAAGTCCGATCGCGGTCCAGGCCGCATCTGCAACACCGCTGAGGTAAGCCACACCCGGAAGCCCGAGCAAAAGCCAGCTGCTCATGTCGGAGGCTTCCGCGCTCATCGCGGTGACGAAGGGGCCGAGCTTACGCCCTCCCAGGTAAAAGTCTTCTGTTGTCTGGTTGCTTTTCGCGAGCCGCACGCCGATCATGACCACGCCGACCAGATAGAGCAGGATCGCGATTAACATAATGAATTTTTCTGATGACATATCCGTATTTCTCCTCTGCTTCTTTAAATATCGGGAATTTCTGCGAAGCTCCCGGTCTCCCATATTTACGCTTCTGAAATCCCGAAAACCTGTGGCTTCGTCTGGGTTACCTCGATTTTGACAGGGCAGACAGCACCAGCACGCCCGGACCTGTATGGGAACCGATCACCGGCCCGACATAGCTGATCAGGACCTCCTCGATCCCGTACTGCTCCATGAGAATCTTCTTCATCGCCTCCGCATCCTCCAGGCAGTCGCCGTGGCTGATGGACACGATCTTCTCCTCGTCCCGCTTCCGCTCCATAATCTGATCGATGATATGCTGGATCGCCTTCTTGCGGCCGCGAATCTTGCCGCAGACCTCCAGCTCTCCCTTCTCGTCGATACGGATGATCGGCTTGATGCCGACCACACTGCCGAGCACAGCGCTGCTGCGGGACACTCTACCGCCGCGATAGAGATGATTCAGGTCGTCCACCACCACATAGGTGGCCATTCCCATCTTGTTATCCTCGCACCAGCCCGCCACCTCTTCGATGGAAGCGCCGGCCTCTTTCATCTGCAGCGCCTTATGTACCAGAAGCCCCTGTCCCATGGACGCGCAGAGCGTATCGATGACGATCAGCTTTCTCTCCGGATACTCCTCCCGGAGTTCCTTCGCCGCGGCCTCCTCACTCTGATAGCTGCCGCTGATACCGGAGTCGAAACCCAGGTGCAGGACATCCTTCCCCTCCTTCAGGAACGGCTCAAAGAGCTCGCGCGCCTATTCCGGACTCACCTGCGACGTGGTCGGCATCGAGCCGCCGCGAAGCTTCGCGTAAAAATCCTTGTCTGAGATCGGGTTATCGTCATTGTAGGATTCCCCTTCCATCAGGCAGGTCAGCGACGTAATCTTGAGCTGATGCGCTTCCAGATATTCTCTGGAGAGGTCGGCGCCGCTGTCTGTGGTAATTACATAGTCACTCATCGTTTCCTCCTCACTGCTTACTCCTCCCCGGCTTCCCCGCGCATGCAGCGCATGAGCTGCCGGATATCAATAGTTCCCAAGTATCTTAAAGTTTACCGCCTCTTCCATAATACCGCGGATCGCGTTCTTGACCGCACTGTCGTTCAGATTTCCATAGAAATCCACGAAAAAATGATACTCCCAGTTGCGCTCCGGAATAGGACGGGACTCGATCTTGCACATATTCAGATCATTGTAAATGATATGCGACAGAATATTATAAAGGCTTCCGCTCGTATGCGGCAGTTCAAAACAGATACTGACCTTCTTTGCGTCCGCCTCGTACATCTTCCGATTGGTAATGACGATGAAACGGGTCGAGTTGAAGCGATCGTGGTTGATCGGCTGCTGCAGCACGTCGAGCCCGTAGAGCCGCGCCGCGTCCGGACTGGCGATCGCCGCCTGCGAAGGATCCTGCTCCTCGGCGACCTTCTGCGCCGCAAATGCGGTGTTCTGCAGGCTGATCTGCCGCCATTTCGGATGTGCATTCAGGAATACCGAGCACTGCATCAACGCCTGCGGATGGGAATAGACCGTCTTGATATCCGACAGGCAGGAGCCGGGAATCCCGAGCAGCGCGTGGTCAATTTTCAGGATTTCCTCACCCACGATGTAATTATCATACTCTTCCAGCAGATCATACATGTCGTGGACATCCCCGGCAGAGGAATTCTCAATCGGGAGCATGGCGTAATCCGCCAGTCCTTCCTTGATCGCCTCCATGCACTCCCTCCAGGTGGGCATATGAAAAATGCTGACATCCTCGCCGAAATAGTTAAACGCGGCGCGCTGCTGATAAGCGCCCTCGACGCCCTGATAGACGACGCGGCAGTGTTTGCGGTCGATCTTATCGACGCAGGTAAAGGGCAGGCTGCCCGAAACGCCCTCCTCGGCCAGCAGCTGGTACTGCAGCTTCCGGCTCATCGCCATGAGCTGCTGAAAGAGTTCCTGCACGCCGTGACGGTTAAAATCATTGTGCGTCAGCGCGCCAAGCGTCTGCAGCTTTTCCTGCTCCCGCGCGCGGTCAAGCACCTTCCTTCCATTTGCAATCTTATACTGTGCCACCTCGCGGCAGACGTCCATCCGCCGTTCGAACAGCTTCACCATCTCGCGGTCGATCTCGTCGATCTCCCCGCGAAGCTTCTGTAAATCTTCCATTATAATAAATCCTCTGTTTCCCAGAATACTTTATAACACTTTGAGAAAATCTGCCTGCATCTCCTGCATCAGAACCTGTCTCGACGGGTGGACATACTCCGCATTCAGAAAGAACACGGACTCTCTTTTCTATCATTCGCTTTTACACGAAAACAGACACAACCCGCGCAAGTTCTCCCAGATAAGACAGCGAGCCAAACGCCAGGATCACGTCCTCCTCCCCTGCCAGAGAGAGCGCCATATCCACCGCGTCCTCAATACTCTCCGCGACACGCACATGTGAACAATGCTTTTTCACTTCCAACGCAAGCTCCGCGGCGGGAAGCGCACGCGGATTGTCCGGCGGCGTGACTGTGACGACCCCGGACGCAAGCGGAACGGTCTGCCGCACGAGCTCTCCGTATTCCTTATCCTTCAAAACGCCGATAATAAAAACAAGTTTCTTTCCCGGCAGATAATTCTCCATGCACTCCCGCAGCCGCGCCGCAGCATCGCGGTTGTGCGCCCCGTCCATCAGGAAAAGAGGCTTCCTGCTCAGCACCGTAAAGCGCCCCTGCCAGACCGTGTTCCGAAATCCCCTGCGAACAGCCTCCTCGGGTATCGCATAGCCCTTTTCCCGCAGGGCATCCAGCACCTCGAGGGAAAGCGCCGCGTTCTCAAACTGATACTCTCCGCAAAGGGAAATCTCTATATCCTCGCGCTCCCGATAATCAAAATACTGTTGCAGCAGGCCGCGCCGTCGATTCCGTATCTCATCCGGCTGCACCCACACAAGCGGCGCATCCAGGTCTGCGGCTTTCCGCCTGATCACCTCCGCCGCCTCCGGTCGCTGCGCCGCGCTGACCACCGTACAGCCCGGCTTGATGATACCGGCCTTCTGCTCCGCGATCGCGCCGAGCGTGCTCCCGAGAAATTCCATATGATCCATGCTGATCGAGGCAAGCGCCGCCACCAGCGTATTATCGATCACGTTCGTCGCGTCCGTAAGGCCGCCTCTGCCGACCTCCAGCACGACCAGATCACAGGCCTGCTGGGCAAACCAGAGAAGGGCCAGCGCGGTCTCCGCCTCAAAAGTCGTCGGATGGCTCTTTCCTTCCGCGAGAAGTTCCTGCCCCGCGGCCTGAATCTGTTCCGTCAGGCGCGTCATCTCTTCCCGGGAAATAGACGTCTCATTGATCTGCATCCGCTCGCGGTAACTGAAAATCGTCGGGGAAATATAACGTCCGACCCGGTAGCCCGCCTCCTTCAGCGCCGTGGAGACGAAAGCCAGCACCGAGCCCTTTCCGTTTGTCCCCGCGATGTGCACAAAGGACAGTCGGCGCTCCGGATTTCCGAGCTTTTCCAGCATGGCTTTCAGGGGTTCGAGCGTGAACTCGCCCGCGTACTGATTGCAGCCGTCCAGAAAGGCTCTCGCTTCTTCATATGTCATATCGTATCACTTTTCCATGTGTCGTGGTTCAGAGTTGCAGGCCACAAAACATTATAGTATAAAAACAGCCATATTTCAAATACTATCGGCATGATGTGGAGAAATTTTTTGAAATGTGGAATATTCGGATGGGCGATGGAACTGCTCTGGAGCGGCTTCCACGCTTTTCGCGTGCGCGACATGAAGCTAACCGGGAAGTCCTCTCTCTGGATGTTTCCCATCTACGGCAGCGCTTCGCTGCTCGCCCCGGCCATGCGCCGCCTGAAAAGAAAAGGCAGAAATGTGATGGAGCGCGGCCTGATCTATATGAGCAGTATCTATCTCGTGGAATTTGTGAGCGGCACGCTGCTGAAAAGCCGCGGCATGTGTCCCTGGGATTACAGCAAAAGTCCGCGTCACTATAAGGGCGTCATACGCCTCGACTACGCGCCGGCCTGGTTCCTCGTGGGGCTCGCGTTTGAACGAATGCTGGCGCCCGTCGAAAACGGGCGCCGCTGAATATCAGTATTTTGTGATGGATATCTGATGTATCTTTCCATCGATTGCTTCGATCATCAGCTCTCCGTCATCCTCCTCAAAATACCAGAAGGCCTCTCTGCCGTCCTCGTCTTCGAAAAGATACAGTCTTCTGCCATTTTCCGTCTGTTCCAGCGTATAGGAGCCGTCCACACAAAGTTCCGGTGCGCCTTCCAGTCCGTACAGTGCCAGCGCGTCCGTATAGTCATCCCCCACGTGAAGAGAGCCCACGCACAGGAAATCCGGATTCGCGATTTCCACCGTATGAGCCGTTGTCAGGTTGACATACATGGATTCAAAGTAGAAGTCAATGTCCCCCTCTTCATATCCATCCGCCGTCGAATTCCCGTTTTTCCCGTAATAAGAATAGACCGTGGAAAGATGCTCCACATCATCATAGGTAAAATAGGACAGCTGCAGTCCCGCGCGGTCGCCATAGCTCTCCGCGATCTCCTCCATCTCCGTGACGCCGAGCTGCACGTCGTCTACCGTGTACTGGACCTCCATCTGATCGACGATCTGAGCCAGATTCTCCTCCAGCGCAGTCAGCCACTCCGTCCGCAGCTCCTCCTGCCTGGCATACAGGCTCTCGTCACCCGTCTCTTCATAGCCGCTTTCCAGGGCGGCGATTGCCTCACTGTAATCTCCCTGTTCTGTCAGGAGCTCCGCCAGCTCCAGAAAATATTCCGGCTCCGACGGCGTGATCTCGATCGCCTTTCCAAACGCGGCCTCCGCCTCTTCATAGGCTCCGCTGTCCTTACAGGTCTGTCCCAGCTGAACCAAGGCAGCCGTTCCCCGCTCGATGACGGCGTCAGCAGAATCCCCGGACGCCATCCCTGCCAGAGCCGTCCAGAATGCATACTGTCTGTCGGCGTCGTCCAGATTTTCACAGACAGTCCCGGCAACTTCGATAAAGCTGTCGAGATCTTCCTCATCCGGCTCTGCTTCCGACGCGCCCAAAACCTCGAGCGCCGCATCAAGAGCAGATGCCGCGGACTCATAATCCTCCAGCCCTATATAGGCTTCCAGAAGCCCGATGTGATCCTGTATTTCCCCCGGCTCCGTCTCCAGCGCGGCCAAAAACGTCTGGACAGCGGCCTCGTAACTCCCTTCATCCAGACTGCTTTGTCCCGTTTCCGCCGACCCGGCGGCCTCCTGTACGGTATTCCCGCAGGCCGTCGCCGAAAGTGCCAGCAAAATGGCAAGGACTCCGTAAATTTTTCTCATTCTCATCTTCTGTAATCTCCCGCTCCGCTTGTAAAATAATCTGTCTTTCCTATATTAACCGTTTTTTACGCAGAAATCAACTATCTGAGCAGTCTGAATTGTTTTTTCCGGCACGAAATCTTTTCTTTTTCTTAAGACAATCTTAAAACCATTCGGGAAAAACTATGCTATACTTCCCTTTAAATTTTTAAAGAAAGGAAGGAAAATCAGAATGCTGAAAGCAGAACAAAAACTCATCCAATGGGGCGAACGTCATCTGCTCATCATTTTCTTTATACTGGTCAGTGTCTGCGGCTTTTTCGCGCGCTATTATCTGCGGGATTTTTCGTCGACGGACGCCAACTGCTGCCTTTTGCCGTGGTATGACACCATCCGGGATGGCGGCGGCTTAAATGCGCTGAAGGAGCAGGTCGGCAACTACAATATCATGTACCAGACCCTGATTGCGCTCATGACATACCTTCCGATTCCCAAGCTCTACGCCTACAAGTGCCTGTCCGGGCTGTTCGACTATGCCCTGGCGGCCGCCTGCGGAATCGGCGTCTACAGGCTTGCGACTGATCAGCGCGCGGAAAAAGCGCTTTTTTGCTATACCCTGGTGTTGTTTTCCCCGATTGTCCTGCTCAATTCCGCGGTCTGGGCGCAGTGCGATTCCATCTACTGCTTCTTCATCGTCGCGGCCTTTGTCTGCCTGTTCCGGGAGCACTACGGCCTGTCCCTGTTTTTGCTCGGCCTGGCCTTTACCTTTAAACTGCAGGCTGTTTTTGCGCTTCCATTTTTCCTGCTGTTCTGGTTTATGAAAAAGCGTTTTTCCATCCTGAACTTTCTGCTCGTTCCGGCGGCTCTGCTGCTCAGCGCCGTCCCCGCGGCCATTTACGGAAGGGCGAACGCGTTTTCCGATGTCTTCGGGATCTATCTGACGCAGGCGGACACCTATTCTGATATTTATTTAAACTACCCGAGCTTCTGGTGTCTGATCGCCTCCGCCGACAGCGCAGACGGCTATGAGCTTTTCAAAAATACTGCCATGATCCTCACTGTCGTAATCCTCATCAGTTTTGCGGTCATGTGGATCAGGGAAAAGATTGTTCCCAATATGAAAAACGCGCTGTACATGCTCTTTATCCTGAGCTACACCTGCGTTCTGTTCCTGCCGGCCATGCATGAACGCTACGGCTTCCTCTACGAGGTTCTGGCGATCATGATCCTGTTTGTAAATAAGAAGACACAGGCGCTCTGCCCCCTGCTGATCGGCCTGTCTCTGTTTACCTATTCAGAATTTCTGTTCTCTGCAGAGATTCCACTCACCGCGCTGGCGGTGGTAAACTGCATGGTCTATGTCGGATATGTGATTCTGCTCACGAAGGATATGAGGGCAGAGAGCACCGCCCTCACGTCCGAGGCCTGATCCGATAATGGTTGCAACTTTATAAAAATTTTATTTGTCTATTTCCTGTTCTCATGTTACTCTGAGTACATCGAATATGTAGTGTTTTTTCCACCACATCATTCTTCATGTAGCACATCTTTATTCTCGGCATCCCGTTTCGGGGCTTTATCCGACAATAAAACTGCTGTATACACGCAAAACTTCATATTTTCACGCCAGGGAAGGAGTCTTTATGTTCCAAAATACTACCGCTGCCTCCGCAAATATCTCTTTTCTCAATGCCACCGGAAGAATCGCCTACAATATGACCAACGACTACATGTTCCGCGCTGTCCTGCAGCGCAGTGAACATACGCAAAAACACCTGATCGCATCGCTCCTCCATCTCGATCCAGACTCTATTGTTTCGATTGAGATCACGAATCCCATCGTTCTGGGGCGGCGCTTCGATAAAAAGACTTTCGTCCTCGACGTTGCCATCCTCCTCAACAGCCAGACCCGTATCAATCTGGAAATGCAGGTTCTCGATAAGCATGACTGGCCCGACCGCTCCTTAAGCTACCTCTGCCGTAATTTTGACCATTTGCGCAAGGGAAAAGAATATACTCAAATCTATCCGGCCATCCATATCGGTTTTCTGAACTTCACGCCATTTCCGGGAGAGCCACCCGAGTTTTACGCTACCTATCAAATGTTGAATGTAAAATCCCATCATGTTTATAGTGACAAATTTCGCCTGTCTGTGATAGACTTAACTCATACAGAGCTCGCAACCGCGGAAGACAGGAAGTGGCACATCGATCACTGGGCGAAGCTCTTCCGCGCCACTACATGGGAGGATATCAAAATGCTTGCACAAAAATATTCCGATATCAGTCAAACCGCCGAGACCCTCTATGCGCTGAATGCCGAAGAGGATATCCGTCTCCAGTGTCAGGCCAGAGAAGATTACGACAGGTGGCATAGCATGACAGAGAATCTGCTCAAGGAGAAAGATGCCACTATTGCCGATCAGGCGGCTATAATCGAGGAACTCCGCGCACAGGTCGAGGCATTAAAGAACAAATAGGCACTTGCACATAAAATATCTTCCCATATCATCCGGGCTGTCAGTTTGCCTGTCTCCGATCTCCACAAACTGTTCGTCGTCATTGTAGGCGTAATTTTCAAAACTGTATTGCAGACTCAGATCCGAAATATCATTGACAGATAAGTCTGCATAAGTCAGATTTCATTCACTGATAACCGAGATTACTCTAGCACCCGACAAGACTCAAATATCCCTCTATCGTTTTGTAGTCTTCCAGCACCTGGAATTCGAAGCTGTCATCGTCCGGAATCACAAACCTCATCTGGGTATACACTTTGCCATTCTTTTCGGTTACAGACGCCTCGCTCGCAGACAGCCATTCGCTGTCCACCGTCTCTGCATCACTATTCATGTCTTCATCATAATTAAAATAAAGCAGTTCACTGACAACTCCATCGTCCTCATAATTCCAGGAAATCTCAGCATACCAGCCCTGATAAACTCCGTTGTTATATTCGCTGTTGTTAAATTTCATATCCCACAGGACAGAAGCATCAAACACGTCTTCATTCTCTGCGGCTTCCACACACAGAATCGCCTCTTTCTCTGAGCATACATACAGGCTTGCCGTTCCGACCGCCGTGTCGTCCGTATAATACAAATCCGTCGTGTACTTCGCGATGTACGCAATCGCATCTTCGTCTGCCAGCGGTTCATCATCCCAGATCTGTTCCGGCAATTCAGATGTTTCCGACACTTCGGACGTTTCCGGCGTTTCGGCAATCTCCTCCTCTACCTGCTCCTGTTCGTTCGGAGCATCCTGCTCCTTCCCCTGTCCCTCCGTGCCCGCCCCACAGGCGGTCAGCGCCAGAAACAGTACAGCAAAAAGAAACACACCCGCCATTTTCTTCAGCATCGCCATTCTCCCCTTTCCTCTCCGGTACAGTTGCAAAAAAGATTTATATTATGTTAAGTATAGCATAAAATCATGACAATGGAAATGAAATTCCTCCACACACAGCAAAACCGGAGACATTCTCAGATGCCTCCGGCCTGTTTGCTCTGTCTTTTCCCGTTCAGCCCGCGTAGGGAATCGTCTCAAAGTATTCATACTCCGACACGCCGTCAATGTAGAGCTCCCACGCATTCTCCCCATCGCCGCGCACGTAGGAGATCGCCCCCTTCCCGCCGCTGTCCTCATCTCGATAATAAGCTGTTCCGACGTTATCGGAGCCAGTGATACGGATGCGCGTCCCTACCGACAGTACAGCCGCCTGTCCATCCATCGTGACCGGCAGCTCCCGCGTCACGGTGAGAATCCGGAAGGATTGATTGTCGGAGCGGATCTCAAAAACATCCTCCGTCTGCATGAGCTCGCCGTTCTCCCCGATCACATAGTCCATATACGCGTCGTAGCTGCCCAGCACATCCAGATGAACGCGCAGCGTCTGTACCTCCGTACCGATCGTCCCGCCCTGCAGGCTCACACCCTCGAGGCGGCTTCGCAGCACGGGGCTGCCGTCCGTAATCTCATAGAGGAAGCTGACATAATCGTCCGAGGCGTAGTCGACGTCAAACAGTACAAAGCTGCGCCCGTCGGACAGATGAAGCAGATACGCGTCGCCGAAGCTGCCGAATTCGCCTGCCTCCAGCACTTCTCCGTTCAGGCCGAGCGACACCGGCGCCATTCCATAATCTTCCTCCACAGGCATGTTGATGCGAAGCGTCCCCGCTTCCGTCTCCACGTCCGTGTTCACGGAAAATCTGCCCACTCCCGTGCCGTTCATTCCCACATAGTCTGCCTTCATATAGACAGCAAATTCCGCATAGGGACAGCTCACAAAGGCCGCGCCCATCGCGTAAGGACCCACCTCATAAGGATCGAATACAAAAGTGATGCCCTCCGCGTCCAGATACCAGTCCGGCTCCGCCTCCCACATGGCCGCGACCGTCTCCGCATAGTCCTCAAAGAGCTCGTCGCCGTGGTCCGCCGCGAGCTTCTCCATAATCCACTGCTGCGCTGCGGCCTGAAAGCCATCCTCGTCCGTCAGAATATCGGAAAGCGTCAGAATTTCTCCGCTCTGCGCGTCAAAGGTCACGCCGGTATAGCCGGAATTTCCATGCGCGCCGCCGGTGTAGGCATAACTCAGAATTGTGAAACTGAGAATGCTCTCGTCCACGCGACAGAGCTCTGCCTCCCGCCACGTATCATAATAAAACAGGTTGTCTGCGTCCGGATCCACGTAAGCGGCGTCCTCTGCAGCATATACAGCCAGCTCCTCACAGCTCTCCCGAAATGCCTCCGTCTGTTCCTCGTTCCATCCAGCCACGGCCTCGCTGAGCGCTTCATAGCCGTCCCTGCTGACGGAAATACTGTTATTCTCCGCGTACACACGCCAGGCCGCGTCGTCCTCGCCCCATTCCCAATATGTGGTCTCGATCTCCACCCGCGGAGCCGCGTTTCCGGAAACGGACTCCTCCTGCGAGGTTTCTAATAACTGCTCCTGCGCGCTTTCCTCCGCGGAGGATTCTTCCGTGTCAGTCTCTGTGGCTTCTTCCACGGAAATATCCTGATCCGCCGAGCCCGCACAGCCCGTGAGCAGCGTGCAGGCCAGCACAAGCCCTATGGATATTTTTCTGTATTTCATATCCATTCACCTGTTTCCTCCCTTGTTCATATTCAAAATCATTGATTTTAAAGCTGATCTTTTGCAGTAAACCGACCTGTACCACGGTTATGGCAGAGCTGAACATGCGAGTTTGCCGCCCTGCGCGTCATATACCTGATACTTGATCGTTCTCCGCTATGCTCTGAGCCGTGCACGATGAGCGTCATTGGTACTCCGCACCCTTCCGTTTCGTTCTGGACGATTACAATAAAAAGCAGCTCCACCGACACCGCCCATACAGGGCAACGCCGATGAAGCCATTGTAGCACAGATTCAGACTGCGGAATCTTAAGTTTTCTGAAATATCAAATTCTCTCTCGTTTTTCAGGCCGTCTCAGGTATGTCGGACATTTTGATTTTCCCGGGTTCAGCCCTTACTTTGCTTCCCCTGCCACAAGCCCAACCGGGGAAACCGACCGACCCTGTCCGGCCTCCTTCCCCGGCAGGATATCCTTATAGCGGTACACACTGAGAACAAGCCCCAGCAGAATATAGGAGCAGATCACATTGCTGCCACCCTGCGAGAAGAAAGGCAGCACCGTGCTCATCACCGGGGAGAGCCCCAGCGTCATCGCCAGTGTCAGCAGTGTCTGCGAGAGGAAGACGACGCCACAGCCAAAGCCCAGAATCATGCCGAGCTGATTTCTCTGCCGCAGCGCGATGCGGAACACGCGTCCGATCAACGAGAGCAGAAAGAGCACGACCGCCACCGCGGCTGCAAGGCCGCAGGTCCAGGCAATACTGACCAGGATGTACTCGCTGTTCGCGCCGGGCAGCGTGCCGTAGAGCTCCCCGCCGCCGCGCAGGCCGACGAGGCTGCTTTCCGTCAGAAACTGCCTGGCGACCTGCTCCGTGTAAGCCGTCTCCGACGAACCGGAGACAAAGGCCGCAAGACGCGCGAGCTGATAAGAGGTCAGCCGACCGCTTACCCCCAGGAAGAGAATCCCCACGGCGGGCAGCAGCACCGCGACGCCGCCAAGAAAGGCAAGCGCCTTCCTTTTCGCCACCATGTACCAGTCCTTCCCGATCGCGAAGGCCAGCACCGCCGCGAGCATCAGCCCGAAGAGCGCCGCCCTGCTGAAATACGTAAGCCGCAGCATCAGCAGAACCGGAACCGCCACCCACAGAAAGATTTTCCATAAGCAGCGGTATCCCTGTCCGCGATAGCTGTACAGCACCGCGCCGAAGAGCGGCACATAGAGCACCGTGAGGGCGCTCAGCGGGATGTAGAGAAAAGCGGTCAAAAGACCGATCACACTCCCGTTCATCCGGATTCCCAGAGGAAGGGCGAGCGCCAGCAGAAGGAGCACGACTCCCGCCGCCTGCCTGCCGTATTTCGCAAGGACGCTGTAGTCGAGCCGGTAGATCAGCAGCATCAGCGCAAAGCCCGTCACCGTGAAAAGGATATGCCGCAGGGCGAGCGAATTGCCGAGAGAATATTCCTGCGACAGTAACAGCTGCGCCGCGACGCTGAGCAGACTCAGGATCCCGACAATCCAGAGCGAATGCCAGTCCATCCGCGGCCGGTGAACGCCGTCCAGCGCGACGCCCGCCTCCACCGGGTCGCCCATCTCGCACACTGCCTTTTCGAGCGCCTCCTCCGGAAACATGCCCTCCACCTCGTAGGCCTCCGCCTGGTCGCGGATGTGCGCCTCCATCTCCTCACGCACAAAATCGCGCGCCCTTGCGCAACGGATCTGCTCCGTGACCGTATCAAGATATTCCTCCATCCGCATCGTCACACCTCCATCGCCAGCACGCTTGAGACCGCCTGCGAATAGGTCTCCCACTCTTCCTTCTTCCTCTCAAGCTGCTTTCTGCCCGCTTTCGTGATCTGATAGTATTTCCGGGTCTTTCCCTGCACCTCGCGTTCGTAGGATGTGAGAAAATACTTCTCCTCCAGTCCGTGCAGCAGCGGGTAGAGCGTCCCCGCCTTCAGCTCGAATACGTTCTGTGAGCGGCTGCGCAGCGCCTCGATCATCTCGTAGCCGTACATGTCCTTCTCCGAGAGCAGCTTGAGGATCATCATCCCCATGCTGCCGGAGAGCAGTGTTCTGTCGATTGCCATGTTTTTCGTCCTCCTTCAACAAGGTATTTACAAAATTATATAGATGCTCTATGTATCGGTCTTCTATATATTATATCGAATATCTACATATGTCAATACCTGAATGCTATTATAAAAGGAAAAGTTTTGGGTAAAATAATACCGAAAGTTTGCAAAAGCAAAAAGTTTCAGTCTTTATAAGTCTAAAACTATTGATTATTTTAGAGTTTCGGGTATAATGATACCAAAAAAGGAGATGCTGGTTATGGCATATTTAGTAGAACGCCCCGTGTATTTGGAACAGTTAAAGCAAAATCGGGATATCGACCTGGTCAAAATTGTGACCGGAATCCGAAGATGCGGAAAATCTTCGCTGCTGGATTTGTTTCATGACTACCTGATTGATGACGGCGTTCCGGAGACGCATGTGATTCATATGAATCTCGAATCACTCAAATACAGAGAACTACGCGATTATCTGCACTTTTATGATTATGTCGCCGGACTGATACAGCAGCCGGGGCGTACCTATCTGATCTTTGATGAGCTGCAGGTCGTGGAACACTGGGAAAAAGCGATCGAATCCTTCCGTCTGGACTACGACGTAGATATCTACATCACCGGATCGAACGCCTATCTGCTCTCCGCAGAATTTTCGACTCTGCTGGCGGGACGATATGTAGAGATCCGTATGCTGCCGCTGTCCTTTAAAGAGTTTCTGGATTTTTATGAATTTTCCGAACAGACTTCCGTCGATGAAAAGTTCCGGAAGTACCTTCAGTTCGGCGGCATGCCGGTACTCAGGGAATATCGGTGGAATGAGGCTGGAATGAATCAGGCTCTGGAAGGGATCTATTCCACCGTTGTCCTGCGGGATATCATGCAGCGAAATGGCGGACAGATCGACCAGATCACACTCGAAAAAATCGTGCGTTTTCTCTGTTCCAACATTGGAAGCATCACCTCTCCAAATAGTATAGGAAATGTTCTGTCCCGCGAAGGGGATATGATGACAGGCAAAGGAAAAAATATGACAGGAAAAACAGTCAGCAAATATATTCTGATGCTGAAGAATGCGTTCATCTTCTATACAGCAGGCCGGTACGATGTCAAAGGAAAACAGCTGTTGAAAACCCTGGAAAAAAATTATATTGTTGACCTGGGATTTCGTAATATGCTCCTCGGATACCGGGACGCCGACCGGGGGCATATTCTCGAAAATATTGTGTATCTGGAACTTTTGAGAAGGGGCTATAAAGTCTATATCGGCAAGGTTGGAAAGGCAGAGATTGATTTCGTAGCCGAGAAACCGAGCGACAAACTGTACATGCAGGTGACAGAAAGCATGCTGTCAGAGGAAACCCGGCGACGGGAGCTGAAACCCCTGCAGATGATCGCAGATAATTATGAAAAGATCGTATTGTCCATGGACAGGGACTACATCAATTCCTATGAAGGGATTAAGTCCGAAAATCTTATAGACTGGCTGCTTGCAGACTGAGCTATACGCTTTAATACAAGAAAAAGGGAGAGAAAAACATGCCACAACTAAGCAAACGCGTAGGAACCTTTACCGACTCGGTTATCCGTCGGATGACCCGCATCAGCGACCAGTATGGAGCCATCAATCTCTCGCAGGGCTTTCCGGACTTTGACCCGCCGAAAGCGCTCATGGATGCGCTCGCAAAGGCTGCCTATGAGGGACCACACCAGTACTCCATCACCTTCGGCGCGAAGAATTTCCGGCAGGCTCTCGCCGAAAAGCAGACAAAGGCGATCGGGCACGCAATTGACCCGGAGACGGAGATCGTCGTGACCTGCGGCGCGACCGAGGCCATGATGTGCGCGATGATGACCATCTGCAATCCCGGCGACAAGGTTCTCGTCTTCTCGCCCTTCTACGAAAATTACGGAGCGGACGCGATCCTCTCCGGCGCGGAGCCAATCTATGTCCCGCTCGTGCCACCGGAGTATCAGTTCGACCCCGCGCTGGTCGAGGACGGCTTCCGGCAGGGAGCGAAGGCCATCATTCTCTGCAATCCTTCCAATCCCTGCGGTAAAGTGTTTACAAGGGAGGAGCTTATCACAATCGGGGAGCTCGCGCTGAAATACGACGCCTTCGTCGTCACGGACGAGGTCTACGAGCACATGGTCTACGAGCCGAATGTTCACATCTGCATGGCCTCGCTTCCGGGAATGTATGAGCACACGATCACCTGCAACTCCCTGTCGAAGACCTTCTCCATCACGGGCTGGCGGCTCGGCTATCTGATCGGCCCCGCGGAGGTCGTCGAAGCCGCGAAGAAGGTACACGACTTTCTGACCGTAGGCGCAGCGGCCCCGCTGCAGGAGGCCGCGGCGGTCGGGCTGCGTTTCGATGAAAGCTACTATGAGGAACTGCGCGAGCTCTACACGAAGAAGCGCGACTTCTTCCTGAAGGGACTCGATGAGGCGGGCCTCACGCACAATGTCCCGCAGGGTACCTATTTTGTAATGGTGGATATTCAGGAATTTCTTGATCTTCCGCAGTTCGCGGGCTGGACGGACCTGCAGTTCTGCGAGTGGATGATCCGAAATGTCGGCGTGGCGGCCGTGCCTGGTTCGAGCTTCTTCCGCGAGCCGGTCAACCGCTACATCCGCTTCCACTTCGCGAGGGAGGAGGAGACGCTCTCCGAGGTGATCCGCAGACTGTGCAGAATGAGAGAGCTGCTGGGGTGAAGCTTCTATTTACCCCAGCTCCATAAACTCCCCGGCTTTCTCCCGGAACTGCTGAAACAGCAGAATAAAATCAGCTGTACGCTGCAGGCAGTCCGCAGCGTCTCGCGCGGAGAACCGGTGGCAAAGTTCTGGATTTTGTGATATTTCACGACGATATCAATATCACTGGTCCCGGTCGCCGTGCCGCTCGCGCGGGAACCAAAGAGATAGAGATGCTCTACCTCATACTTGCGGCACAGGATCTCTACCTGCTCCAGAATCTCATCAATCGTCAGATTCGCCATGCACGGCTCCTTTCCGGGACTTTTCTTCCCTGATTATACATCCTCAGAGCTTTGCCATGCAAGGGATCATTTTCCAGAGATAAATGCCAGGAATGCGGGCATCAGCAATATAATAAAGCTGACGCCCGCATTCCATCTAAAATACTGTTATTTTCAAACCGTTATCAGTTCTGCTGTCCCTGAGGAGCCGCCTCCTTATCCTTCAGAAGCGGGTGCACCAGAATCGCCAGGATAAGCGCTACTACACTGATTATCGCGGTGGCGACAAAGCGATTGTAGGTGGAGACTTCGCCGAGGAAATTGCAAACCCACCCGGTTGCGTAGTTCGACAGGAACATCCCCAGATTCATGCTGCCCATCACGAAGGAGATTCCGATGGGAATCATATACCCGGGCAGCCTCTTGGAAGCTTCACCGATCAGATACGGCACGGACGCGGATTTACCGATACCTACCAGGAACGCGCCGACAACGACACCCACGAGGGAAGTCGTGATCGTGCAGCACAGAAGGTATCCGATAAACATGGTCAGGCAAAAGAACGGCATAAACCATTTACCCAGAGGCTTGCAGTACTTGCTGTACGTCGCTCCCGCAACCACCGCGCTGAGTGTGACCACCGCCGTCGCGATGCCGGAATGCAGAGACGTACCCAGCTGGAAATCGGTAATAATATAGCTGGAGATGTAGACCGAGAACGTGTAGCAGCAGATGAAGAATACCACATACTGGACACACATGAGCCACACCTTCGCCGGGATCAGACTGAGCTTGACCGGAGGCTTCTGACCGCTGAACGCATTCTTCTGCTGCGGCGCATCCTTCTCTGTCGGGCAGAGAATTGCGACAATAAGAAATGCGGGAATTGCAAGGAAATACAGATAATATGCGTTCTGCCATCTCACAGCTCCCAGCCAGCCGCCGATAAACGACATAACGAGAGCGCCCGCATGCATGCAGGAGTTGCAGTAGCCATGGTATTTTCCTCTCTCCTCCGGCTCTGTGAATTCAGAAATGACGGAGCTGGGGACAGAGCCTGTAATTCCGGAGACGATACCGGTGAACGCGCTGGCGAGCATCAGCCAGCCGAAATCCCATTTCCCACCGCCGACGGTAAAAATGAAACCGTTTACAACAACCAGAGCCATCGCCAGCAAAAGAAGATATTTCTTCGGCACTCTCATGGAGATCGGCCCTACCGCAAAGGCCATCACCACGCCCACCAGCGGCTGAATCGTCATAATCAGCACGATGGTTGCAACAGCAACGCCCTGCTGCGCATAATCCGCAATGATATAAGCAAGTACCGCGGTTGTAACCATCGCGATCATACCGAGCGCAGATGCGGAACACGCGCTCACAATTGCTTTCATCTTGTTACTCATTCACATTTCCTCCTTCTGTAAGCTTTACACTTTGTCTTAGGACCAGATAAAACAATCAGGGGCTTTTTGTATTTTTTATTATAATTGGGGAAAAAAGGACAGTAAACGTACCAATCCTCCAGAATTGACGTTTACAGGAACAGTAGAAATCGTATGATTCGTACAATTAAAAAAGTGAAACTCCACATGGGAATTTCACTTCTCTCTTTTGGTTTTATTCCTCTCCCGAATGTCCGGATACCGCATAAGAATAAAGTAAGTATTTTCTCAGTTCTCCATCATCAAGATCCAGCCCGGTCAATTCCTGTATCCGCTGCACTCGCCATACCAGGGAGTTTCGATGGAGGAAAAGAGCCTGGGAAGTCTTTACCAGATTACGCTCGTGAGTCAAATATACATAAAGCGTCTCATACAGGTCGCTCTTATGCTTCGCGTCATAATCCTTCAGCTTCCTCAGCGCCGGATGAACCATCATCCTTGCTTCCTCTCCCTGATTTCCAAGAAGCTTTTCAAAGAATCTGACCGCAAGGCTCTGACAATAGACAATCTCTGCCGTATTGCTGTCCTCACCCAATGCGAACTGCGTCTGCTGCAGAGCAAGCGGGATCTGGTGAAACTGATCGACAGGAACGGAAATGGCAATACGATAGTTTTTCAGATCATCCGTCGGAATCACTTTTTTAAGGAGAGGTTCTTCTTTCCCCTGAGCAGTCAGGATGACGAGATCATTTCCATATTCGACGACCGTATTGGTGATGCGGCAGGCCTTACAGGCACGGATAATATTTTTATTCAGCGTGTCGGATCTTCGCTTCAGAAAATGAATCTGGATCAGATACCAGGGCGGCGTATTGATCTTTTTGACAAAATAATCCACCGAGTCCGGATTGGGTTCTTCCCCTTCCAACGCATGTCGAAGCATGACATCGGAAGCCATGATCTGAGAATCAAAACGCGAGAACAGGCCGCTGTCCAGAACAAGCGCCATAAAGCGTTCCGCCAGTTGCACATCCCGCTCTGTCAGCGGCTGCAGTACTTCCGAGATCGCGAAGCCGCCCACGTACTCTCCATCGAGTTCAAAATGCGCGCCAAGACAGGTATTCAGTGCACTATGGTAAACGGTCGGCCTACTGGTCCATTCGTCCGTTTTTTTCCCGCTGCAGTCTGTCTGTTCCAGCGAAAGCAGTTCCCTGGACAACAGTCCGGTCTCGATCAGATCCTTCCAGAATTCATTCGGCTCCCAGCCCTCCAGACTTCTGGTATATCCGATCAGCACGCCGGTCGGATCCGAGATCGTAACCGGATTATGGAAGATCTCCGTACAGCAGTCTGCCAGACTCTGATAAGGATTCCCAGACAGGCACGCCAGACGGACATCCGCCTCCCATTTCTGATACTTTTCGAAAATACGCAGAATTCTGTTGATCGCATGCTCCAGCGGCATGGGAAAAAGGAGAATATAGCTGTAACGGTGCACCAGGATCAGGGCGCCTGACTCGTCCTTTGAGGAAAAGTAATCGCGGGCGTTCCCAAGATATGCATACTGCGGCATAAAATAATCCGGAAGCGTATCGAAAAAAGAAATGCTCTCGATCTCCATATCACTGTTTTTAATATCCGCCTTGAAAGAAAACTGCTGCAGTTCGTATGCCAGCATCCACATGCTTATTTTCAAATCATCACCCCCAACGTATACCCGTATGAATCGTACTATAATTCGCGACTGTTATCGTCATAAAATACGGGTCTTCTGTACGTTTACTTCCCCCTGATTCCCATTTATAATACAAAATACGACAGATAAATGCAAGGGGGCTCTTGCAGGTAAAGCACAAATGAAGACCATATTATGGAGGTAAATGTATGTCCGAAAGTATTTTAGAATTCCGGAACCGCATTGCCGTGGAAGCCACACGGCACGAAGAACCGGAACGAATTCCGATCTGGATTAACTATGGCTCCCTGCCATTCGTATTAAGCGGAGGCGAATCCACCTACAAAGATGTCATGTACAATCATGAGGCCGCCGCAAAAGCGATTATCAAATTTTTCGACGAATTTCAGCCAGATGTGCAGATGGCAACTCTTTTGAGCGGAAAGGCGGAGGAAATCGCCGGCACGAAATATATCGACTGGCCGGGACGACCGGGAACCAAATGCCCGGATGAGAGCATATATCAGGTGCATGAGTATACTTTTATGGAGCAGGATGAATACCCGGAACTCCTCCGGGACTTCACCGGCTTTATGCTTCATAAATACCTGCCGCGCGTATTTCCGGAGCTGGCCGGTCTCGGAACTCTTCTGAATCCGGCTCCGACCAATTATATGTACCTGAACGCCGTCTCCAACATTTACAATCCGAAAGCTCTGGACGCCTATTCCAAGCTGCTGGAAATCGGACGTCTCGAGAAAGAGACCGCGGACGAACAGCAGGCACTGCAGGACAAGCTGATGGAGATGGGCTTCCCGAAGATGATGAACGGCGTGGGCCTTGTACCCTTTGACACGCTGTCCAACTATTTCCGCGGCACCGTGGAAATGTTCGACGATCTGTTAGAATGCCCGGAGCAGGTAGAGGAAGCGGTGAACATGCTGGCCGATGTCCAGATCGCGAATCTTCAGTATCTGCGCTTCCTTCCCATGCCGGTCAAGCGTGTCATGTTCTGGATGCACAAGGGCATGGACGGATTCATGAGCCCGTCACAGTATGAGACCCTGTACTGGAAGCCTTTCCTGAAGGTGATTAACGCACTGGTAGATATGGGCGTAACACCGATTATTTATACAGAAGGTAAATATGAAAAACGCGTCGACCAGATGACAGATCTCCCGGAAGGGAAATGCATCATTCACTTTGAAACGGTTGATCTCCAATACGCCAAAAATACCATCGGTGCGAAGAACTGCATCACCGCAAATTTCCCGATCTACCTTCTGGAATACGGCACGGTTCAGCAGGTAATTGACGAGGCAAAACGGCAGATCGACATCGGGGCGCCCGGCGGCGGTTTCATCTTCGAGACCAACGCTTCCATTCAGAATGTAAAACGTGAAAATCTGATGGCGCTTTATGATACCGTACGCGAGTACGGCCGCAAACGATAAAACAGGCATAAAGGACAGCAGGCGGGGTTATCTCCTGCCTGCTGTTTTTTATCTCCGAGTCAGGAATGCGTGATCGGATCAACCTTTTCCTTCATTTCACTTCGAATTGCAAAAAAACTGACCAGAAATGCCGCGATCTCCGAGATCCACATTGCATACCAGGTGTACTGGAGTCCCAGAAATCTTGTGAAAATCCACACAAAGGGCACCAACAACACCAGCTGACGCAGCGCTCCTCCGATCATATTGATCAGGCCATTTCCCAGGCCGGAACCGACATATCCATAGAGAATGGTCTGCGTCGCGAAGGGAAATGTCAGCGCGATGATACGCAAAGCCGGAATTCCAATGGACAGCATCTCGTCGCTTGCGGAGAACAGAAGCAGTAACTGCCTCGGAAAAAGCAGGAAAATCACCATACCGGCCACCGAAAAGATAAGACCGACAGGAATCAGGATACGCCAGGTCTCCCGGATTCGTTTTCCATTTCCTGCCCCATAATTAAAGGCAACAATCGGAATTGCAGCCTGTCCGAGTCCATTCATCGGCATCATCAGGAAATTCTGAAGTTTATAATAGACGCCGAAAAATGCAACTGCCGTGGAGCTGACAGATATCAGGATCGCGTTCACGGAGAAACACATAATACTGCCAATCGCCTGCATGATGATTGTGGGCAGCCCCACTGTATAAATGTCCTTTACGTCCTGCCAGTTCCAGTGATAGTCCCTGAGACTCACATGGATAATCGGGTTCATCTTTCTATTGATACCAAGCGCGACCGCGGCTCCGACAAACTGACCAATCACAGTAGCGATCGCCGCTCCCTGAATGCCCAGAGCGGGAAAGCCAAAAAGGCCGAAAATCATAATGGGATCGAGAATGATATTGGTCAGCGCACCGCATACCAGGGAAATCATGCTGTGCACCGTGTAGCCCACCGCCTGCAGCAGCCTCTGCCCATAGGTCTCCAGAAACGTCCCATAGCAGAAAACCATGCAGATCCGCATATACTGCCGACACAGCACCTGCAGCTCCGGATCACTGGTCAGCATGCGCGACAATTTCCCTGCAAACAGCAGTCCGATCACGGAAAAAATGAACGCCGTGCCGAGTACAAGAAAAAGGCCCGTGGTAGCTGCCTTGCATGCGCGATCCTCTTCCTGCTGCCCGATCCACCTGGAAAGCAGCGCGTTAAGTCCTACCGCAGTGCCCACTCCGGCAGCAATCATCAGGAACTGCACGGAATACACCAGGGATGTGGCCGTGAGCGCTTCTTCGCTCAGGCGCGACACGAAAATACTGTCTACAATGTTGTAAAGAGATTGCACCAGAAGCGATACCATGAGCGGCACCGACATCGTGAGCAAAAGTTTATTCATAGGCATAACCGCCATTTTGTTCTGTTTTGTCTGATCCATGATGTCTACCTTCTTTCAAGTTGTATTTATTTTACGCTGTCCTCATTTCGAATTTCTTCCATAGCATGGCAAATCCGGAGCAACGCCTTCGCATCCTCCTCACCGATCTTCTCCACAAGGCGCTCCGTCTCTTCGCGTCCTCTTCGGTTCCACTGTTCAACGGACTGCCGTCCTTTTTCGGTAAGCTCGACACACACTCTTCTGCGGTCGTGCGGAGCCACTTCCCGTATAATCAGATGTTCCTCTTCCAGTTCATTGAGAAGAACCGTGACTCTCGCAGTGGTGACATGCAAAAGTGTACAGATTCTGCCGGGACTTGCGGAGCCTCCCTGGTCGTACAGGTATTTGAGGACAATGCCCCTTTTGGAGTCTTCTTTGTTTCCATATCTATGTCTGTGATGCTGCGACTTTCTTATCGCCTTCTGAAGTTCTGTGATAAGCTCTTCTCTATCCATATTTCTTTCTCCTGCATATTCACCTGCCATACATATATTTAACTTACGTTAGTTAATTATACTCATTAATTATATTTTGTCAAGATCAATGAAAATTATTTTACAGAAAAGCTGTAATACGCTGAAGAATGCAGGAAATCCGCCGCCGAAAAATAAAATCCCCGCAGCCGCCGACTGTCAACTGCAGTCCGCGTGCCGCGGGGATTTGTATCATGTTCTATGTAAACGCCATCCTTATTCATTCATAAGAGCCTGCCGCCCGACGAAAGCGACAGGCCACCAGAAAATCACCCTTCCACCTTCGGACTTTCCCGTCACTCGATGGCAATATAGTGATTTTCCTCCACGGCAGGCTGCTGGACCGCCTTCGGCACTGTCAGGATCAGCGTGCCGTTCTCGAACCGCGCCTTGATGTCCTCCTGTTTCACATCCTCGCCCACATAGAAGGATCTGCTGAACGAACCGCTGTAGCGCTCCCGGCGGATATATCTGCCGTTCTCGTCCTTCTGGTCGTTATGGGAATCGCTGGTAGCCGCAATCATCAGGTAACCATCCTTCAGCTCCGCTTTCACATTTTCCTTTGCAATGCCCGGGAGATTCATCGTGATCTCATAGTCGGAATCATGCTCCTTCACATCTGTCCGCATCATCTCTGCCGCGCTGTTGTTCGACGCATACGCCGCCGTTCTGAGCGGACTGAAAAATGCATCATCAAAAAACTCATCCCACAAATTCTCTGCGTAAATACTTGGTCTCAACATTGTTCATCGCTCCTTTTCTCTGTATCATGTTTATCGTTTCCGGAACTCCGGGGAGATATTCTGTTTCTTTCTTCTCCTTTGTTCTATATGTGTTATAACACGAATTGTTAGCCAAGTCAAGAGGTGAGTGCTAATTTTTTGTGAAATATTTGTGAATTCTATATTGCTATTCCCGATCATTTCTGTTACACTTAATTCAGTTGAATTTGAATCAAATTGATTTGAATAAAATCAAGCTGAATAAGGATACTTTTGGGAGGCTGAAATGTTTATAGGAAGGGAAAAAGAACTTGCCAGTCTGCAGGAACTGTATGACCGCGCCGGTTTCGGAATGTCTGTAATCTACGGAAGAAGAAGAATTGGCAAATCCACGTTGATAACAGAATTCACCAAGGACAAGAAAACCATCTTTTACACCGCAACCAAAGTGGGTGCAGCACGCAATCTGGAACTATTCACACAGCAGGTTCTGTTCTTTTTTGACCCATCCTTAAGCGGCGCCTCCTTCCCCTCTCTGGAATCCGTCTTCGATTATATGACGGGTAAGCTGGACTCTGAAAAGGTGATTCTCGTAATTGACGAGCTGCCATATTGGGCCGAGAAAAACGAAGCTCTCCTGTCAATCCTGCAAAAATATATCGACACAGAATGGCAGGATAAAAATCTGATGATCATTCTCTGCGGCTCGGCGCTCAGTTTTATGGAAAATAAGATCCTGAGTGAAAAGAGTCCGCTGTTCGGCAGAAGAAGCTCACAGATCAGACTGGAAGCCTTTGACTATAAAACCGCCGCGCTTTTTGTCCCCGACTATTCATTCGAGGACAAGGCCCTCTGCTATGGTGTCACAGGAGGCGTCGCCAAATATCTTGCCCTGATGGATCCTGAAAAAGACATTCACGATAATATCAAAAGGCTCTTTTTTCAGAGGGACGGATACCTCTATGATGAAACACGAAATCTTCTGATGCAGGAGTTTTCAGAAGTAGCGCTTGTCAACAATATCATCGAACAGATTGCCTCCGGCGTCAATACCGTCAACCAGCTTGCGCAGAAAACCGGCGAAAATCTTTCTACGGTTCTGTATTCGCTTGACAAACTGATCCATATTGGTCTTGTCCAGAAAAAGAAGTGCATTACGGAGGAAAAAAACAAAAAGAAAACGCAGTATATTCTGAAGGATCATATGTTTCAGTTCTGGTACCGGTTCATTCCAAAAGCGGTCAGCGTTATTGAAATGGGGCAGGGGGAGCGCTATTATGACAAAATCGTTCAGAATCAGCTGCATATCTACATGGGCAGTATCTTCGAGGATATGTGCCGATACTATACATTAGAGCAGGGTATTCAAGGAGCATTCGGGAATTTTCTGACAAATGTCGGAACCTGGTGGGGAATCGAAACCCTCGATTCTGCTTCCGGAAAATATCAGCAATCTGCAGATATTGATGTTGTAGGAATCTCAGATATTGATAAAACTGTTGTTTTAGGGGAATGTAAATTTAAAAAGGAAAAAGTCGACAAGGATGTTTACGATACGCTGATCCGGCGCTCGGCAGTCATTCATGGTAAATACCGAATTATCCGATACCTGTTTTTCTCCCTGAGCGGGTATACGGACTGGTTTAAAGCCCTTCCGGGTAAAGATGTCATGCTGTTCACTCTGGAGGATCTTTATCGCGAAACGCCGACATAGCTTTTCAAAAGTTATAAGAAAGGACAGATATTTCCATGCTTTCAGATCACATTCGCCATTTTCCGGAAAGAATAAAACGGCCCGGCGCCGCCTGGGTCATATTCTCCGGCGTGCTCACAGCCTCTGCCATCATATATCCCCGCTTTGGTCTGCTCGCGTGGGTATCCCTGATCCCTTATTATCTGACCCTGTATCAGATCAGCGACCCGGAGAGCGAAAAACAGCCTCTGTTCCGGACAGGCTTTCTGTTTGGCTTAAGCTTCTATCTCCCGCTCTTCACCTTTTTCTGTGCGCTTTATCCCCTGGACTCCGCCGGGCTTAGTCCAGTGGAAGCTTTATCAGTCGTCTTACTTGCCCTCTTCGGATTGTCCGCGTTCTACAGCCTGCCACACGCACTTCTGCCCTGCGTCCTGCGGCTGCTGCAAAAGCGGGGCATCCGCAGACAGCAGGCGTTCCTTGCCCCACTGGCGATCGCGGCTCTCTGGATCCTTGTCGAATGGCTCGGCTCTCAGACCTTCCTTGGCATGCCCTGGGGGCGGCTCGCGGTCTCCCAGTACCGGCTGACGCCGCTGATTCAGAGCGCTTCTCTACTGGGCGCCTGTTTTGTCAGCTTTCTGATCGCCCTTTGCAACGCTCTGCTGGCGCAGGGGATCCGGCGGCGACACCGCGGAATTGCCTGCATTCTGTGTGCCGCTGTACTTTTCGGGGGAAATCTGTTATATGGAATCATTTCTCTAAACATAGAACCGGAGCCTGCCGAAACCATTTCCGTGGCGATCGTGCAGGGCAATCTGTCTTCTTCTGAAAAATGGGGAGACGGCGGCGAACTTCTCTCGCTGGAGCAGTATCTGAGCATGACGAAGGAGCTGGCCGCAGAGGAAGAGGCAGACCTGATTGTCTGGACCGAAGGCTGTATCCCCCTTGTTCTGAACGGATATCCGGAGATATCGCAGCAGATAGCGGAAACCGCCGTGGACTGCGGCTCGGTCATTCTCGTCGGTTCCTATTATTACGATGGAAGCGACCGCTACAACGCGGTCTACGCCTTCTATCCAGACGGCACAGTGAGCGATCAGCCCTACTGCAAACGCAAACTGGTGGCCTTCGGCGAATATATGCCACGCTCCGCTTTTCTGGAATTTCTGGTTCCCGCGCTGGCGGAGCTCAACCTGATGCAGTCCGCGTTCACACCCGGAACGGACAGCGCTGTCTTTTCCACGGATTTTGGTTCGATCGGGGGACTCGTCTGCTTTGACGCGGTCTTTGAGGCGCCCGCCCTCTCCTCGGTAAGAGACGGAGCGGAGCTTCTGGCGCTGCTGAGCAACGACGCCTGGTATGACAGCTCCTACGCGGTCTCCAATCTTCTGGGGCACAGCGTGCTGCGCGCGGTGGAAAACGGCCGCTGTGTCGTGCGCGGCGCGAATACCGGAATCTCCGCCGTCATCGACGCGAAGGGCCGGATCCAGACAGAATCG
>JAJBTX010000124.1 GCA_020860645.1 Lachnospiraceae bacterium | reverse complement strand
CCTTTATAGTTGGAAGCTGGAAAAGACAGACAAGACACCGAAAGGAAAACGGGACGATATTTCTTTAAGAGAGAAAGAAAAACTGTTGTTCAAGGATATTGACGATATGATTGTTCCCCGCGGCGGTGAAATGACTGTTGAGGAGTTGGTAAAGAAATACCTTATGCAGAAAACAGGTGTGCGGCATAATACCGAAGCCAATTATAAATTTGTTCTTAACATTATCAAAAAAGAAGATTTTGGAAAGAAAAGAATTGACAAGGTAAAATTGTCTGACGCTAAATGCTGGTTGATTAAATTGCAGCAGGACGGCAGAGGGTACAGCTCTATTCATTCCATTCGGGGAGTTGTCAGACCAGCGTTTCAGATGGCGGTTGATGATGATTTGATACGCAAGAATCCGTTTGAATTTCAACTTGCTACTGTCGTAGTGAATGACAGTGTGACAAGGGAAGCAATCACAAGAAAACAAGAACGGGCATTTCTTGAATTTGTGGCAAACGATAAGCATTTCAGTAAGTATTATGAGGGCATTTACATTCTGTTCAAAACCGGATTGCGTATTTCTGAATTTGTGGGCTTGACACTTTCTGATGTCGATATGAAAAACAGGAAGATTGTTGTGGATCACCAGTTGCAGAGAAAAAGGAATATGGAGTACGTCATTGAGGATACAAAAACAACTTGTGGAACCAGAGAAATTCCTATGTCCGATGATGTGTACGAGTGCTTTCAGCGTATTATTGCAAATAGAAAGAAACCGAAAACCGAACCAATGATTGACGGAAAATGCGGCTTCCTGTATTTGGATAAAAATGATATGCCTATGGTGGCTCTGCACTGGGAGAAATATTTTCAACACATTCGGGAAAAGTATAACAGCATTTACAGAGTACAAATGCCTAAGGTGACACCCCATGTTTGCAGACATACCTTTTGCTCCAATATGGCAAAAAGCGGCATGAGCCCTAAGACATTGCAATATCTTATGGGTCACTCCGATATAGGTGTGACATTGAATACCTATACGCATATCGGATATGACGACGCAAAAGAGGAATTGAAACGGGTGGTAAATGGTGAGTAGTAAAACCGCAATATGCGCATCAATTTACTACTTTTTTTACTACTTTTGCAGGAAAAGATATGCTAATTTATGCAACGATATGCCACAGACAAGAGAAAATCAAAGTTTAAAGAAAAGCCCGAAAATCAAGGAAATACAGTAAATTCAAGGAGTTTTACATAGATGATTAAAGTGTTATTTATCTGCCATGGAAATATCTGCCGCAGCACCATGGCTCAATACGTCATGCAGTACCTCGTCGACCAGCGGGGTCTCACGGACTGCTTTTACATCGACTCCGCCGCCACGAGCCGCGAGGAGATCGGCAGTCGTCCGCACCGCGGCACGCAGCAGAAGCTGCGCGAGGTGGGGATTCCCTGCGGGGATCATCGTGCGGTGCAGATGACACGGCAGGATTACGAAAAATATGATTATCTCATCGGGATGGATACCTGGAATATCCGCAATATGACCCGCATCGCGGGCGGCGACCCGGAGGGGAAGATTCATAAACTACTGGACTACACGGAGCGGAAGGGCGATATCGCGGATCCGTGGTACACCGGCAATTTTGACGAGACCTATGTCGATGTGCGGGAGGGCTGCGAGGCGTTGCTCGCGTATATTCTGCGGGAGGAAAAAATTTGAAAATAATACACTGTGCCGATCTCCATCTGGACTCCCGGATGGAGACGGGGCTTTCGAAGGAGAAGGCGAAGGAGCGGCGGCTGGAGCTTCTGCGGACCTTCACACAGATGATCGAGCGCGGAGCGGCGGAGGGCGTCGACGCGGTGCTGCTCTGCGGTGACCTCTTTGACGCGCGGACGATTTCGGCGCGCGCGAGAAACTGCGTACTGGACGCGGTGCGGGAGCATCCCAAGATGCGCTTTTATTATCTGCAGGGAAATCACGATCAGAATAGTTTTCTGAGCGACCTTGCGGAGAAGCCGGAGAATCTGAAGACCTTCGGCCCGGACTGGACGAGCTACGAGGAGCAGGACGGCGTGACGATCACCGGTGCGGAGATCACGGAGGGGACGGCGGACGCGCTCGCGGAGCGCCTGATCCTCGACGCGGAGCGGATCAATATTGTTATGCTGCACGGCCAGGTGACGGAGTACGGTGCGAAGCGGCAGCAGGAGGGCTTCTCCCTGCGAAAGCTGAAGAATCGGAATATCGATTACCTGGCGCTGGGACATATCCACAGCTATCGTCGGGAACGGCTGGACGAGCGCGGCCTCTGGTGCTACAGCGGCTGCCTGGAGGGGCGCGGCTTTGACGAGTGCGGGGAGAAGGGCTATGTGCTGCTCGAAGTGAAGGACGGACGGCTGTCGAGCGAGTTCGTGCCTTTTGCGTGCAGGCGTTTTCAGGAAGTGTGTGTGGATGTCTCCGGACTGTTCACGCAGGAGGAGATCCGGCGCGCGATTCGGCAGGCATTGCGGGAGATCCCGCCGACGGACGCGGTAAAGATCATACTGACCGGAGAGACCCCGCCGGAGGCGGAGAAGGATGCGGCTGCCATCGAAAAATGGCTGGAGAACGATTACTATCTTCTGAAGGTGAAGGATGAGACGCGGCTTGCCATTCACCCGGAGGATTATCAGTATGACGTGTCGCTGAAGGGCGAGTTTGTGCGGCTGGTGCTCGCGTCGCGTCTGTCCGCGGCGGAGAAGGAGCAGGTGCTGCGGCTCGGTATTCGCGCGCTGACGGGAGAGGACTAAGGATGCAGATTAAAAAGCTTCATATTATCAATTTCGGAAAGCTGCACGATTTTGCCTTCTGTCCGGAGGAGGGTCTGAATCTCATCTGTGAGCGGAACGGCTGGGGTAAATCGACGCTTGCGGCTTTCATCCGCGCGATGTTTTATGGTCTGGACTACACGACGAAGCGCTCCCTGAAGGAAAATGACCGGAAGCACTACGCGCCATGGCAGGGCGGGGTCTTCGGCGGCAGTATGGAGTTCGATGCGGCGGGAAAGGAGTACCGCGTGGAGCGGAGCTTCGGCGCAAAGGATAAGGAGGACCGCTTCGCGCTCTACGACCTGGCGACCGGTATGGAGAGCGCGGATTATACGGAGCGGCTCGGTGAGGAGCTCTTTCATCTGGATCGGGAGGCTTTCACGCGGACGTTTTTCTTCCGGCAGCAGGACTTTGTGGTAACGCCGGGCGACAGTCTGAACGCGTCTCTTTCGCATGCGGAGGAGAACGCCGGAGATATGGGGAATTACGAGAAGGCGGCGGCCTCTCTCGAGGAGCGGATGAAATATTTTCGCAAGACCGGAAACCGCGGAAGGCTGGGACAGCTGGAAGAGGAACGGCGGCTCGTGCGGGAGGAGCTCGTCTCCTGCCGCGAGCAGGAACGCGCGGCCGTCGACTGGCAGGCGCGGCTTGCGCAGAGGGAGGCACAGGAGCAGGCGCTGCTGGAGAAAATCCGCGTGCTGGAAGCACAGGAGGAGAAAGCGCGCTCTTATGGCGAGAAGGAGGCCCGGAAGGCGCAGCTCGACCTTCTGGCAGAGCAGGCGCGGGAGCAGGAGGAGCAGCTTCGACAGACGGCCGCGGAGCTGGGCGCGTATACGGCTCCGCCGATGCCGGAGGAGGAGCTGGACCGCTGTTATGAGAAGATTTGCCGTCTGAAAACCGCGCGGGAGCAGACGGAGGAAGCGCGGCAGAGGCAGTACGAGGCGGAGGAGGCGCTCGCGGAGCTCACGGAGGAGGCCCCGCGGTCGTCGGGAGCGCATGTCCCGCTTTGCCTTTGCATGTGCGTGCTGCTCGGTGTGGGCGCAGTACTTCTGTGGCGACAGATCTGGCCCGGAGCATTGCTCGTGGCCGTGGCGCTGCTGATCGCTTTTATGGAGATGCGGAGAATTGGACAGGCCAGGCGGCAGCGTGCGGAGCTTTCCGAGGAGGAGGCGTCTGCCCGCCGGGAGCTGAAGCAGGCCGAAAAAAACGTGCAGAAAAGGGAAATGGCGGAGGAAGCGCTGGAACAGCAGATCTGCGCGGCGCTTCATATCAGCAGGGAGACGGAGCCTCTGGAGCGACTGACACAGCTTCGCCGTGAGAGCCGGGATTACGCGCGGCTGCGGCAGATGTATGAGAGCCGGCGCGCGGAGGCGGTGAAGAGCCGTGAGACTTATCTGGTATTTCAGAAGAAGTTTCCGGAGCAGGAGCTCCTGGAGCTGCAGAAGCTCGAGAAGCCGGAGGGTGAGCTCGCCGATATTCTGTCTGAGCTGCAGGCCTGCCGGGACAGGCGGGATGGTCTTCTGAAGGAAGAGAGGGATCTGCAGCATCAGCTGCGGCGGCTGCGCGAGCAGGCGGAGCGGATCACGGAGCTTGCGGAGGAGGAAGAGCGGCTTTCGCAGGAGATCACAGCGGGGGAGCGCGAGTACGGCCTTCTGGAAAAGACGCTGAAATATCTGAAAGCCGCGAAGGAGCAGTTTTCCACGCGCTACCTGAAGGAGCTGCAGCAGGGGCTGGAATATTATAGAAAGCAGATAGAGCCGGGGGTGGAGACAGAGGCGCTTCTGGATGTGAAGCTGAAGGTGAAGGTGCAGGAGGCAGGCGCGCTGCGCGAGACGGACTATCTCAGCACAGGGCAGCAGGACCTTCTGACGATCGCGGAGCGCCTGGCGATCGTAGACGCGCTCTGCGAGGGGGAGCAGCCGGTGCTCATTCTGGACGATCCCTTCGTAAATCTGGACGAAGAAAAACAGGAGCGCGCCTTCGCACTCCTGCAAAAACTCTCGGAAAAGCGTCAGATGCTTTATTTCTCCTGCAGGAAGATCGGATGATGCCGTCTGGCGTATCGGTAGGTCATATAGTGAATGAATGAGGTCAGGATCCAGGAAAACAGGTAGGACAGGTACAGTACCTGCTGGGTCGGAAACCAGGCAAATATGGTGACCAGCCAGACGATCCGGAACAGGCAGGCGCCGGACAGGGCGACCAGCATCGGGGCGATCGCGTAGCCGAGGCCGCGCATGACGCCCATGACAGTTTCCATGACGCCGCAGAGAAAATAGGGCGTGACGACCCAGAGCAGACGAATCTGTCCGGCGGCGATCACATCCGGCTCTGTGGAGTAGGCCGACAGCAGCGGCACGGAAAACAGATTGACCAGAATCCCGAGCGTCAGCCCGAGAACGGTGACGCAGCCGAGCGAGCAGTGCAGAATCCTGCCTATGCGCTCCGGCTTTTTCGCTCCGACATTCTGGCTGGTAAAACTGACCGTGGCCTGATGGATGGAGTTTGTCGCCATATAGACGAAATTTTCAATCGTGGCCGCCGCGCTGCTGCCCGCCACGACGGCGGAGCCGAAGGAGTTGATGGCAGACTGGATCAGCACGTTGGAAAAAGAAAACAGCGAGCTCTGGATTCCGGCGGGCAGTCCGATGTGCAACATGCGGCGCAGCCGCGCGGGCTGTATGTAGAGCCTCCGGATATCCAGACGGCAGGGGCCGTCCGTCGTGCACAGAAAATGCAGGATCAGCACTGCGCTTAGGCTCTCGGAGAGAACCGTGGCGAGCGCCACCCCGGCCACGTCCATATGCAGGGCGATGACGAAAAACAGGTTCAGCGCGATGTTCAGCACCCCGGCCGCGGACAGATAGTAGAGCGGTTTTCGCGTCTCGCCCGTGGAGCGCAGGATCGCACTGCCGAAGTTGTAGGCCATATTCGCAGGCATGCCGATGAAAATAATTTTCAGGTAGAGAGCCGCCTTTTCGAGAACGTCGTCCGGCGTATCCATCCAGACCAGCAGAGGTCTGGTAAAGAGCAGACCGATGACGACGAGCGCGACTCCGGAGAGCAGACTGAGGGAGATGGCCGTGTGCACGTTGTCCTTCGTCCCCTCGCGGTCGCCTGAGCCGAGCGTCAGGGCGGTCATCACGTTCGCGCCGATCGACAGCCCGATAAACAGGTTGGTCAGCAGATTGACGAGCGAGGAGGTGGAGCCGACCGCCGCCAGCGATTCGCTCCCCGCAAAACGCCCCACGACAATGACGTCGGCGGCGTTAAATAAAAGCTGCAGCCAGCTCGAAAGCATCAGGGGTACACTGAAGGCAATGATCCCCGGCAGGATCGGGCCGCTGCACATATCGAATTTTCCGGATTTTCCGGACATCAGGATTCCCTCCATTTTAAATTTTTCTGACAAATGGCATTTACTAATATAGAACTGCCCGGCCAGTTCGTCAAGAGTGATTTTCCGCGGAAACGGCGTGCTTCTGAAGGGACAGGTGTAAATCTGAATTGTTGCACAAAAATGCTTGCCAAATTCCTCTTTAGTATTTACAATAATAACAAAGGAAAACCGGTAAAGGAGGGTTTGTGCATGGAAAGCCGCGAGTATAAGATTTACTCACCTGTAGACAGTAAGGTGGCTCTGAAGGTCGTCCCTGGACATTTTGTCACATCGCATTCGCATATCAATTATTACGTGGACATCACGACGATGCGGACGCGTCAGAACGAGGCGGAGGCAGCGGCGAGGCTGCTCGCCAGTAAGTATGAGAATAACACGATCGTGGACACGATCATCTGCCTGAACGGCTGCGAGGTCATCGGCGCGTATCTGGCGCAGCAGCTGTCACAGGCCGGATTTCGGAGCATGAACGCGCACCGGACGATCTATATCATGTCTCCGGAGCAGGATATCAACGGTCAGATGATTCTGCGCGACAACACGAAGCCGATGGTATTGAACAAAAACGTGCTGATTCTCTCGACTTCCATCACCACCGGCGTCACGCTCGACAAGGCGGTCGACAGCGTGGAATACTACGGGGGCCGGGTGCAGGCGATTGCCTCTATTTTCAGCATGGTTCAGAAGGAGAGAGGGATCGAGATCACGAGCATTTTCGACGCGAGGGATATGGAGGGTTACGCCTCCTACGACGCGAAGGACTGCCCGATGTGCAGGGCAAAGCAGAAGATCGACGCGATTGTCAATGGATTCGGCTACAGCCGTTTCTGAAAAAGACAGATGCCGCCGGATGTCGAAAAAGATGTCCGGCGGTTTTTTGCGCCGCCGCGACCCGGCGGGGCTTGTCAAACCCGCGCGTCTTAGTGTATAATATCGGGTTGGTAAGAAGTACTGACTCGAAAGGAAAATGGTGACAGGATGAAAGCGTTTCTGATTCTGGAGGATGGGCATGTCTTTGCCGGAACGAGCATCGGCGCGGCCCGGGAAGTGGTCAGCGAGATCGTGTTCAACACTTCGATGACCGGCTATCTGGAGGTGCTGACTGACCCCTCGTATTCCGGGCAGGCGGTTGTGATGACCTATCCGCTGATTGGTAATTATGGTATCTGTTATGAGGACATGGAGTCCTCCCGTCCCTGGGTGGATGGTTATATTGTCAGAGAACTTTCCCGAATTCCGAGCAATTTCCGCTCGGAGGACACCATACAGCATTTCCTTGAAAAATATGATATTCCCGGCATCTGCGGCATCGACACGCGGGCTTTGACGAAGATTTTACGCGAGTCCGGCACGATGAACGGCATGATCACGACGAATGAGAACTACCGGCTTGACGAGGTGATGGTGAAGCTGAAGGCCTACCACACCGGCGACGAGGTCTCGAAGGTGAGCTGCCGGGAGAAATATGTGCTGCCCGGTGACGGATATCGCGTCGCGCTGCTCGACCTGGGCGCGAAGCGCAATATCGCGCGCTCACTGAACAGTCGCGGCTGCGAGGTGACAGTCTATCCCTCCTCCACGAGCGCGGAGAAGATTATTGCCGCGCAGCCGGACGGTATCATGCTGTCCAATGGACCGGGCGATCCGAAGGCGAATACGGCTGCCATCCGCGAGATCCGGAAGCTCTACGAGACGGATATTCCGATCTTCGCGATCTGCCTTGGGCATCAGCTCATGGCGCTGGCGACCGGCGCGGATACCTTCAAATTAAAATACGGCCACCGCGGCGGCAACCATCCGGTGCGCGACCTGGAAAACGGCAGAGTCTACATTTCCTCACAGAACCATGGCTACGCGGTTGATACGGCGAGCCTTGATCCGAACATTGCGGTTCCGGCCTTTGAGAATGTCAACGATGGCACGAACGAAGGACTGCGCTATATTGGAAAGAATATTTTCACGGTGCAGTATCACCCGGAGGCCTGCCCCGGACCGCAGGATTCCGCCTATCTGTTCGACCGTTTCCTGAAGATGATGGAGGTGAAGAAGCATGCCTAAGAATCCGGATATCAAGAAAGTACTGGTCATCGGCTCCGGCCCGATCGTCATCGGACAGGCGGCGGAGTTTGACTATGCGGGCACGCAGGCCTGCCGTTCCCTCAAGGAGGAGGGCATTGAGGTCGTCCTCCTGAACTCGAACCCGGCGACGATCATGACGGACAAGGACATCGCCGACGAAGTCTATATCGAGCCGCTGACTGTGGAAGTGGTCGAGCAGCTCATTCTGAAGGAAAAGCCGGACAGCGTGCTGCCGACGCTCGGCGGACAGGCGGGGCTGAACCTCGCGATGGAGCTTGACGAGCGCGGCTTCTTCGAGAAGACCGGCGTGAAGCTCATCGGCACGACCTCACAGACGATCAAAAAGGCGGAGGACCGCCTCGAGTTCAAGTCCACGATGGAGAAGATCGGCGAGCCGGTGGCTCCCTCGCTCGTCGTGGAGAATCTGGACGACGGCATCGCCTTCTCCAATAAAATCGGCTATCCGGTCGTGCTGCGCCCGGCCTACACCCTCGGCGGCAGCGGCGGCGGGATCGCGCACAACCAGGCGGAGCTCGAGGAAATCCTCGCGAACGGCCTGCGGCTTTCCCGTGTCGGACAGGTGCTCGTGGAGCGCTGCATTGCCGGCTGGAAGGAGATCGAGTACGAGGTCATGCGCGACAGCGCGGGCAACGTGATCACGGTCTGTAATATGGAAAATATCGACCCGGTGGGCGTGCACACCGGCGACAGCATCGTCGTGGCGCCGTCCCAGACGCTGGGCGACAAGGAATACCAGATGCTGCGTTCTTCTGCACTCAATATCATCAGTGAGCTCGAGATCACCGGCGGCTGCAACGTGCAGTTCGCGCTGCATCCCGAGAGCTTCGAGTACTGCGTGATCGAGGTCAATCCGCGTGTGAGCCGTTCCTCGGCGCTCGCCTCGAAGGCGACCGGCTACCCGATTGCGAAGGTGTCGGCGAAGATTGCGATCGGCTACACGCTTGATGAGATCAAAAATGCGATCACCGGACAGACGATGGCGAGCTTCGAGCCGATGCTCGACTACTGCGTGGTGAAGATGCCGCGCCTGCCCTTCGACAAATTTATCAGCGCCAAGCGGACGCTGACGACGCAGATGAAGGCGACCGGCGAGGTCATGAGCATCAGCGACAGCTTTGAGGGCGGCCTGATGAAGGCGATCCGCTCTCTGGAGCAGCATGTGGACAGCCTGCTGTCCTACGATTACAGCCATCTGGATCGCGAAGGACTCCTAGAGCAGCTCGCGGTGGTCGACGACCGGCGTATCTGGGTCATTGCGGAGGCGATTCGCCAGGGCATTTCGGAGGAAGAAATCCATGAGATTACGAAGATCGACCTCTGGTTCATCGACAAGATCGCGATCCTCGTCGAGATGGAGCAGGCGCTGAAGACACAGGAGCTGACGGTGGAGCTCCTGAAAGAGGCGAAGCGCATCGAGTTCCCGGACAACGTGATCGCGCGGCTGAGCGGGAAGACGGAAAGAGAGATCCGCGATCTGCGCTATGCGAATGGCATCACGGCCTCCTACAAGATGGTCGACACCTGCGCGGCGGAATTCGCGGCGCAGACGCCCTATTACTATTCGGTATTCGGCAGTGAAAACGAGGCGCTGAGCACAAAAGAACGCAAAAAAGTGCTCGTGCTCGGCTCCGGCCCGATCCGCATAGGTCAGGGCATCGAGTTTGACTTCTGCTCCGTGCACTGCACCTGGGCCTTCGCGAAGGAAGGCTATGAGACGATCATTATCAACAATAACCCGGAGACGGTCAGCACGGACTTCGACATCGCGGATAAGCTCTACTTTGAACCGCTGACGCCGGAGGATGTGGAGAGCATCGTGAATCTCGAGAAGCCGGACGGCGCGGTCGTGCAGTTCGGCGGCCAGACCGCGATCAAGCTGACCGAGGCGCTGATGAAGATGGGCGTCCCGATTCTCGGCACCTCTGCGGAGAATGTGGACGCGGCGGAGGACCGTGAGCTCTTCGACGGCATTCTCGAGGAGTGCCACATTCCGCGGCCGAAGGGAGATACGGTCTACACGGCCGAGGAGGCGAAGGCAGTCGCGAACCGGCTCGGTTATCCGGTGCTTGTGCGTCCCTCCTACGTGCTGGGCGGCCAGGGCATGCAGATCGCGATTAACGACAAGGACGTCGAGGAATTCATCGGTATCATCAACCGCATTGCGCAGGATCATCCGATCCTGGTGGATAAATATCTGCAGGGCAAGGAGATCGAGGTCGACGCGGTCTGTGACGGCGAGGATATCCTGATTCCGGGTATTATGGAGCACATCGAGCGCGCCGGTATTCATTCGGGCGACAGCATCTCCGTCTATCCGGCGAAGAGCATCAGCGAGGGCGTCAAGGCGACGATCGAGGAGTACACGAGGCGGCTCGCCCGTTCGCTGCACGTGATCGGCCTGATCAATATTCAGTTCATTGCGGTCGGCGAGGAGGTCTACGTGATCGAGGTCAACCCGCGTTCGAGCCGGACTGTGCCCTATATCAGCAAGGTGACGGGCATCCCGATCGTGCCGCTCGCGACGAAGGTGATTCTCGGGCAGAAGATCCGCGAACTCGGCTACACGCCGGGACTGCAGCCGGAGGCGGACTACTACGCGATCAAGATGCCGGTCTTCTCCTTTGAGAAGATCCGCGACGCGGACATCAGCCTGGGGCCGGAGATGAAGTCGACCGGCGAGTGCCTCGGTATCGCCAAGACCTTCAATGAAGCGCTCTACAAGGCCTTCCTCGGCGCAGGCATCCGTCTGCCGAAGTATCATAACATGATCATGACCGTCCGCGATGAGGACAAGGAGGAGGCCGTGGAAATCGCGAAGCGCTTCGAGGCGCTCGGCTACAATATCTTTGCGACGAAGGGCACGGCGCGAGCGCTCATGGAGGCCGACGTGCAGGTGCGCATGACGCGCAAGATCGAGCAGGAGTCCCCGAACATCCAGGATCTGATCCTCGGGCACCAGATCGACCTCGTCATCGACACACCCTCGCAGGGCGTCGAGCACAGCCGCGATGGCTTTATCATCCGCCGCAACGCGATCGAGACCGGCGTCAACGTGCTGACCGCGATCGACACGGCGAAGGCGCTCGTCACCTCGCTGGAGGACACGGACCATGGGAATTTGTCGCTGATTAACATTGCGGAGATTTGAAATGATGATATTGGCGGGGACGGCGAAAGCTGTCCCCTTATTGTTTTCGATAGACGTTGACAAAACATTGGGGTATAATAAGACCATGCAGCAGATTATGGATTTATCTGACGGGAGGTTTTGCTATGATGTATCGATTTATGACATTAGATGACAGCACTGAGGTTGTCCATTCTGATACTTATATGGAAAATGGAGTGGAAACTGTGAAAGTATATTTTGAAAAACCTGTATATGGCGGATTCCAGTCGGCAGAGTGTTATCTTCCATCCTATGAGTGGAAAAATAATAATGGCTTCTCTTCGGATAAAATCGCGGAACTGCAGGAATACCTGGAGTCTGTGGCGCACATAGTTATTCGTCTTGCAAGAGAAGGAGGATTTGAAAATGCCTCAAATTTTTAAGGTAGGTTCCTTTCTTATCTACTTCTGGTCAAACGAGAATGAGCCTCTGGAGCCGATACATGTTCATATTTCGGAAGGAACCCCTTCTGAAAATTCAACGAAGATATGGCTCACGAGAAGCGGGAAATGTCTGCTTTGTAATAATAACTCTCACATTTCTGCACGGAAGCTGAAGAATATTATGGATATTATTGAGGCCAGGCATTTTGAAATTGAAAAGAAATGGTGTGAATATTTTAAGAAAATACAATACTATTGTTGATGCGTTCCTGAGATGAGGTAGAATATGAATATACAGTTATATTTGACCAGCAGCCCAGCAGGGCAGTATCGCGAATGGGGAAAACAGAACTATAAGGGGCTGAACCCTTTGAATGATCTCGCGGGAGAGATGAAAAAGGACTGGCGGGAAGACGCTGCCTGCCTCCTGATTGCGGCCTTCCCTGACGAATATGAGAGAAATGACGCGATGGCCGCGGGCCAGGCGCGGGATTTCCAGGACAGCGGACTTCCGGTCAGCCGCTTCGATGTCTGCGACGGAAGGAACGGAGCGGAAATAACGGCGCGGCTGTCGGAGTATGACGTGCTCGTGCTGAGCGGCGGCCATGTGCCGACGGAGAATGCCTTTCTGCAGAAGATCGGCCTTAAGGAGCGACTGCGGGACTTTGACGGGATCGTTATGGGGATCAGCGCGGGCACGATGAACTGCGCGGAAACGGTCTATGCGATGCCGGAGGAGGAGGGCGAGAGCCGCTTCACGGATGCGCAGCGTTACATTCCGGGACTTGGCCTCACACACTGCAATGTGATCCCGCATTTTCAGGCGATCCAGGACGACCGGGTGGACGGCCTCCATGTGATCGAGGATATTCTGCTGCCGGACAGCATGGGACACGTCTTTTACGCGCTGCCGGACGGAAGCTACATTTTGCAGAGGGACGGCGAAGCGGTCGTCCACGGGGAGGCATACCGGATAAAGGACGGGGAGATCTGTCAAATCTGTAAAACAGGGGAGACAAAGAAGCTTTGACGGGTCAGGATTACCTCACGGAAAAGAAACCGATTTACGCGCTCAGCCTGTTCGCGCTGCCGATCATCATCGGTAATCTGTTCCAGCAGGCCTACACGATGGCGGACTCGGCCATCGTGGGGCGCTTTGTGAGTGAGGGCGCGCTGGCGGCGGTCGGTGCGTCGTATTCTCTTACAAATGTATTTATCTGCGTCGCCATGGGCGGCGGCATCGGCTCATCGGTCCTGGTGAGCCGTTATTTCGGCGCGAAGGAATATGGAAAGATGAAGCAGGCGGCCTACACGGCGCTTCTGTCCTTTCTGGTGGTGAGCATTCTGCTCGGGCTGTTCGGCCTCGCGGCCTCGCGCTCGATTATGGTACTTCTGAACACGCCGGAGGATGTGCTCGACATGGCGGCGCAGTATCTGAGTATCTATTTCCTTGGCCTGCCGTTTCTCTTTATGTACAATGTGCTCTCGGCGATGTTCAACGCGCTCGGGAAATCGCGGATTCCGCTTGGCTTTCTGATCTTTTCTTCTCTGTTTAATATTGCGCTGGACGTCTTTCTGGTGCGAAATCTGCAGATGGGCGTGGCGGGCGCGGCCTGGGCGACACTGATCGCGCAGGGCATCTCGGCGGTGCTCTCATTTGCCGTATTCCTGCGGGCGCTGAAAAAGATCAGCGGGGAGACAGCGGGCGTCTTCAATCTGCGCGAGCTGCGGACGATGTCCGGTATCGCTCTGCCGTCCATCCTGCAGCAGTCTACCGTGTCGATCGGCATGATGCTCGTGCAGTCGGTCGTGAACAGCTTCGGCTCGCAGGCGCTGGCCGGCTATTCCGCGGCAGCCCGGGTGGAAAATATCTGTGTTGTGCCGATGTCCGGCATCGGAAACGCGCTCTCTTCCTACACCGCGCAGAACCTCGGAGCGGGGAAACCGGAGCGCGTGAAGGAGGGACTTCGTGCGGGCTTTGGCTTTGTCGTGGTCTTCGCTGTGATCAACTGTGTCGTGCTGCAGCTCTTCCACACGCGGATCGCGGGGCTCTTCCTCGGCGCGGACGGGACGGAGGTCGCGCTTACGACGGCCACGGACTGTCTGTCCTTCATGAGCTGGTTCTACTGCCTGATCGGCTTCAAGATGTCGTCGGACGGCGTGTTGCGCGGCTCCGGGGACATGCGATGGTTCACCGTGGCGAATCTCGTCAATCTGTCGCTGCGCGTGATTCTCTCGGTGACGCTCGCACCGCGCTTCGGCATCTTCATGGTCTGGTGCACGGTGCCGCTCGGCTGGGCGGCGAACTGGGCGATCTCCTACGCGCGCTACCGGACGGGGCACTGGAGAGAGCGGATGAAATGAGCTGTTGAAATAATACGAAATTGCTGTACAGCAGAAAAAAAGTACGTAAGATAATACACAAGTAAATAGCTGTGCTTGAGTGCACAATATTTGAAATGCTTGTTGTGCAGAAAAACCATTATATCTGTTTTGCCTTTTTACTATATTGAATAAAGATAAAGCGCGTTTATCAAAAATGTAGCAGAAAACCTAGATCTTTATTTAAGAGGGATGAGGCGAAACGATGAAAAACAAAGTATATGTGCATTATCTGGTTGCCCTGATTCTTTTCCTTTTGATCCTCCTGGCGCTCCCCGCGGGGAATGGTCTGACTTCAGACGGCGTGCACCTGCTCGCCGTGATTGTGCCGATCATTTACATGTGGATCACGGTGGGAACGGACTGGGTCAGCCTGCTGGCTCTGGCAGGCATTGTCATGACCGGAGTAATGTCAAATGGATCCAATTACTACGCCAGCGTGTATTCCGGCTCCATGGGTAATTTTATTATTCTTACAGTTATCACCTGTATGGCGCTCAGTGAGGTGCTGGGACAGACCGGAGTGATTGCGAAGATCGCGAACTGGTTCATTACCAGAAAATTCTGCCAGGGCAGACCGTATATGTTTCTGGCGATGTTTATTCTGTCGTTCTTTGTAATAGGTACCTTTATGGAAGCTACGGCTGCGGCTATCATGTATATAAGCCTGGCGCAGGAGATCTGCGATAAGCTTGGATACAAAAAAGGCGATCCTTTCTACACGGTCATGATGTGCGGTATTTACTGGGGTAACGCGGTGGTCAGTGCGGGCTCCCCGATCTCGCATGTTCTGCCGCTGCTTCTGATCGCTGCGGCGGCTCCGGCTCTCGGTGTGACGATCTCCTTTGGACAGTGGCTGATGGTAGGTATTCCGTTTGAAATCCTCGCGTATCTGGCTCTGATGCTGGTCGTCTGCGTGTTCTGGAAACCGGAAGCGGACAAGTTTGGTAACTATGACATTGAAGAGATGAAGAAGAGCAGCCCGCCTCTCAGTACGGAGGGAAAGATTACAAGCGTTATTTTCGCGGTTGTGGTTTTTGTCTGGCTGTTCCCGCAGTTTGGAAAGTCACTGCTCCCGGGCGCAGTCACCTATCTGAATAATATCGGTGCGTGCGTGCCGCCGATTCTGGCGCTGGCTCTGATCTGCATTATCCATGTGAACGGGAAACCGATCGCAAAATTCCCGGAGCTGGTAAAAAATATTCCGATGGGACTTCTGATCTTCACGGCGACTGTGACGGTGATGGGCTCTGCGATCAATCTGGAGGGCGTTGGTATCAGCACTTGGCTGTCCAATATCATGTCTCCGGCACTTTCCGGACTGCCGACGCTCGCGGTGATGGCGCTGCTGGTATTAGGTTCTCTCGTGGTGTCCCAGTTCATGTCGGATACGGTGACGATGTACCTGTTCTACGCGATTGCGATCGCTCTGCTGGCGTCCACCGGAATCAATATGCCGGCCTTCGTGATTGTCGTTGGCCTGGCAGCGATCATGGGTATCCTGACGCCTGCTGCGGCGGTGACGAGCCCGCTGTTCTTTGGACCTGAGCTTATCACGATGAAAAACACTACGAAATATGCGGTGATTTACCTTGCAATTATCTTTGTGGTTCTGATGGTTCTCATCTGGCCGTTGGCGAGTGTGATCATTCAGTTCTGAGTTGCAAAAGAAACGGCGGCTGTTGGAAATTCGTTCAACAGCCGCCGTTTTTGCCTGCAGGCATCAAAGCGGAGTCGTATGTGCGCCGGACTCCATGTCGCTTCCATCGGAGGCCGGAAATGTTTTTTTCGGCGATTGTGCAGACTGTTTCAGAAGCAGGATGGAGAGCAGCAGATACAGGCGGTTGAGCGGTTTTTCGATATCGATATGCAGGGATTCCCTGATATTCGAGAGGCGGTAATTCATCGTATTTCTGTGGATATACAGGCTGTTCGCGGCTTTCAGCGCGTTACATTCATTTAACAGATACTGATAGAGCGTTTCCAGATATTCTGTCTGGTTTTCCTGGTCGGCAAGCTGCAGGGACAGAATATCCGGGTGACAGAATTCGAAGACGTGATGGTTTTCCAGGCAGGCGTCCAGAATGCTGTAAATTCCAAAATTTTCCTGAAGGTAAACATGGCTCAGGCTGTCATGCTGTTTCCCGAAGAACAGGATATTTTTTACCTGCCGGAAATAGATATTGGCTTCATCAATGCCGGTGAAGTTCATGCTGATCGCAGCAAACAGCCCCATTTTGGCGCAGCTTCGCTCAAAAAAACTCAGAAAACTGGAATAATCCTTTGCAGAGCCATGGTGAAAGACATATACAATGTATTCGTCCATGGTGAACGCTTTACAGTCGGACAGCGCATCGCAGAGAGAATTGGCCAGATACTCGGTGGTGAAGTCGTCGGACCGCTCGCGGATGTCGATCAGCCCCAAAGTGTAGGTGTCCATGATCTTCCAGTCCCAAACGGCAATCTGCTCCCGGATCAGATCCTGACCGGAAATGACGCCGTTCAGAAGGTCGCGGAAAAAGTTTTCGTAGATTTTCCCGGTAGATTTTGAAAATTCCGGATGGCTGCAAACATAGGGGGATAGCAGCTCTCCGAGCTGTTCCGCGATCTCCTTGTGCGTCTGCAGAGGTTTGGAAAAGATGGCGATTACAAAAATATGTGCCTTCAGCTCCCGGTCGTCGTAAATGTTCTTGCAGGTGTACGGCAGGTTGAAAGCCTGCGTATCATACGCGAAAGCCTGCCGGCTTTTTCGAAGAGGTTGCATCTCGCTGCTTTTGTTTAATTTGTATGTGACATCGAGAGGAATATAGCCGTATTTGGTCTGATACCGCCAGATCGCACTGACTTCATGCATCATTTCCGAACCGGAGCAGCCATGCAGCTTCATGCCGACATCCCCGAGCCAGACTGTATCCGGCGTGACCAGATTGCAAAGACTGAGCACCTCATTCAGATATTTGCCCTCTATAAGGAGTTGACTCGTTCTCTCACTCCACTCGGAAAAGCGTTCAAAGATGCTGAGCAGACGGTTCAATATGTCTTCGGGGCAAACGTCCTCCGGTATGAGAATAACATCCGGCGATAACTGCTCTTCCGATTGGCTTTCGGGGAGAACGAGCGGGAGCGTGCAAAGCTGCTCCCGCGTGTATTCCGGGAGCAGGGTATGGAGATCCACATACAGAAAATCAGGGGACAGCGGAAGCCGGGCAGGATCTTGTCCGTTTTCCGAGGACGGGATGCTTTCCTCAACTGCAGGAGGGGCGGGCAGGATCCGAACGCCTTTCAGATAAGGACCGGGAAACGAGGTACATAGAGGCGTGGCGTGCACCCCTTCGATATTTAACTGTTCCGCCAGCAGGGTCAGTGAGAGCTTCATATCTGCGTTCCTCTCTTTCTTTGGAAGACTTTTTAGTATTATACTATAATTCTCACGGCTTGCAAAGACAGAACGGGAAATTAACAGTGCATTTATGCATAAACAGATATATGAACTTTGTGCAGAAAAACCAATGTGAGGAGAACGGAAATTTACTATAATAATAAAAACAATAGAGGAGGGGAAATCATGCTTACACCGAAAGAAAATCTGATGGAGCTGCTGAAACCGGATGGAAAACCGGATCACCTGATGATGGATTATGAGTTTTGCGTGCCGGTCATGAACGATCCGCTGGTTCGTTTCTGCAGAGGAAATCGTATAAAAGGGAAGACGACAAAGGATCAGTGGGGTACTACCTATATGTGGCCGGAAGAACAGCTGTTTGCGTTCCCATCTGAGCAGGATCTGGTCTGCGAGGATGTAACGCGGTGGAAGGAAACGGTACATGTACCTGACCTGGTCGCTAATTGTTCGGAGGAGTCCCTGTGGGAGGACTGCCGTGCGGCTGCGGAGAAGGTAGATCGCAGTGAGAAGCTTGTGACATCCGTGATGGGAACCGGCGTATTTGAGCAGGCGCATAACCTGATGGGTGTTTCCAATGCCTGTATGAACTTCCTGCTGGAGCCGGATGATATGCTGGAGCTTCTGGAGGCGATCGGAGAATATCGGTTCCAGTATACAAAGCTTCTGGTGGACAAGCTTCATCCGGATCTGATTATTTCTCATGATGACTGGGGAAGTAAAAATACATTGTTTATCAGCCCGGACACCTGGCGGGAATTTATCAAACCGCAGTATAAGAAAATGTATGATTACATGAAGGAGCACGGCGTGATTATCATGCATCACTCGGATTCTTACTGCGAACCGCTGGTGGAGGATATGGTCGAGATGGGAATCGATATCTGGCAGGGCGTCCTGAACACGAATAATATTCCGGCAATTCAGGAAAAGCTGCAGGGACGCATGGTGCTGATGGGCGGCATCGATTCCGTGATTGACCGTGCGGACTCCACAGAGGAGGAGATTCGCGCGGAGGTTCGGCATGTGTGCGAGACTTACGGACCCGGCGGACATTTCATTCCCAGCATTACCTATGGCGGTCCCGGAACTCTGTTCCCGCATGTGCAGCCGATCATCAACGATGAGATTAATCGTTATAACCTGGAAACCTACGGAATCGGCTACTGAAGCGGATTTCTCATGAAGGAGGACAAGATGAACGAACAGACAAAAAGCAAATTTAATGAGAGACTTTAGCGTGTAAACGACGCGATCGCCCTGAAGGAGCCGGATCGTGTGCCGGTCTGCCCGAAGCTCAGTATTCTTCCCTATGTTCTGGACGGGTGCACCGGCAAAGACGCATGGTATAATTATCCCCGTGCGACGCAGGCGATCGTTAATTTCTATAAGCGCTACCCCATGGTGGACACAGCACAGAGTCCGACAATGACCAGCGGTCTTGCCAATGAGCTGGCGGGTACGAAGATGATCGACTGGCCCGGACGTCCGGGAACCAAGGTTCCGGATATCTCAACCCATCAGGTTATTGAGTATGAGTTTATGTCGGAGGACGAGTATGATGAAGTCCTGAAGGACTACACCGGTTTTATGCTGCGGAAATACCTCCCGAGGGCATATCCGGCGCTTAAGGCTTTCGAGGGCGTGAAAATCAATCCGGCCACGCTTCTGAACATCTCTCCGTTCAGCGGGCTGTTCAGTCCGGAGATGCTGGACACCTATGAGCTGCTTGGAAAGATTGCCGCGGCAGAGAAGGAAGCAGCAGCCGCGAATGCGGCCTGCTCGGCGCAGGTGACCGAACTTGGTTTCCCGCCTTTCTATACGATGGGAGGACAGGCGCCCTTTGACGTGATCGGCGACTATTTCCGGAGTACACTGCCAACGCTGACCGACCAGCTGGAATATGAGGACGAGATGCTGGAGTTCTGCGATCGCATCGTGGAGATGGAGATCAGTGCTTTCGAGAGACTGCGCGACGCGGATATGCCGGTAAAGCGCGTGTTTTTCCCGATGCACAAGGGCATGGATGGCTTTATGGCGCCAAAGCAGTATGAGAAGCTGTACTGGAGGCCGTTCCGCCGCCTGATTGATTACCTTGTGGAGATCGGTGTCACGCCATATCTTTACACAGAAGGAAAGTATAATTCCCGCTTGGAGCAGCTCCGGGATCTGCCGAAAGGAAAGTGCATGATCCATTTCGAGACGGTCGACATGAAGAGGGCAAAAGAGCTCCTGGGCGACACAGCCTGCATCGTCGGAAATCTGAATCCCTTCCTCCTGGAAAACGGAACGCCGGAACAGGTCGATGAAGAGGTGAAAAAGCTTCTGGATACCTGCGCTCCGGGCGGCGGTTACATTTTCGACTGCAACGGAGGTATGGATCTGGCGAAGCCGGAGAATATGGACGCGCTGTTTGAAGCATTGGATAAATATGGAAAATATTGACAGACGGCAACTATAGATGCCGACAGAGCTTCCGGGAGAGTAAAATCTCCCGGAATATTTTTGTGCCGCCGCTGCTCATCTATTATCAGAAGCCGGAGAGCATCTCGAACGAGGGCGGGAAATCTTTTTAAAGTGATTTGTTCTAAACAAAGCGTGTCAGATTTTTACATATCGTTGATTTCTGCTGTTGGGTTTATCCGGAACTGTCATGCGGATGAGATTCATGTCCAGAGCCGGGCGCAGATAATTTCTGCGGAAACCCTCCGCAGATTTCAGCCCCAGTTTCTCCATAAGAGCTTTTCTTGTATAAGGAATATCATATTCCATAACGGTGAGCAGCTTTCTGATGCATTCTGAAAGCTGTTCATTGTCCTCGCGAAGCTGAGCGGAAATCTCATCCAGAATCTTATCAATCTGCGACAGCATAAACTCGATAAAGGCCGTAGACTCGCCCTCTACATGGCATCTGGCAATTGCGTTATAATATTCGTCCTGAAACTTTTCAATCTGACTTTCAATCGGAATATATGCAGACACCGGCTTCCACTGGGAAAGAAGCGCAGTATGCCGTAATCCGTCCGATCTTTTCCGAAACAGAGGACACATACGATAAAATCCCGTTTGTAATGGTAAAAGGCGGTTTGTAGTTTTCCAAGGCGGCACCTCCGTTTACTTGCGTATTATCTTACGTATTTTCTTTCTCTGTAGTACAGCAAAATAGTCCACGGCTCACACCGCCGCCGAATATTCGTAACTGTTTTGATACATGTATTCCGGGGCGCAGTCTATATCTCCGTCTGCCCACGTAACGACTCCATGATCAATCGTTGCCCCCTCAAATACTTTCTCATTGTTCAGCTGCTCGAAAATCCCGCCTTTCAGAATCGTTGCATCAAACACTCGGGTTTCCCCACTGGAAAATGTGAGCAGCATGATCTTATCAGGCAAAATTTTAATACTGGAAACCTTAATTGTCTCCGTTGGCACTCCTCCATACACAATACCATTAGATATAAACACTCTGGACACCTCCCCTGTTATTTCAACGGTTCAATTCTGTTGAATGACTGATTTCTCACCGCATTATTCCAGGCCTCATAGAGTTCGTCTTCGTGTATTGCCATCCATCCGGACACCATCCGGAACTGTTTCAGGGGCAGTTTCCCTTCAAGTAATTCACCTTCCAACGAGACAGAAGCCTCATATTCCCCATAATATACGTGAACATGCGGTTTGTGATGTTTATCGTTATCGTTAAAAATCATTTTTATGATGATTCCATAAAATCTGCTGATTTCCGGCATTGCTCCTCCTCCTTCTCTGCCAGATATTGTACCATATATCGATTCAAAACAAAAGTTTATTTCATCCTTTCTCTGGTGGGAATGGCAGGATGGCCAGACTATGGCATACTGCGTTTCTTTCTTGGCAGAAGCCGGTGTTTGAGTGTGTCAGATGCAGAATGCCGCGTACAGCGGCACCGCTATCACACCGTTTTCTCCCACGCCAAAATTGCGCGTGCTTAAGCGGAGCACCTGCCCGGGGCGGTACAGCTTCTCATAGTGCTTCAGGCTTTTGGAGTGGACGTTCTGGTCGTATTTCACCTCGATCGGAATCACCTTTCCGGCCTTCTGGATCACGAAATCCACCTCGGCGGCGGGAGAATCGGAGGTCCAGTAGTGCAGTTCATATCCGGAGGCTTTCAGCGTCTGTGCGGTATAGTTTTCCGCCAGTGCACCTTTGAAAATGTCGGAGAGATCCTGCCTTGCGATATTCTCCGGCATGATGCCGGAAAAGGCGCAGAGCAGTCCGACGTCCGCCATATAGAGCTTGAAGGAAGACACATCCCGGAACAGCTTAACCGGCATTTCGCCGCGCGTCACCCGGTCGCATTCCAGCGCGACTCCTGCCATCACGAGCCATGCGATCGAGTCTCCAAAGAGTCCGGCAGTCGCTCCTTTGCGGATCAGCTTATATTGAAATTTCCGGTTGTCCTTTGCAAGCTGCGCGGGCAGAGATCGAAAGGCGCTTTGAATTTTCGTGCTATCGCTGTAGGAAGCGTATTTTGACATGTCCGCGATATAGGAGTTCAGAATCGTGTCCTGAACGTCCGGGATATTGACCAGCTCCAGCTCTTCGACGTAGGCCTTCACCGCTGCGGGCATGCCGCCGATAAAGAAATATTTTCGCAGCAGGTCCAGCAGCTCTGTATGCGTCTGCGCGGGCATTTCCCGCATGTCCGCGTAATGTTCCCTTATTCGTTCCACGAGATACGCATTTCCCGTCGCGGCCAGAAATTCGTCGAAGCTCATCGGATACAGCGTCTTCATAATCACTTTTCCGACGGGGAAGGAATATTTTTCCCGGTGAATGGCGACGCCGAGGAGACTGCCCGCCGCCGCAATATGGTACTCCGGCGCATCCTCCGCAAAATACTTCAGGGAGGTCAGCGCCCGTTCACAGGCCTGTATCTCGTCAAAGATGAGCAGCGTACTTTCCGGGATGATTCTTGTGTGGAAATATTCTTCGAGAAAACGGATAATACGGTCCGGCTTTAAGTCGCCGTCAAAGTATTCGGCGATGACGGGCATCCTCTCGAAATTGATATAAACCGTGTTGCTGTAATAATCCCTCCCAAAGTGCCGGAGAAGCCAGGTTTTTCCTACCTGTCTGGCTCCGTAGAGGACCAGCGGCATCCGCCCTTTCTTCATATCACGCCATTCCAGCAGTTCGAATATGATGTTTCTTTCCATATAAACATTCCTTCCCCTCTCAGTATTCTTCCTTGTCAGCTTCTATTTTATCTGTTTTTGATTCGGTGTCAAGAAAAATCACTCGCAAATGATTTATTTTCAAGAAAAAATCATTTCAAAATGATTTCCGACCCTTTTTACATTCTTTTTACAGAAAAAGGATTCTGGATTTTACATGGCGCGGCTATCATCATCCTTGAACTGCGAGAGGCAGTTACATATTACACTGGAAAGTAAGGAGTGAACATTATGAAAAAGAAACTTGTAGCAGTGATGTTGATGGCAGCCATGACGATGACGATGGCGGTCGGCTGCGGAAGCAGCAGTTCTTCGACGAGCAGCAGCGAGAGCACTGCGGCTGAGGAGACAGCGGAAGAGACAGAGGAAGCGGAGACGGAGGAAGAGGAAACCGCGACGGCGGAGACCATGAGCGGTGCGATCACCGTGCTGTCCCGTGAGGACGGTTCTGGCACCAGAGGCGCGTTCATCGAGCTCTTCGGCATCGAGCAGAAGGACGCGGACGGAAATAAGGTTGATATGACGATCGATTCGGCGGAGATCACGAACAGCACCTCGGTCATGATGACGACCGTGGCGGGCAATGTGAACGCGATCGGTTACGTCTCTCTTGGTTCCCTGAGCAGCGATGTGAAGGCGCTTCTCGTGGACGGCGCGGAAGCGACGGCAGACAATGTGAAGAACGGCAGCTATGGCGTGTCCCGTCCGTTTAACATCGCGACGCTGGGCGAGCCGGAAGGCCTTGCGGCGGACTTCATTAACTTCATCCTGAGCGACGAGGGACAGGCGGTCGTAGAGGAGAACGGCTATGTGAGCGAGGGCAGCACCGGAGCCTTCGAGGGCGAGCTTCCCGCAGGTACGATCACGGTTGGCGGATCTTCTTCCGTGACGCCGGTGATGGAGAAGCTGGCAGAGGCTTATCAGGAGCTGAATCCGGACGCGACGATCGAGGTGCAGCAGAGTGACTCCACGACCGGTATGACCTCTACGATCGACGGCACCTATGATATCGGCATGGCTTCCCGTGAGCTGAAGGATGAGGAAGCGGCGGAGCTGACCGGCACAGTCATCGCGCTCGACGGTATCGCGGTCGTCGTAAATAACGACAATCCGATCAGCAGCATTACTTCCGAGGAGGTCCTTGGTATCTACACCGGAGAGATCACGGACTGGTCTGAGATCGCACAGTAACCCTTCCCCTTTTCGGAGGAAAATGCTTTGAACACACAGAAGTTAAAAGAAACAATCATGCACGGCGTCTTTTTAGGCGCCGCGTGTGCTTCCATCCTGGCGGTCGCGCTGATCTGCTGGTTCCTCTTCTCCAACGGAATCCCGATGATCCTGGAGATCGGGCCGATCAAATTTCTGACCGGGACCAAGTGGAAGCCTCTGAACGATATTTTTGGCATCCTCCCCATGATCGTGGGCAGCATCTATGTGACGGCGGGTGCGATCATCGTGGGTGTGCCGATCGGCATCCTCTGCGCGATCTTTATGGCGCGCTTCTGCCCGAAGAAAATCTATCCGATCCTGAAACCGGCGATCGAGCTCCTGGCGGGCATTCCCTCCATCGTCTACGGCTTCTTCGGACTGGTGGTGATCGTACCGGCGATGCAGAAGATCTTCGGAGGCAGCGGCAAGAGCATGCTGACCGCGTCGATCCTGTTGGGCATCATGATTCTGCCGACGATCATCGGCGTCTCGGAGAGCGCGATCCGCGCGGTGCCGGAGAGCTACTATGAGGGAGCACTGGCGCTGGGTGATACCCATGAGGGCAGCGTGTTCCGCACAGTCGTTCCGGCAGCGAAGTCCGGCATCCTGGCGGGCGTTATCCTCGGCGTGGGGCGCGCGATCGGAGAGACGATGGCGGTCATCATGGTGGCCGGCAACCAGGCGGTCATGCCCGGTAGTCTGCTCGACGGCGTGCGCACGATGACGGCGAACATCGTGCTGGAGATGGGTTATGCCTCCGGGCTGCACCGACAGGCGCTGATCGCGACGGGCGTCGTCCTCTTCGTCTTCATCCTGCTGATCAACCTTCTGTTCTCCGTCGTAGAGAGAGGTGACAAGAATGGCTGATATAAGACAGAAAATTCAGGCCTGCGCGCGGAGAGTCCTCGTGTGGGCGGCGGCGCTCATCACGGTGGCGGTGCTGCTGCTTCTGGTCGGCTACATCCTCATAAAGGGCGTGCCGAATCTGAAGCCCAGCCTCTTTGCCTGGAAATACACGACCGACAATGTGTCAATGATGCCGGCCATTATTAATACGCTTATCATGACCTTCCTGTCGCTGCTGATCGCGGTGCCGCTGGGCGTGTTCTCCGCTATCTATCTGGTGGAATACGCGCGGCGCGGCAATAAGCTGGTGCGGATTGTCCGCATGACGACAGAGACTCTCTCGGGTATTCCATCCATCGTCTACGGCCTGTTCGGATATCTGATGTTCGGCGTGGCGCTGCACTGGGGCTATTCGATGATGAGCGGCGCGCTGACGCTCGCGATCATGGTACTGCCTTCCATCATGCGTACGACGGAGGAGGCGCTCAAAGCCGTGCCGGATTCCTACCGCGAGGGCAGCTACGGTCTGGGCGCGGGAAAGCTGCGCACCGTGTTCGTTGTACTGCTTCCGAGTGCAATGCCAGGTATTCTCTCCGGAGTGATTCTTGCCATCGGGCGTATCACCGGTGAGACCGCGGCTCTGATCTATACGGCAGGTACGGTGGCCGGTATTCCGAAAAACCTGTTTTCCTCAGGCAGAACGCTCGCAATCCACATGTACGCGCTGCTGAATGAGGGACTTTACATGGAAGAATCCTACGCGACCGCGGTGGTACTGCTCGTGATGGTGCTCCTGATCAACGCGCTGTCCAGTTTTATTGCAAAGCGATTCAGTGCGAAAGCTTCGGGTGGCGGCTGAGACCGGATATAGTGACAGACACGGAAGACGTTGGCTGAACAGCCATTACGGAGGAAAGAAAGAATGGGAAAATTTAACATCAAAAATCTGGATCTCTACTATTCAGATTTTCACGCGCTGAAAAACGTGAACCTCGATATTCCGGAGAAGGAGATCACGGCGTTCATCGGCCCCTCCGGCTGCGGCAAGTCCACGCTGATGAAGACGCTGAACCGGATGAACGACCTCGTGGAGGGCTGCCGGATCACGGGCGAGATCACGCTCGACGGCGTGGATATTTACAAGGATCTGGACGTGAACGTGCTGCGCAAAAGGGTCGGCATGGTTTTCCAGAAGGCGAACCCCTTCCCGATGAGCATTTACGATAACGTCGCCTACGGACCGCGCACCCACGGCGTGCGCGGAGGGGCGAAGCTCGACGAGATCGTCGAGAAATCTCTGCGCGCCGCGGCGATCTGGGATGAGGTCAAGGATCGCCTGAAAAAGAATGCTCTCGGTATGTCCGGCGGACAGCAGCAGCGGCTCTGCATCGCGCGCGCCCTGGCCGTGGAGCCGGAGGTGCTGCTGATGGACGAGTCGACCTCGGCGCTCGACCCGATCTCCACTTCCAAGGTGGAGGATCTGGCGATGGAGCTGAAGAAGGACTACACGATCATCATGGTGACGCACAATATGCAGCAGGCGGCGCGTGTCTCTGACAATACTGCATTCTTCCTGCTCGGTGAGATGGTCGAGTACGGAAAGACGGAACAGCTGTTCTCGATGCCGAAGGACAAGAGGACAGAGGATTATATTACAGGAAGGTTTGGTTGATCCTATGAGAGATAACTTTGAACGGCAGCTTACGGAGCTGAATGAGGACCTGATCGCGATGGGAGCGCTCTGCAAGGCCGCGGTGTCGGAGTCGATGACGGCGCTTCTGCATTCGGACCGGCAGGCGAGGCAGAGGACCTTTCTGCTGGAGTACGAGATTGACCAGAAGGAACGTGATATCGAGGACCGCTGCATGAAGCTGCTTCTGCGGCAGCAGCCGGTCGCGCGGGATCTGCGGACGATCTCGGCCGCGCTGAAGATGATCTCTGACATGGAGCGCATCGGCGACCAGGCTTCGGATATCGCGGATATCGTAAAATTCCTGGAGGGCAGCGATATCACCCAGCATGTGCATATTCAGCAGATGGCGGAGGCGGCGATGAAGATGCTGACCGACAGCATCGAATCCTTTGTGAAAAAGGATCTGCCTCTGGCGAACAGCGTCATGCAGGCGGATGACCTCGTGGATGATCTGTTTAATCAGGTAAAGAAGGAGCTTATTCAGATGGTCTCTGAGAATCCAGGGCAGGGAGAGCAGTGCATCGACATACTGATGATTGCCAAGTATTTCGAGCGCATCGGCGACCATGTGGTCAATATCGCAGAGTGGGTGGAGTATTCCGTGACCGGAAGCCACCGGCACGGCGAGGCGTGAGAGAAAAACATACTTTTGTAAGACCCCTTTTTATGTTATAGTGTGATACAGGAAACAGGGGATCATGAGCCGGTCATCCGGTTTCAGGATCCTGGGTTTCGCAGTATCACACTTTTTGATATAAAAGGGAAAAATTCTGATGGATAAAAAAACAAAGCGTCTGGCGCTGCTGGGTCTTCTGACCGCGCTCGCGCTGATCGCCGGTTATGTGGAGCTGCTGATTCCCATTCCCATCGGCATCCCGGGCGTCAAGCTGGGTCTTGCGAATCTTATCGTGGTCTGGGCGCTCTACATGCTTGGCGCGCGCGATGCGCTGACAGTCAATATCGTCCGCATTATTCTGTCTGCTTTTATGTTCAGCAGCCTGTCGATGCTGCTCTACAGTCTTGCCGGAGCGGCGCTCAGCTTCCTCTGTATGTATCTGGCGAAGCGCAGCGGCGCCTTCGATATCTATGGGGTCAGCGTTATCGGCGGCATCACGCATAATGTCGGGCAGCTCCTGGTCGCGATGCTGGTCCTGGAGAGCGTGAACCTGCTCTACTATGGACCGGTGCTGCTGATCGCGGGGCTCGTGACCGGCCTGCTGATCGGCGTCGTGACGGCGGAGGTAAAAAAACGCGTGCCGCATATATAATTACATAAAGGTGCAATGCCATATCGCATCGATCCCGTGGCATGTGGAAAAATGTGTGTCCCACGTATAACTATATTACCAAATGTAAAAACCCCGTCCGGAGTCTGCGTGCCCCTGTTATATAGGGTTACATCGTCGCCTGACGGGATTTCTGCGGTATATTATGTCTCTTTATATCCGGAGGGGAGTCGCACCGTGAAGCGGCTGCCGAGATCCGGCTCGCTCTTCACGTCGATCGAGCCCTCGTAGAGCGAGACAATGCGGTGTACGAGCGCGAGCCCGAGGCCGTTGCCCTTGCGCCTGTGAGAGGGGTCACCCTGATAGAATTTATCAAAAATGTGTGCTATGACCTCCGGCGTCATGCCGCAGCCGCTGTCCTGCACCGCGACGGTCAGCCACTTCCGGTCAATGGTGGCCTCAATGATGATTTCCCCGCCCGCCGGAGTGAACTTGATGGCGTTGTTCAGCAGATTACTCCAGATGAGATTGGTCATTTCCCGGTTACCGTTCCAGGAGATTTCGTCGAGCTCCGGTGTAACGGTCAGATTTTTTTCCGCCCAGAGCGGCTCCATGCCCAGGACGACTTCGCGGATCTGTTCGTCTACCCGGAAGACCTCCCGATCGCTGATATTGTCCTGATGTTCGAGACTGGTCAGGCTTAAAATATTACCGGTCATCGTGGAGAGCCCCTTACAGGTCTGGATGATGATTTTCAGGTATTCATCCCGCTCTTCGCGTGTGAGCGTATCGTCCTGCAGCAGCGTCGCGTAGCCGCTGACCGTGGCGAGCGGCGTCTTGAACTCGTGCGAGACGCTGGAGATAAAATCGGAGCGCAGCATCTTCGTCTCGTTCAGCTCCTGGACCATCTGGTTGAAATCTTCCCGCAGATAACGAATCTCGCCCTGGTATTTTTCCGTGTCCAGGCGAATGTCATAGTCGCCCTTCGCAACCTGGCCCATGGCGTCGGAAAGCTCTGTGATCGGTTTCACGACGATGCGCGCGATAAACAGGTTAAGAACCGTGCCGGTGACCACACTGAGTACCGCCATGACGACCAGCACGCGAACGCCTGTTACCAGCCGCGGAAGCAGTGTGATGATTCCGAAGCGCAGCAGCAGATAGAATGCGAAGCCCAGCGCGAGGAAGGTTCCCACCATGACAAAAAAGCAGGCGATCACGATCCGGAACCAGAGGGAGTAGAAGGTATCCTTCTTCATTTTGCGATGACGCCCTTATAGCCCAGGCCGCGGACGGTCTGGATCTGGAAGTAGGGCACTTCGCGGTAGCGGTCCCGGATGCGGTTGACGTGGACGTCGACGGTGCGCGCGTCAGTCTCCGAATCGTAGCCCCAGAGCTCGTCCATGATCTGCTGCCTGGTAAAGGTGTGGTTCGGGCTGGACAAAAGCTTGTAGAGCAGCTGGAACTCCTTCTGCGGAAGAATCTGAGACTTCCCGTCCACCGTCATGGTCAGGTTGATATAGTCGAGACAGACCGGACCGAACTCCAGCTTCTTCTCATAGATAATCTTCGCGCGGCGCAGCAGCGCCTCCACCCTGAGCAGCAGCTCATTGACGTCGATCGGTTTTACCATGTAGTCGTCGATACCGAGCTTGAAGCCCTTCGCCTTGTCCGGATAGGTATCCCGCGCGGTCACGACGAGGATCGGGAGCTGATAGCCGTTGTCCCGCAGCTCCTTCGTCAGGTCGAAGCCGTCCAGATTCGGCATCATCAGATCCGGGATGATCAGGTCACTGTAGTTCTGGTCGAGAAGCGCGAGCGCCTCCTCGCCGTCCGTGGCTGAGTAGGTCTCGTAATCATTCTTGTTCAGCACGCGGC